>JARDZU010000100.1 GCA_029240695.1 Acidimicrobiia bacterium | reverse complement strand
AGTGCGGTAGTCGAGACGTTGGAGCGCTCAGCCGCCACCTGCCCGGTGAGGTGATGGACGAGAAGATCGGGGAGGAGGAGGATCCGGGAAGCTCGTGCCAGCTCCGCGGGGTCGTGCGCCGCCAGCTGGAAGATCGTGTTGATCGCCATCATCTGGACTCCGGTGCGCTCGTAGAGACGCTCCAGCCCAATTCGCTGGGCCGTGGATTGCCATCCTTCGGTTCTCGGGTCCCGGTACGAAAACGGGAGATCGACAAGTCGCCCGGTCCCATCGATCAGCCCGTAGTCGATGCCCCAGCCGTCGACCCCGATCGACGCCACATCCCCGGTGGAGAGGCCCTGCTCCAGCCCGGCCTCGACCTCCGAGACGATCCGGGGCCAGTCCCAACGCAAGGACCCGTCCGCCACCATGATTGGAGAGTGTTCCCATCGATGGAGAATTTCCACCGACGGTTCCTGCGCCGACAGGTCGACTGCGGCGACGCGGACCGATGTGGCTCCGAGATCCACCGCCAGGACCCGCAACGGGCCGCTCACAGCCCGGTTGCGACCGAGGCCAGACCGCGCTCTTCGATCATCGCCCGGCGGTATCCAAGCGACCGGTAGGCAGCGAGGGGCTCGATGGCCCCGCCCTTCACACGACGGGCCTCCGCCACCAGTGGGCGGACGTCGATGCGGAATGCGTCCTGAAGCAGGTGCTGTCCCAGAGCGGCATCATTAGCGGTCTGAGCCTCGAGGAGAGCGTCGCGCTCCACCAGGAGCGCCTGGGCGTATGCGATCGACACCGCTTCGGTCGACTGGATCAGGTCTTCGAGCGGGTCCTTGATGTTGTGGCTCTGGTCGATCATGTAGGCCAGCGCTGGGAGCCGACCCTCGCCCGCCCTGATTAACTCGCAGAAGATGAGGAACAACTGGAAAGGCTGAATCGAACCGGTGGTGAGGTCGTCGTCGCCGTACTTCGAGTCGTTGAAATGAAACCCGCCGAGACGCCCGGCCATGGCCAGCCGGCTCACGATCTGCTCGATGTTGGCGTTGGGAAGGTGGTGTCCGAGATCCACGAGGCACGAAGCTTTGGGCCCTGCCGCCTGGGCCAGGAGGAGCGAGGAGCCCCAGTCGGAGTTGACGGTGGCATAGAAGGCCGGCTCATAGGGCTTGTGCTCGGTGAACATCTGCCAGCCGTCGGGCAGATAGTCGTGGACGGCACGAAGGCCCTCTGCCACCCGCTCGAACTGAGTCGTGTGGTCGGCCTGGCCGGGGTGGTTGATCCCGTCGGCGAGCCAGACCGTCAGCGCGGTGGATCCCAGCCTGACACCGAGATCGATCACATACTTCTTGTGCTCGAGGGCGACCTCCCGCACGGCAGGGTCGGCGTTGGCCAGGCTGCCGAATTTGTAGCTGAGCTTGCCATCGTCTGTAGTCGATGGGTTGTCCTGGAACGTGTTCGAGTTCATCGCGTCGAAGCCGATCGACCGTTCCTCGGCGTACTCACGCAAGCCGTCAGGGTCGTCCGGATCGTCCCACGGGACGTGGAGCGAGATGGTTCCGTTGCTGGCCGTCAACCTGTTGAGAAGGGCGACGTCATCGATCTTCTCCTCCGTGTTGCGGGGCTCGCCGCCGATCGGGAACCGGCCGAATCTGGTCCCCCCGGTCCCAACTGCCCAGGAAGGGGCGGCGACATCGAAGTCTGCGAGCGCCGATACCAGATCGTCCGCGCTCGTCCCATTGCGCCGGTCGAGCCGGCCGGCCAGGTGCTCCAGGTCTTCTTGCAATGGAGCCGCCCATGCTTCGTTCAACCCGGCGATCCGGTCCCGGTCGATCATCTCACTCCTCCTTGGCTCACCTCAGGAACGCCGAAACGACACCACTGTCCACCGGGATCATCAGCCCTGTGGTCTGGCTCAGCGCGCCACCGACCAGGGCCAGAGCGGCCTTGGCCACGTGCTCGGGCAGCACCTCCTGCTTGAGCAGAGTGCGATCGGCGTAGAACTTGCCCAACTCCTCCTCGGGCACTCCGTAGACCTTGGCCCGGTCCGCCCCCCAGCCGGCGGCGAAGATACCCGAGCCCTGGACCACGCCGTCCGGGTTGATCCCATTGACTCTGATCCCGTGACGGCCCAACTCGGCAGCCAGCAAGCGCACCTGATGAGCCTGGCTCGCCTTCGCCGATCCGTAGGCGAGGTTGTTGGGTCCGGCCACCACTGCGTTCTTGCTCACGACGTAGATGATGTCACCTCCCCGCCCCTGGTCGATCATCGCCGAGGCGGCGTGCTTGGAAACGAGGAACGAGCCCTTGGCCATCACATCGTGTTGCAGATCCCAGTCACGCTCGGTCGTGTCGAGCAAGCTCTTGGACAGGGAGAGGCCGGCGTTGTTGACGACGATATCGATGCCCCCGAAGGCGCGCACCGCAGCTTCGATCGCCCCTCGAACGGCCGTCTCATCGGTGACATCTGCCTCGACCGGCAGCACGGTGTCGCTCGACCCGATTTGCTCAGACGTCTCCCGTGCCGAATCGAGATTGATGTCGACTACGACAACCACCGCGCCCGAGTCGGCGAACGTCTCGGCGATGGCCCGTCCGATGCCGGAGCCTGCGCCGGTTACGAGCGCAACCCTCCCGGTGAGTGGCTTGGGGGGAGGGCGGCGGCGCAGCTTCATCTCCTCGAGCATCCAGTACTCGACCCGGAACTTCTCGGCTTCGGGAACCGGCTGATAGACGGAGACCGCCTCGGCGCCGGTGATGACGTTGATCGCATTGATGTAGAACTCCCCCGCGACCCGGGCGGTCTGACTATCGGCTCCAAAGCTGAACATGCCGATCCCGGGGATGAGGAAGATGGCCGGGTCCGCCCCGCGCATGGGTGGGGTCTGGGCATCGGCATGACGCTCGTAGTAGGCCCGATACTCCTCCCTGTACTCGGCGTGGAGCTGACGGAGCCGGTCTATCCGCTCTTCGAGAGGCGACGCCGCTGGAAGATCGAGGAGCAGGGGCCGCACCTTGGTGCGGATGAAATGATCGGGACAAGATGTCCCTCGTGGCACGACGCGTGGTGCCGCCTCGCGGCCAATGAAGTCGAGGACGATGTCGTCATCGAACCAGCGCCCCACCACGGGGCCGTCGGTTCCGGCCAGCCCGCGGATCACCGGGGCCAACGCCGCCGCCTGCGCCTCCCGTTCCGATGGTTCCAAGGGCTCGAACCCGGGTCGAATCGGCCCGAGGGGCTCCGACCGGCCGTGCCGTTCGATGAACTCGGTCGCCCTGGCGATGAGATCCAATGAGTTCGACTCGCAGGCCTCCGAGCTGTCTCCCCAGGCGGTGAGGCCGTGGCCGCCCATCACCACGCCCTTCAGGTCGGGTCGCTGTTTGCGCAGGTCTTCCATGTCCAGCGCCAGCTGGAAACCGGGCCGCCTCCAGGGGACCCAGCCCACCTCGTCGCCGTAGCAACGTTTGGTCAGCTCTTCACCATCGGCCGAAGCGGCCAGTGCGATGACGGAATCGGGATGGAGGTGATCGATGTGAGTCACCTCGAGGAGACCGTGCATCGAGGTGTCGATGCTCGGTGCGGCGCCGGGCGGGCCGAAGAGACAGAAATCGAGCAGCTGATGCATCTCGTCTTCGCGCGCCTCATCCCTATAGACATCACTGAGGCGGCGTATTCCGTCGAGACGGAGCACGGATAGCCCGTGAGCGGTAAGCGTGCCCAGATCGCCGCCTGACCCCTTGACCCACATCACCTCGACTTCGTCGCCGGAGGCCGGGTCGGTGAGTTGCCCCTTGGCCGAGGTGTTGCCCCCTCCGTAGTTGGTGTTGCGCCGATCAGCGCCGAGCCGGTTGGACCGAGCGATCAGCTCGTCGACTACAGATGGCTGTTCACCGGCGCTCATCGATCCCCGTCTCGAGTCTCCGCATCGTTCTTCCTCCTGCCCTCGGGCAGAGGTGTGCGATCGGGCGTTAGATATCGCACAATCTTACACCGCTCTCCAAGCCCGAGGCCCGCCCGGGCCCATCACGGGCCCGGGCGAAGCCAACGACTCAGGTGCCCGGGTTCTCCGCGTTGTATTTGGAGAACGGTCCCATCAGCACTCGCAACCCGGCATCCCGGGTCGGGTCCGCGGTGATCTCGTACTCACCCATGCGACCGGCGACGAAGGTGGCGCCTTCCTCAGCAACGATCTGCTCGGTGGCGATCCCGTATGCCACGTAGTAGGCGAGGTACCCGAGATCGACGAAGCTCCACAGGGCGAACTCCGGCGCGCATCCGCTCTCGACATAGGGCGCCATCTCCTCAGGGAGACCAAGACCCGAGACTTTGATCGTCTCACACAAGCCTTCCTGGGTCATCGCCTGTGCCGCGGCCACGATCCCGACCGTGGTCGGAGCCATGATGAGCTCGAGATCGGGATGCGAGTCGACCAGGCCCAGGGCAGCGGTCACCGAGTCCTCGGCGACGTCGTTGCCATAGACCGTCTCGACCAACACCAGATTCTCGAATTCAGGTGTGGCGAGGACCTCCTCCATGGCCGCGATCCAGGCGTTCTGGTTCGCCGCGTCCGGTGTCGCCGACAGGATGGCGAACTCGCCACCGTCGTCGCCGAGGATGGTGCGAGCCATCTCGGCCATCACCTGACCGGTCTCGTCGAAATCGACCTGAGCCACGAACACGCTCTCACCGGTGGCCGATGGAATTGGTGAGTCCCAGGTCACCACCGGGATGCCGGCGTCCGCCGCTGCCTGAGCGGGGGCGTCGAGCTGATCACCCGAGTTGTTGGAGAGCATGATCGCGTCGACACCTTGCGTGACGGCGTTGGTCATGAACTCGATCTGCCCTGTGGTGTCGCCACAGTCGGCGGGACCGACGAACTCCGCCGGGTCGGAGCCGAGCTCCGCCGCAGCTTCCTCGGCCCCCGAGTTGGCCTGCGGGAACACCGCGATGTTGGTGCACTTGGGCAAGAACGTTGCCGTGATCGAGTCGCCTGCGGTGATCTCCACGGCCTCCCCGCCAGCGGCTGCAGATGTAGTCGTCTCCGCAGCGGCCGACGTGGTCGTCTCGGCCACGACCGTCGTCGTGGCCTCAGCCGCGGTGGTGGTTGCTTCACCCGCGGTGGTCGTCGTGTCGCCGCTATCCCCGCCACAGGCGGCGAGTATCAAGGCAACGACCACCAGCGGGCCCAGGACCCGGCTGCGTCGCTTGTTTGCTGTCACTATGTCTTTCCTCCTCTTGATTGTGGTGTCTCGATGTTCATCGATATGAGCCGTAGCTACCTCCGTTCAGTGGTTGGTCAGGGGGGACCGTGTGCCATCGCCTCGGGTGCGGGGCGGCGGAGGCGATACCTCCGGGCCAGATTGGGAACCAGCACCGACCCGATCAGCAGCAGGCCGATGACTCCGGTTTGGGTGATTCCATCGATGTTGGCCAGCCCGAGGCCGTTGCGGATGTTGAGAACGGTGAACAGGGCGAGAACCACCCCGAGCATGGATCCCGAACCGCCAAAGATGCTCACCCCGCCGAGGAGCACCATGGTGATGATGTCCAGCTCATAGGTTTCGCCAAGGGTCCCCTGGACTGCTCCGACGCGGGCGGCGAAAAGAACCCCGGCCAGGCCGGCGACAGTGCCCGAGGCGACGAACAGCCGCACCTTCACCGAGTCGACTTCGATGCCGGAGAAACGTGCGACATCGGCGCTGTTGCCGATCACGTAAACCTTCCGTCCGAACGCGCTCCGCTCGAGGATGATCCAGGCCAGGGCAAGGCCAACGAAAAAGAGGACGAGGGCGACCGGGAACGGCCCGAAGAGGGTCTGCTGGCCGATCCTCTCGAACCATTCCGGGAAGTCCCCCACGGACCGGTCCTCGAGAAGGACACGTGCCGCACCGCGGAACCCGATCAGCCCGGCGAGTGTGACCACCAGCGAGGGAAGGCCGAATCGGGTGATGACAAGGCCCTGGAGAAGCCCGGCGAGGGCACCGGCGACAATGCCGATCAGGATGGCGAGGACGAACGCCATCTCTCCGCCTTCGTAGAGAGTCGCCATCACCGCCGCCGAGAACCCCATGACCGAGGCCACGGAGAGATCGATCTCGCCATTGATGATCACAAACGTCATCACGATGACAACGATGATCTTCTCGATCGATAGCCAGAAGAGGTTTACGAAGTTCCCGAAACCGAGATAGAACGGGGACAGGGAGACGTTGACGACGATCGTCGCCGCCAGCACGACGATCAGGATCGACTCCCAACGATGCTTGGCCGCCCACTCACGCATCGGCAGTCCCCCCGCCTCCTCCCGCCATGCGGGCCATCCCGACTGCCGAGGGGCCTGTGGACTCCATCGCCTTTCTCGCCTCGGCTGACCAGCGACGGTTGAAACGGTTGCGAAGGACCGTGTCGAGGATGACCGCAGCCAGGATCAGAATCCCGAGGAAGGCATCACGCCAGAACTCACTGACCTCCGGCACACGGACCAAGCTGAGCTTGAGAGTGTCAATGAAAACAGCCCCGAGGAAGGCGCCGACCATGGTGCCGGATCCACCAAGGATGCTGACCCCACCAACGACAGCCGCAGCCACGGACTCGAGCTCGAGCCCGGCACCGGCGGTGGCGCTGATCGTGCCGGCCCGAGCCAGGAACATGAATCCGGCCAGCCCCGCCAGGGCACCGGAGCCGACGAACGACCAAAAGACAAGAGACGCGGTAGGCAACCCGGCTTGGGCCGCTGCCGACGGGTTGGATCCGATGGCGTAGATCCTCCTCCCCCAGCGGAGCCGGGCCAAGGCGAATTGCAGACCCACCACCACGAACACCGCGATCAAGAACACCAGCCGAACCTGGAATCCGGCGATCGTGAACAGCGTGACATTGTTGAACTCGAGCACCCATGAAGGAAGGTCGCCGGCAAGGACGTTGGCCCCCTCCGAGTAGATGCTGAGCAAGGTGCGGAACAGCGCCAGTGTGCCCAGCGTGACAATGATCGCCGGCACACCGCCGTAGGCAACGAGGAGGCCGTTGACCGATCCCAGGACCGCCCCGACCACGATGGCCACCAGCACGGCTGTGATAGGTCCTTGCCCGGTGGCCGCCAGGAAATCACCGGTGAGATAGGCGGCCACACCCACGATCGAGCCCACAGACAGATCGATGTTGCGACTGAATATGACCAGCGCCTGGGCAGCGGCGAGGAGGGTCACGACCACGACGCTCGTGGTGACCCGGTTGAAGAAGCGTCCGCTGAGATAACCCTCGATGAGGAAAGCGAACACCAACACCGATACCGCGATGATTGCGAGGAGCGTCGCCTCCTTCACCCGCTCCGGACGGAGGAACCTGGTGCTCTTCGGGGCTGCTTCCGCAGCGGATTCGGTCACCGGGCACCAACTGCGGCGGTCATGATGCGCTCCTGAGTGGCGTCACGACGCGGATAGATGCCGATCAAACTGCCCTCGCGCATGACGGCGACCCGGTCGCTCATGGCAATGACCTCGGGCAAGTCGGAGGAGATCAGCATGATCGCGATCCCCGAGGTGGCGAGCTCGTCGATGAATTTGTGGACGTCGGCCTTGGCGCCGACATCGATGCCCCGAGTCGGCTCGTCCAGGATCAATACTTTGGGGTGGGTGTTGAGCCATTTGGCGAGCATGGTCTTTTGCTGATTGCCACCCGACAGCTGGCTGACAGGTGTCGACAGGCTTGGCGCCCGGATGCCGAGCCGTTGCCGCAATGCCTCGGCGTCGGCGCGCTCCTGGTCGCGGTCGATGAGACCGAGTGCGCTCGTGTACCGGTTCAGGGTCGCCAGGGTCACGTTGGCGACCAGCGATTGCTCGACCGACAGGCCGAGTCTGCGCCGGTCCTCCGAGAGATACGCGATCCCACTGGCCAGCGCCTGGCGTGGAGATCTGATGTCGAGGGTCTGACCCTCCAGTTCGATGGTGCCTTCATCGGCCGGATGGACGCCGAACAGGGAGAGAGCGATGTCGGTGCGGCCTGACCCGACGAGACCGGCGAATCCGAGCACCTCCCCGCGTCGCACGTCGAAGGTCACGTCGGAGAAGACGCCGGACACACCCAGCGAATCGACCCTCAACACCGCTTCACCCTCGGGGTGCTCACCCCTGGCGAAGAAGTCAGACGGGTCCCTCCCCACCATCTCACGCACCAGCGACTCTTCCGTGACTTCATTGGCCGGACGGGTCGAGATGTGCCGCCCATCGCGGAACACCGAAATCCGGTCCGATATGGCGAAGAGCTCCTCTAACCGATGCGTGATGAAGAGGACGGACACGCCCGCCTCCTTGAGGCTGCGTACCTGACGGAACAGGCGATCGACCTCGTGGGCGGAGAGGGCCGCGGTCGGCTCGTCCATGATGAGAACCCGCACGTCGAGCGAAATCGCCTTGGCGATCTCGACTGCCTGCTGGCCGGCGACGGTGAGTCCGGCGGCGGGGAGGCGAGGGTCGATCTCGATGTCGAGCTTGGCGAGGATCCGGGAGGCTTCCCGGTACATCGTCGACCAGTCGACCATCATTCCCTGGTCCTGGTGCCCGATGAAGATGTTCTCCGCCACGCTGAGGTCGGGAAACACCGACGGCTCCTGATAGATGGCGGCGATCCCCTGACGCTGGGCGTCGGCCGAGCTTCTCGGGGCAAACGGCTCGCCCCCAAGGGTCATCTCACCGGAGTCCGCCGGGTAGAGACCGGTCATGATCTTGATGAGGGTGGACTTTCCGGCTCCGTTCTCACCGACCAGTGAGTGGATCTCCCCGGCCCGGAGCGACAGTGACACCTCCGACAGGGCCTGAGTGGCGTCGAAGCGCTTGGACACCCCCTTGATCTCGATGACCGGCCGGGGTTCGCTCAAACCAGCTTCCTCCTATGTGAACGACCGGGAGGAGGACGTTCACTTATGTAACATATCACTCTAGATAACGGGGTGTCGGCCCAACTACCGTGTTTGACGATGCAGTCTCAGACGCCGAGGAAACGCTGGTTCGGATCACTCCGCGAGCTCCGGTTCCGGGGTCTCGAGCTCAGCCCGACGAAGCGAAGACTGCGGAAGGGCGTTTCGGTATCCGATCTGCGTGCCATCGCCAAACGTCGACTTCCCCGGGGAGTCTTCGACTACATCGATGGCGGCGCCGAAGACGAGCTGGCACTGAGATCGAATTCCGACGCCTATCGACGAATGACCTTCCGCCCTCGAGTCCTCAAGGATGTGAGCGAGGTCGACACCTCCTCTTCCCTCCTCGGCAAGCCGATCCCGTACCCTTTGGCCCTCGCACCCACCGGCTTCACCCGCATCGCTGACCCGGCCGGTGAGCTGGCGGTGGCACGGGCCGCCCAGCGCTGCGGGCTTCCCTATTCGCTCTCGACCCTGGGGACCCGGTCGATCGAAGAGGTGGCGGCGGTCAGCACCGGGCGGCTGTGGTTCCAGGTCTACGTGTGGAAGGACCGGGGCCTGGTCGCAGAGATGGTGGAGCGGGCGGCGGACTCCGGCTATGAGGCACTTTGTCTCACTGTCGACACCGCCGTCTTTGGCAAGAGGGAGCGGGATGTGAGGCGGGGCTTCACCTTGCCACCGAAGCTCGGCATGTCGACGATCTTGGACGGCATCATCCACCCCGGTTGGACGTGGCAGTTCCTGACCAACGACCCGATCGTCTTCGCGAACGTCGCCGGGCGAAGCGTCGGGGAGGGCGGAGAGACGGTTGCGCTTGCCGAGTTCGTCAGCAATCAGTTCGACCCGGGACTGTCCTGGAGCGATGTCGAATGGCTGCGGGCTAGGTGGAACGGCCCAATTGTGCTCAAGGGAATCCAGACTGTCGACGACGCCCGGATCGCCGCGGACGAGGGACTCGAAGCCATCGCCCTCTCCAATCACGGTGGCCGTCAACTGGACTCCGCACCCGCTCCCCTAGACCTCCTTCCCGAAGTCGTCGACGCAGTCGGGGACCGAATCGAGATCATCTGTGACGGTGGTGTCCGGCGCGGGAGCGACATCGTCAAAGCCCTGGCGCTCGGGGCCACCGCCTGCATGGCCGGCCGTGCCTACCTGTACGGGCTTGGCGCGGCGGGAGAGGCGGGAGTGGATCACGTCCTCGATCTCCTTGCGAGCGACATGAGACGCACCATGGCGCTGATCGGGTGTCGAACGGTCAAAGAGCTCGACCGGGATTACCTCGACCTCGGAGCCTGACCGCCACCAGCACTCGTTTGTAGACTCCCGGCATGCAGAGAGCCGTGACCCTCCGAGAGGTGGCCGACAAGGCAGGGGTTCATCCCTCGACTGCGTCGCGCGCACTGAACCCCTCCACCCGAGACCTGGTCAACGAGGGGACCATCGAACGAGTCACGGCTGCCGCACGTGACCTCGGCTACCGCCCAAACTCCATGGCCAGAGGGCTCAAGACGAACAAGACCTTCTCGATCGGCATGCTCCTCCCCGACCTGACCAACCCGCTGTTCCCACCAATAGTCCGGGGCGTCGAGGACGTTTTGGGGACCGCCGATTACACCCTCATCCTTGGCAACACCGACAACGACGCCGAGCGTGAGGGCCAGCTCATTGCATCGATGATGAATCGCCGAGTGGACGGATTGATCCTGGCCACCGCCCACCGCAACACACCGGCGATCGACGAGCTGGTGGAATTCGGGCTGCCCCTGGTGCTGGTCAACCGGACAGTGGACGATCAGAAGGTCCCCTCGGTCACGACCGACGATCACGCCGGCATCGGTCTCGCAGTCCGCCATCTCGTCGAGCTGGGTCACACCCGGATCGCCCACGTCGGAGGGCCCCAGCATCTCTCCACCGGTCTCGATCGCTATCAGGGCTTCGTCGCCTGGATGAAGATCATGGGC
>JARDZU010000262.1 GCA_029240695.1 Acidimicrobiia bacterium | reverse complement strand
GTCTGAGGTGTTCATACAAGAGGCGCAAGGCGGATTCGGGGTCTTCCTTGTGCCCGGGTTGATCATCGGCCTCGGGGCGGCCCTCATCGTTTTGGCTGTGGCCGCTCCTGCAAAGCCCAACAGGGCTGAGATGGAGTAGCCCTCCCCGGGAGTCACGCCAAATCGAGATTGGGTTGCTGATCGATCGACACCCCGGACTTGTTCTACCCGGTCATCGTCATCACCCGGTCGGGTCGGAGGAGGAACGGAGGCAGGTAGGCGGGGATGTTGGAGAAGGGGAGCACGTCGGGGTGCAGGTCGATGCCGAGCGAGCTCCTCATGAATTCTCGACGGGCGGTGATGCGCTGCCAGACGTCCGGATAACGATCGGCGAGCGTCGCCCGCAACGACTCGTCCGCAAGGGCGATCCCATCCTCGATGTTGGACGTGAAGTACTCGGTGCCCGTGGCCGGGATGATGTCGACCTGTAGCGCCATGCCGGATGCGAGCTCGATGTCGGATCCCGGACCGACGGGCGAGTTGACCCACTCGTCGAGATGGATCTGATGACCGGGGTTGAGGAAGATGCCAAAGAAGGGGTCGCCCAGACGCCGATCGATGATCTCCTGGAGCGCGCCGCCTTTCTGCCCGATGTGCAGCGCTCCGTACCACTCGGCCACCGCCTCGAAATAGGGAGCCACCAGACGATCGACGTAGTCGCCGATTTCCCCGGGCAGATCCTCAGGGCCTTCCGCCACGAACCCGGCCCGGCAGTTGAGCGCTCCCCAGATCCCAAAGGCGACGGTGAATCGATCAGCTCGCTCCATGGGCCGGTCGCCAGGGCTGAGCAACCCGAGCGACGCCCTTGGCCCGGCGGTCAGCATCAAGTGACAGGAGAGCGGTGTCCCGTTCCACTCGAGCAACCGGACCGCCTCTTGCTCGGTCAGGCCAGGATGCAGCCCCTCGAGCACCCGCCGCACGCCGCTCGAGGTGTGGCAGGCGGCCCATTCGTAGTAGGCGAGCTGTTCTACCTCGTTGATGACGCGCAGTCCGTCGGCAGCTCCAACCAGGATGTCCGTGGCGTTCTCCACCGTGCCGTCCGACCCGGTTAGCCGGCGCAATTCGTCGACGATGAACGCGGGAAGGTCGATGACCCCGGTGTCGTCGAATACCTTCCACCCCACCACGCCGACTCTGCTCCCGGCACCGATGCCCTCCTCTCCCAGGATCTCCGCCAGGGAGAGGGATCGGTCGCGTG
This sequence comes from Acidimicrobiia bacterium, assembly GCA_029240695.1. Classification (GTDB taxonomy): domain Bacteria; phylum Actinomycetota; class Acidimicrobiia; order Spongiisociales; family ZC4RG35; genus JARDZU01. The sequence goes on along the minus strand of JARDZU010000262.1, from coordinate 2,111 downwards.
GCTGGCTGGGGAGACTGAAGTCTTGGAAGAGGTGGCGCCGCATGGTGAGGGGAGCGGCATCAGCCATTCCCCAGCATTCGTTGCCCACGAGGATGGCCGGCACCTCATCAGGACCCACGACGAGCAGCGCCTCTTCGAAACGCGGGTCGAAACCGGTCAGGTAGGAGAGATTGGCACTGTGCTCACGATCGGCGTACACGATGATTCGGTCGAGCCCCCGCTCGGCGGATAGCTTGCGGAAACGCTCCATTCGGTCCTCGTAGACGAGGTCGGGGATGACGGGCATCGCAGCCGGCATCCCGAAATCCGGCAGCTCCAAATCGGCGAGACGGGCCCCTGTCATGAGGTCATTGGCCCGGATCCCAGACCGCGGCTTCGTCGGCATCCCGTTCGATGATCATGAAATGGTTCGAGCCCACATCGAGCCATCCCCCCTTCTCTCCGTCGGGCCACTGCACCCGCACCTCAACGCTATCCGCGTCGCCGACGCCGAAGTGTGACCAGCCCAGTTGACCGCCGGCATGGCCTCCACCCACGGTTAGCTCGCGCTGCACCACCCGGTTGCCGATCTTCACCTCGATCCACGACCCGATGGCGTCAACGTTGGGCGCCGGCTGCTCCAATCGCAGGCCGATCCAGTTGCCCATGGGCGAGGGCGAGGACGTGTCACCCCACCCGGCGTTGCGCCAGAGGTTTACGTTCTCCCGACGATTCACTTCGACGAGGTCGAGCATCCCATCGAGATTGAAGTCGACCAGGGCGGCGCCCCGAGAGCGTGCGAAGTCCACGATCCCTGCCTCGTCTGCCATCTCGGTGAAAGTGCCGTCCGGGTTGCCGATCATGAGATTGCTCGGATCCCTCGAGGCGTAGCCTTCCTGGGCCTCGACGTTGCCCTTGGACACGAACAAGTCGATGAGGCTGTCGTTGTTCACGTCCTGGAACTCGGGGTGCCAGGCGGTCGAGGGCGCTGCTCGGTCTCCCGCATAGGGCCGATGTGCGGTCACGCCCCGCTCGAAGGCGATATCGGTGTAGTTCGGTTGTGTCGATCCGTCGGCGAGGGTCTGAAGCTTGTTGTCACCCTGGCTTGTGAGGAAATACTCCGGTAGGCCGTCGCCAGTGACGTCCTGGCCGGCGATCCCCATCCCCCAGATCTGCATGGGCTGCCAGCCCTCCTCTCGGGTGTAGAGGCGAGGAGCCTCGCCCTCGGCCATCCGCCAGAGCTGTTCCTCGCCGTTCCGGTAGTAGTGGCGGTCGTTGGTCATCCGGAGATCGTGCCGACCAGATCGGTCCCAGTCGGAGAAGAGGATGGAGAGGGTGCAATGCCCCGGGCTGAGCGCTTGGGGCGGGCCGTAACCCTCCTCCTCGGGTCGGAAAAGTCGATGGTCCTCGCACTCCCCGGTCGTCTGCCCACCCTCGGCCAGGTAGTTGCCGAAGGCCAGAGTCGGCAGATCGGATTCTCCCTCCCAGATCGCGCTGAACCCGACAGTCCAGTCGTTGGCGGCGGCATCGAGACCCCACGTCTCGTTGGCACGATCGAAGGTGCAGTCGCCGCGTCCCTGCAGCAAGACGTCCTCACCGACTCGAAGCACCGCCAGGTCCATGTGCTGATCGCTGTCGATGTCGAGGGGGTAGGCGCCAGTCACCCCGGTGAGATTGCTTGCCGTGGAGTCCAGCATCTGCCCGAATCGAAGCGACCCGCCAATTGGGCTCTCATTGCGGTAGAGGCCGCTCGGGCTGTCGCCTCCGGCCAGATACAGGTCGGGCCGACCGTCTTCGTCACAGTCGAGAACGGCCACACCGCCGCCCACGAAGTACGCGAAATCGCCGTCGTATACATGGTTGATACCCGCACGCTCCGCCTCATCGACGAAATGGGGCGGCGGTGACGCCATCTCCGGCAGGTCGGGCCAGAAGGCCACGATCGCGCCGGTTGCCAGTGCACCGGCCATCAGAGCCCCGGCTGCCACCCCGGCGATGAGCCACACCCAGGCCCTTGCGGTCACGTTTGCCCCGTTTGGGAGGTTTCGACACAATGCCGCATGGGTCGATTGTGTCGAGTCGAGGAGGCTATGAGGTGACGGATCCAGTCCGTTGGGGCGTCCTCGGGTGTG
>JARDZU010000261.1 GCA_029240695.1 Acidimicrobiia bacterium | reverse complement strand
CCGCCTCGTTGCGAAAGGTGCAGTCAAAAGCCTCTGACTAAGGGGAAACGATACGCATTCGCGGGTCAGTGGCGCGGCTGTGGCATGAGCCTCGTGAGACGTAGTGAGATGTAACGTCAGCCGAGGTGGCAACCGACAAGGGGCGTTGGCTTCTATTGACGGAGCGCGAGTGCCGGACAACGATCCTTGGGTCAGGAATCGAATGCCCCGGTACGGAGTCGGGACGAGCGCGCGGCACGCTGGCAAAATGCCGAATGGGATCGTCATCAGGTACGAACCTGTCGCCGATATTTCAATCGGCGAAGCTGCCCGACTCGGCGATTCGCCTCTCCTTGTGGGAGGACGGGCAGGTGTTCCACGTGGGTAGCGCCCGCTGTAGATGCGAGGAGCCGGTGAGAGTTACACCATCCCGGAGGACGTCGCGCCATTCGATCAGTCCGGCGTGCCACTGAGCGAACGGGACCGGATCTTCGATGCGGACGACCAAGTCGATGTCGAAGCCAGGGTCGAATAGGCACAATTCGATGAACCTGTCCTCGATGCGGAACCACTCGTATCCAGCGGCTCTTTTCGTCGCGGAACTCGAACTGGACCACGGTTCGGTCTGGTGGAAGGGTCTCGGAGTTCTGGTACTGATGTGACCAAGACCACAGGACTGCGTTCGGGTCGGCGTGCTCCGCGAGGATGTCCGTCCACCGGTCGCGCCAGATGTCCCGAGGGCCGCCAAGACACTCCACGCTTCGTGCCCGGCTTCAGTCGGTTCGTAATAGGAGCCGCGCCCGTTTGGTTTGGGAACAATGACGAGGAGTCCGGCCCGCTCCAGTTCCCGCAGCCGCTTGGTGATTAGTGCACGCGACAGGCCTGGCGCTCCGGAGGACAGGTCGTTGAAGGTGCGGCAACCGTTTGGAATAGAGAGACATTGATTGCCCTTCGATCGGCGAAGTGGTCTCCAGGTCTCTCGTGTTGAATGAACTCGTGACCCGCGCCGTCTCAACCGTGCAAATCAACAGCAATCTGTCGTTGTCGGTGGCGAGCCAAGGCGACGACTCGGGGCCGACACTGGTCCTGTTGCCGGGACCTACCGACTCTTGGCGCTCATATCAGATGATTCTGGACCTGCTTCCAACCTCGATTCGGACTATCGCGGTGTCTCAGCGTGGCCATGGGGACTCCGACAAGCCGGCCACCGGCTACCGAGTGGAACACTTCGCCTCGGATGTGGTCCCCCTCCTAGACGCCCTGGGGGTGGATCGGGCGGTGCTGGCGGGCCATTCGGGTTCATGCCTGGTGGCGCGCCGGGTCGCTGTCGATCATCCCGAACGGGTAGCCGGCCTCCTGCTAGAGGCTTCACCGACGACTCTGGTCGGAGACACCAGACTCCAGCGTTTTGTCGAATCCGTTGTCTTAAGTCTTGACGACCCGATCGCCGCCGATTTCGCCCGGTCGTTCGTGGTTGACACATCATCGGACGACATGGCCCCAGAAGTGGTCGACCAGTTCGTGGAGGACCTGCTCAAGGTGCCGGCTCGGGTGTGGCGTGAGACATTCCAGGGGCTAATTCAATACGACGACCTCAACCAACTCGCAAGCATCGAGACACCGGTCCTGTTGATCTGGGGCGACAACGACCGGCTGGTAGGACGACAAATGCAAGAGGATCTCGAAGCGAGGATCGCCCATGCAAAACTCGTCGTCTACCCAGGCGCCGGCCACACCCCCCGCTGGGACGATCCCTCCCGATTCGCCACCGACACCGCAAGCCTCGTCAAACGAGTCGCCAGTTTGAAACCGAGATGACCTTTGCAGGCACAATCAGTGGAGCTGACGGGATTTGACCCGCGGCCTTCTCGCTGCGAAGGATGCAGTCAAACTCCTGTGACAAGGGGAAACGGCGCCCTTTCAGGGTCCTGTGGCGCTGCTATGGCACAAGCGTCGTGAACTTGGCGGTCGTCCTCGAATCGGTCAGCGGAGGCAGCCTCGCCCTTGGCGTGCCTGTCGCCCTGGCGGTGGCTTTGTAGCATGCTGAGTGGATGACCGACCGCGACGACTTCCTTCGCTGGGTCAAGACCGCGCTGTACGAAGCCGAGCTCGCCCTCCACAACGGCAACGCAGAACCACGCCGGGCGCTCTGGTCTCGCAACGAGCCAGTGAGCGTCCTGGGTGCGATGCGCAACGCACTCGGACAGCGTGAGATCGACGAACTCTTCTCTTCCCTCGAGAGGACCTTCTCCGATTGCACGTCGCACGCGTTCGAGCTGCAGGCGTACGACGTCACGGGCGACATGGCCTACACCGCCGGCCTTGAACACACTTCGTGCTCAATCGACGGACAGCCAGGCAGCTACACCTTGCGGGCTACGCAGGTATACCGCCTCGAGGACGGCGAGTGGAAGGTAGCCCACCGCCACGGAGACATCGTCACCGAGTGACGCGCAACATCGGCGAGGAGTGGCGCGAGATTCGGCGCGTTCGAGGTTCGATATCCTGAAGATTCGGCTGCTCGTGGTTCGAGACCGCGCCCTGCCCAGGCATGCAGGGCAAGTCGGTCACGGCTGAGGGGCCTCTGCAGGCCACGACATTCGACGACGGTGTGCCGTAGCGCTTGACTCCCTCCCCTTGCTCATGCGCCGTCAAGACCTCTCAACTACCTCACTGGTCAAAGCGGCGTCGACCCGTCGGTGGTATTGCTCACCGAGCATCCCGCCGATGCCTCCACCCAAGAGAGCGGCGACTACCCCGGCAGCAGCACCGGCGATGGCCTTGACCGTCACGTCGTCTACGCCAATCTGAGCGAACCAGTCGGGGAGACCCGCCCCGGAAAAAGCGTTGTATTCCGTCCCGAGCCATGCTCCGAGGAGGCCGAATATGGCAACGAGCAGGATGAACCACAGGGCTACGCCGACACCGTTGATTCCGCCGTCATATCTGGCCATACGACCAGCAGCCCACCCTCCGACGAAGAAAGAAACGAATACGACTGCTAGCGCCACGATCGCACCAACGATCTCGACCTCGTTGAGGTTCCCATCTGCATCGATCTGGTTGAGCTGATATGGGATATCCCCTGCGCCAGCTGCCAACAGAGCGCTAAGGAAAACGAGGGTGCCCAGTGCCGCCAGCATTCCCAGGATGCCGGCGACCACATCAGCTCCCCCGAACCTCTCTTTGATTGGCCCCAAGTCGGTTTCCGCACCTCGAATGCTTTGGCGCGTGGCTTCTTCCATTTCTGCCATATTCTTTAACTCCTGTCGGGCCAGTAAGGCTGGCGGTCGTAGTAGTCGTATACCTTGTTCAACCAGCCGACATCGCTTGGGTCCGGCCAGTTGTCCTTGTCGAACCCCGGGGCATCCTCAATCGTCTGCTTAT
>JARDZU010000099.1 GCA_029240695.1 Acidimicrobiia bacterium | reverse complement strand
ATCCAGAAGCTGAGGGAGATCGGCCGCCCTGATCTCGCCGAACGCGCCGAGGATCTGAAACAAACACTGCCGCCTCGCTCGCGCGGTGTGGTCACGGCACTGGCCGCGGCACCGCAGGACTCAGATGTGTTCTTCGTCGGGCACGCCGGTCTGGAGGCGTTCATCACCGCAGGTGACATATGGAGGGCGATGCCGATGGACACAGAGGTCGAGGTGAAGATCTGGCATTTCCGGGCCGAGGACATTCCCCCACCCGAAGAGCAGGAGAGCTGGCTGTACGACGTCTGGGCCGAGATCGACGACTGGATCAGCGCCGAGTTGGCGAAGACGGGTTAAGTTCTGGCCATGTTGACGATCGTTGGCAACATCCTCTGGTTGATCCTGTGCGGCATCTGGATGGCCATCCTCTACTACATCGGGGGTCTGCTCGGGCTGATCCTGATCGTCACCATCCCACTCGGCATCCAGTCTTTCAAGTTGGGCAACTATGTCTTGTGGCCGTTCGGGAGGACCGTCGTGACGGAGCCGGGGGCTTCCGTTGTCTGGTCGGCGATAGGGAACGTGGTCTGGCTCATCCTGATCGGTTGGTGGCTGGCCCTGTTCCACGTCTTGCTGGCCGTCATCTTCTTCCTCACCATCATCGGAATCCCATTCGGCATCGCCAACCTGAAGCTGGCACGGCTGGCCTTGCTCCCCTTCGGGGCGACCGTGGTCACCGGGGTTCCAGCCGACATGGAGACAATCGTGGCGGTGCCTCAGTTAGGAGCGCCCACGGCCCCTCAGGCCGTGCCGCAGCCGGCCCCACCGACCCCGGCACGGCCGCCGGAGCCGCCGGAGGTCACGGGGCCGTCTTCGGCTCCATGAACGGCATCATCTTCCGAAGTTCCCGGCCCACGTCCTCGATCTGGTGGGCCCGATTCGTCGCCCGCTGCTCGTAGAGGAACGGCGCTCCCTCCCGGGCCTGGGCCATCCATTCGTTGGCGAACGCGCCCGACTGGATCTCTGCGAGCGCTTCCTTCATAGCCGCCCTCGTCTCGTCCGTGATGATCCGTGAGCCACGTGTGTAATCGCCGTATTCGGCGGTGTCGGACACCGAGTAACGCATCCAGGAGAGACCCCCTTCGTAGAGGAGGTCGACGATGAGCTTCAGTTCGTGGAGCGTCTCGAAGTAGGCGGATTCGGGCTGATAGCCCGCCTCGACCAGTGTCTCGAACGATGCCTTGATCAGCTCGGAGACCCCGCCACACAGGATGACCTGCTCGCCGAACAGATCGGTCTCGGTCTCTTCCTTGAAAGTAGTCTCGAGGATGCCGGCCCTGCCCCCGCCGATGGCCGATGCATAGGAGAGCCCGACGGCGCGGGCATTGCCCGATGCGTCCTGATGCACGGCGAGCAGACAGGGCACGCCGGAGCCTTCGGTGTAGGTGCGGCGGACGAGGTGTCCAGGGCCTTTGGGAGCGATCATTGCGACGTCGACGTCTTCCGGTGGGACGATCTCCCCGAAATGGATGTTGAACCCGTGGGCGAAGAGCAACGTGTCACCGGAATCGAGGTTGGGTTCGACCGACTCGGCGTAGATGGTCCCCATGATCTGGTCCGGGACCAGCATCATGATGGTGTCTGCCCACCGGGCGGCTCCCTCGGGTGTCAGCACCCGAAGACTCTCGCCTTCGGCCTCGGCCCAACTCGGCGAGCCCTCGCGCAGCCCCACTACGACATCCACACCTGATTCCTTCAGGTTCAGAGCGTGGGCATGACCCTGACTCCCGTAGCCGATGACGGCCACCTTCTTGGCTCGGATGAGCTCCGGATCACTGTGGACGTCGTAGTAGATGGTTGCCATGCCCGGATTGTGGTCGCTTTCGCTCTCGGGAAAAACTCGACGTCATAGGATGCCTGGCCAATGACACAGAAGATCAGATCCCAAGAAGTGACGGAGGGCGCGGCCAAGGCAGGGGCAAGGGCGATGTTGCGTGCCGTCGGTCTGACCGAGGAGGACTTCGGCAGGCCCCAGGTCGGCGTGGTCTCTGCCGGGAACGAGGTGACTCCCTGCAATCTCACCGGCCCCGAGCTGTCGAGGCACGCCAAGACCGGTGTGGCGTCGGCCGGGGGAGTGGGCTTGGTCTTCTCGACGATCGCCGTCTCTGATGGCATCTCGATGGGTCACGAGGGCATGAGGGCTTCATTGGTCTCTCGGGAGGTCATCGCCGACTCGGTGGAGCTGGTGATGCATGCCGAGAGATTCGACGCATTGGTTGCCATCGCGGGATGCGACAAGTCCCTACCCGGGATGCTGATGGCGGCGGCCCGGCTCGATCTTTCCGCCGTCTTCCTCTACGGCGGCTCCAGTCTTCCCGGCCACTACGCCGGGCGGGACATCTCGATCGTGGACGTGTTCGAGGGGATCGGCGCAGAGTCCGAGGGCCGCATCACCATCGATGAGCTCCTGGAACTCGAACGAGCCGCCTGCCCGGGGGCGGGGTCCTGTGCCGGGATGTTCACCGCCAACACGATGGCGTCGGTTGGCGAGGCAATCGGGATGTCGCTCCCCGGCTCGGCGTCGGTCCCGGCCGTCGACCCTCGTCTTCATGGCTATGCCGAGCGATCGGGCGAGGCGGTGATGAGGCTCCTCGAGGATGGTGTACGTCCCCGGGACATCATGACACGACCTGCTTTTGAGAATGCCATCACCATCGTCATGGCCCTCGGTGGGTCGACCAATGCCGTCCTCCACCTCCTCGCCATCGCCCACGAGGCTGAAGTGGGCCTTGAGTTGGAGGACTTCGACCGGATCTCCCGTCGCACCCCCCACATCGGCGATCTCAAGCCGTTCGGGAGATACCACATGGTCGATCTGGATCGGGTTGGGGGAGTGCCGATCGTCCTGCGCGCCCTGCTCGACGAGGGTTTGATCAACGGTGACACTCTGACCGTCACCGGTCGCACCATGGCCGAGAACCTGTCGGAGATCGTATTCAATCAGGAGCAGGATGTGATCGCGCCTCCGTCGGCGCCTCTGGCTCCAGAGGGTGGAATCGCCGTCCTCAGGGGGAATCTCGCCCCCGGCGGTGCCGTGGTCAAGGTGGCTGGAATCGATCTCGATATATTCGAGGGGCCGGCACGGGTCTTCGATGGGGAGCAGGGTGCAATTCAGGCGTTGTTCGACCATCAGATCAAGCCTGGCGACGTCGTATTGATCCGGACCGAAGGTCCCAAAGGCGGGCCCGGGATGCGGGAGATGCTCCAGGTCACCGCTGCTCTCAAGGGCGCCGGCCTTGGCAAGGAAGTGCTCCTGGTGACCGACGGCAGGTTCTCCGGCGGGACAACCGGGCTCTGCATCGGACACGTTGCACCAGAATCGGAGGCCGGTGGCCCGATGGCGCTTGTAGCTGAGGGGGACCGGGTTCGGGTCGACGTCCCGGCCCGACGACTCGACGTCCTGGTCGACCAGCAGGTGCTCGATGACCGCGCTACCACCTGGTCACCACACCCGGCGCGGTATGAGACCGGCGCTCTTGCCAAATACGCCCGACTCGTCGGTTCGGCCGAAACGGGGGCAGTCACCGGCTAGCTTCTCCGGAGTGAGCGCGGAGGCGGTGCCCGAAGAGAGGGAAAAGCGAGGTTTCTTCAAGCGCGCTGCCCGCGGGGCGAGTGAGCGGGTACTGGACGTAGTCGACCCGGACTTGGTCCTCGAACATGTCGATGTGAACGCCCTGCTCGAACGGATCGATATCAATTCCCTACTCGATCGCATCGATGTCGAGCGACTGATCGGACGAATCGACATCGACGAGCTGCTCAAGGCGGCAGACATCGACGCCCTGATGGAGCGGGTGGACATCAAGGCCTTGATAGATCGGGCCGGGATCCCCGAGATCGTCGCCGAGAGCACGAGTCACCTCACCGGGTCGGCGCTCGACATGTTCCGCAGGCCGATAGTGGGGATCGACGAGATCCTTTTCAAAGGCATCAACCGACTGTTCAGGCGGGACCTCCGAACCTTCCCCAGCGGACCTGGTGCCCTGGTCGACTGGGTGGACCACCGCACCGAGGACACTGGCGTCCGGACCGGGCGCTACGCCGGCCCCCTGACCCGGACCATCGCCCTCCTGCTGGACATACTGATCGTGACAACCGGGTTCACCATCATCGTGGCCGGCGCCAGCTATCTGATCGAGCTCGTCAGCCCGGTCGAGGTGGAGCCGACGCGAGGGCTGTGGTACATCGTCGGCTTCGTCGTCTGGGCGCTCCTCTATCTTTGGCTGTCGATCGCCATATTCGGCAAAACCCTGGGCAAGACCTTTATGGGCGTCCGAGTCGTGGATTCACAAGGGTCGGTTGCCCTTCACAGCCGTCAGTCCTTGGTCCGGGCAATCACCTACCCGCTTTCCTTCGTTGTCCTGGGTCTTGGCCTGCTCGGGATATTGTTCGGCCGGGAACGACGTGCCTGGCACGACCATTTCGCCGGGACGGCCGTGGTCTACGACTGGGGGAGCCGCACCGCCCGACTCTCCACGCCGCTGGCGGCCTGGCTGGAACGCAAGGGCATGGAGGCCTGATCTAGCGGAAGCGGGCGGGCGAAGTGACGGCTGGGTCTATCCCCGACAGGTCGGGAGGCAGACCGGAGCCCAGCACTTGGCTGGCAGCGAGGGCGCCGTAAGCAGGGGCAGTCTGGATGCCGGTGCCACCCTGGCCGACCAGCCAATAGAAGCCTGAAGCGGTCGGTTCTTCCCCAATGACCATTTCCCGGTCGGGGGCGAACGTGCGCAACCCGGTCCACTGGGAGTTCACCGACCTGATGTCGAGGGTGGTTGCCTCATTGATCCGTTCGATGGCGAGGGCGATATCAGCCATGTCGGGCCTCGGATCGAGTGGGGGTGATGGCGTCTCCTCGGCGAGCGAACAGAGCACCTGGGCGCCATCTGGGCGGAAATAGAAAAGCTGGTCGACGTCGACAACAAAAGGCCATCCCTCGTAGGACCGATCTCCCGGAACCATGAAGGCGGTTCGACGCATCGGTTGGAGACCCACCGGTTCGATTCCCGCCAGACCTGCCACCAGATCGCCCCACGCGCCGGAGGCATTGATCACGGCGGTGCAATGGACATCCCCCTCCGGGGTCGAGACCCGCCACCCGCGACCCGCCCTGGCGAGGCCGGTGACAGGCGATGACACCCGCAGCTCGGCACCGGACTTCCTGGCGATCCGCACGAACGCCTGGTGGAGGGCGGCGACGTCGATGTCGAGAGCATTTGGTTCGTAGAGGCCCCCGGCGACCCGTTCCGGCCGCATCTTCGGGACGAGCCGGAGGACCTCGTCTCTGTCGACCAGGACCGACCCGGCATCGAGGGCCTCCCCGTTGTTGGCGATTTCCCGCAGACGATCGAACCGAGCCTCGTCTGACACCCAGAGGAGCCCGCGGTCCGAGAGCAACGGGCCATCGGCCGAGTCCTCCGGTGGGTCATCGAGGAACGCCCGGCTCGCCAAGCACAGAGGGCGGGAGCCGTCGGCGCCGTAGTTGGCGACGAACATCGCCGCGGACCGACCGGTGGTGTGGAAAGCGAGGCTTCGCTCCGATTCGAGCAGAATCACAGAGCCATGAGGGGCGAGATGAGCGGCAGCCGAGACGCCGGCGATTCCGCCTCCAATGATGGCGAAGTCGGCCACCGGATGGGCGGTCAATCGACCACCGTCATGGGGTCAATACGACTCTCCCCACGACCTTTCGATCGGCCACCCAGCGGAGGGCCTGCACTGCTTCGTCGAGGGGGAACGTCTTCTGCACGAGGGGACGGAGGGTGCCGTCGGCCACCCAGTCCATGACTATCCGGTTGTTCTCCGCACTCCGCGCGGGCTCTTCGATGTTGAACCGTCCCCAGAACACACCCACCACCGAGTTCCCCTTGACCAGGGTCAGGTTCAACGAGATCTGCGGGATATCACCCGACGTGAACCCGACTACCAGGAGTCGGCCATTCCAGTTGGTGGAGCGAAGAGCCAGCTCGGTGGCAGAGCCGCCCACCGGGTCGTAGACGACGTCCACTCCCGCTCCCGACGTGGCTGCGGCGATGCCGTCGCGCAGAGGCATCTGGTCATAGCGAATGACCTCATCCGCGCCGGCGTCTCGTACCACCCCAGCTTTCTCCTCGGACGATACGGCCGCGACCACCTTCGCCCCGAGGGCCTTGCCGATTTGGACAGCGGCTAAGCCGACACCGCCGGCCGCGCCCAGCACCAGCAGCGTCTCGTCGGCCCTCAGGTCGGCTCGATCGACCAAGGCGTGATAGGAGGTTCCATATGCGACCGGGATGACCGCCCCGACATCGAATGCGATGTGGTCGGGGAGCCGGATGATGGCCCCCGGAAAGGCAGTGGCCCGCTCTGCCATCGCCCCCGTCCCCACGAACCCGACCACCCGGTCACCTGGTTCGACGCCACCCAGACCGTTGGCCGACTCGACGACACCGGCGAATTCGTTGCCAGGCACGAATGGAAGCTCAGGCCTGATCTGATACTGGCCGGCCACCACGAGGAGGTCTTGAAAGTTCACCGCGGCCGCCTTGACGGCTACCAGGGCAGTCCCGGGAAGTGGTGTCGGGTCGGGCATCTCGCCGACCCGGAGGGCGTCCAAACCGTCGTAGCTGTCGCAGATCAGGGCGCGCATGGATCAAGCCTACGGACATCGCTCTCCCTCTCTGACACAATCGGGGGGTGCCTATCGAGCCCATGCCGTCCAGGTTCGAGCTTCCGGACCCGAGCCCGGGAGACGGTGATGTCGTGGCCGTGGGCGCCGACCTCGAGGCTGGCACCCTGCTCCAGGCATATCGCAGGGGTCTCTTCCCCATGGGCTTGCCCGACGGGCATCTCGGATGGTGGTCGCCAGTCGAGCGGGCGATCCTCCCGTTGCGCGGGCTTCACATCAGCCGGTCGCTTCGTCAATCGACCAGGCGCTTCCAGGTATCGGTGGATGCCGATTTCGAGGGCGTCATCCGCGGCTGCGCCGACTCGAGACGAAGGGATCCATGGATAACCGGAGACTTCGTGGAGGCGTACACGACGCTGCACCGGTTGGGATGGGCCCATTCGGTAGAGGTCTGGGACAACGAGGGCAGGTTGGTCGGGGGACTCTATGGCGTCGCGATCGGTGGGCTCTTTGCCGGCGAGTCGATGTTCCACGAGGTTCGGGACGCGTCGAAGGTCGCTCTGGTGCATCTCGTGGTTGTGATGAATCGAGGTGGCGGCAGCTTGCTCGATGTCCAATGGCAGACGCCTCACCTCGAGTCGCTCGGTGCGGTCGTGATCGGGCGTGATGCGTACCTGGGAAAGCTGGATGAAGCTCTCAGCGGGCCGGACGTATTCGAGTCGGCCTACGAGAGCGACAGCCTCTGAGGACCCACCGCTAGAGTCGATGTCCAGTCCTGGAGGAGCGTTGCGGGCCGTCGTTGCCGGAGTCGATTTGACCGCCATGGGGCGGCGCGTAGCCGAACGGGCCGGGATGATGGCCGAGGCGTCCGGTGTGCCCTTGCACTTGCTCCACGTCCTTGAACCTGTTGGCGAGGCGATGATCGAGCCTTCTCTGGCCCGTTTGATGCGCGAGTACCAGACGACAGAGGCCTCCAAGCTCGCGGAATGGGCCAGGGGGAAGACCGGAGTCGAGGTCGACCTGGAGGTGGTCAAGGGCTCGCCCTCATGGGAGCTGACGGCGAGAGGCAAGAGCGCGGACCTGGTGGTAGTCGGGTCATCGTCTATCAATGCCTTCTCCGTGGGCCCGGTGGCCAAGCGCGTGGCCCGCAAGACCACCACGGACACTCTTTTGGTGCGCCGTCAGCCACGGGTGCCGTATCGAAAGGTGATCGCCGCGGTGGACTTTTCCGAGCACTCTCGAGTGGCGGTGAATCGGGCCCTGGCCCTGTTCCCGGACGCCGACACCACGGCTCTCTACTCGATGCCGTCGCGGTTCGACACGATGCTTGCCAGCGCAGGCTTGTTCAGCGAGGAGCTCGAAGCCTCACGCGGCACACGATTACGCATGGCGCAGGAGCGCATGGAGGACTTCACGGCCCAATGGGATGGCGATATCAGGACACTGGTCGTCGACGGCCCGCCCACGGAGACCATCGAGGAGGTCGTGAGGAGGAGAGGGGCGGACCTCGTCATCGTGGCAAGCCGGGGCGCCAGCGCGACGAGGATGGTCCTGCTGGGTACGGTGGCAGAGGGCCTGGTCACCGAGGCGCCCTGTGATGTGCTGGTAGCCCGGACCAAGGCCCCATTCCGGCGGCCCTGAAGCCTCTACTCGGTCACCGTCGGGAAGCTGAGTGTGAACGTGGTGCCCGACGACGAGGAATCGACTGAGATGTCTCCACCGCTCCGCGTGACGATGGTGTGGACGGTGTGGAGCCCCAGACCCGTGCCCTGCCCGGGTGCCTTGGTGGTGAAGAACGGGTCAAAGATCCGCTGAGTGACCTCCGGGTCGATGCCGGGGCCTGTGTCAGAGATCCGCACTATCACGGCTCCGTCCTCGCGCCCCGCCTCGATGGTCAAGGTTCCCGACCCGCTCATAGCATCGGCGGCATTGTCGATGAGGTTGGTCCACACCTGATTGAGATCACGTCCGGAGGCTTCGATGGCGGGCAGCTCGGGCTCGATGTCCACCACGGTGTCGATGCCCCGAAGCTTGTGTTTGAGCAAGATCAGGGTGTCTCTGATCCCCTCGGTGGGATTGATCTGTTGCACCGGCCCCTGGTCGAGATACGAGTAGTTCTTCACCACCCTGACCAACTCGGAGATGCGGCCGGCGGCGATCCGGACCTCGTTGATCAACTGAGAAGCTAGGACTCTCAAGCCGAGCCAGCGCATGAACTTGGTCGCGGTTTCGGGGTCGAGGCCGTCGGTGGTCTCCTCGAGCAGCTCGAGATCCCATCCGTCCTCGACCAGGGCCGGAGCGATCTCCCAGGCATCGGCGACTCCGAGGTCCTCCAGCCACGTCGCCACCCCATCCTCCAGCGCCGATCTGGCTAACGGATCCATCGAATCGGGTTTGGCCGGAACCGGGATGGGCCGGCTGAGGAGATCACCGATCCCGGAGAGCAGGATCGTGGCGTCGCCGAGGTCCACATAGACGTCTTCGGCGCGGGCCATGCTCCGCCCCACGGCCGCAGCCGGGTTGTTCAGCTCATGCATGAGCTGGGCCGCCATCCGGCCCAACGCCGCCATCCTCTCCTCATGGCGGAGTGTGTCCTCGATGCCACGCAGACGTGAGGTGACCGTGCGGAACATCCGGCGTACGACCCGGGAGTCTTCGATCAAGTCCTCGAATGCGTTGGCGGGGATCCTGATCAGTGATGACTTCGATATGGCGGTCACACTCGCCGTCCGTGGGGCGTTGTCGAGCAGGGCGATCTCGCCGACCACCTCACCCGGTCCCAGCGTGGCCAGGACCACCTCTCGGTCGGTTCCCATCTTTGTGACCCGCAACTCTCCGTCCACGATCACGAACATGTCCTCGGAGAGGGAGTCCTCCTCGATGATGGTCGTCTCCGCCTCCACGTCGATCCTCTCCGACTCCCTGCAAACCTGGTCGAGAAGGCCCTGTGGAAGATCGGCGAAATAGGGGAGGCCCCGCAGGACCTCGGCGATGTCGCTCACAGCCCGGCCAGGTGGCTATGGACGAAGCGGATGGCTGTGGCGCCCTCCCCAACAGCACCGGCAACCCGCTTGATGGAGCCATGCCGGACGTCGCCGGCGGCAAAGATCCCCGGCACGCTCGTCTCCAGGGGGAGAGGGTCGCGTTCGACGTTCCACCCCTTCAAGGGCCCGAGATCCTCCCCGGTGAGGATGAAGCCTCGCTCGTCGAGTTGGACGACATCGGCCAGCCAGTCCGTGTGGGCCGTCTGCCCGATGAAGATGAAGATCGCCCCGGCCTCGACCGCGTCCTCTTTCTCCGTCTTTCGGTCTCGGAGGACCAGGCCCGTCAGATGAGTATCTCCCGTCGCGGACACGACCTGGGTGTTGGGACGGACCTGCACCGCCGGGTTGGCTTCGATGTTGTCGATCAGGTACTTCGACATGGTGGCCGTGAGGTCGTCGTCCCTGATCATGATCGTGACCGAATCGGTGAACCTGGACAGGAACAGCGCCGCCTGACCTGCCGAGTTCCCGCCGCCCACGACAAACATCGGCTGGTCCTTGTGATTGGCGGCCTCGATGTTGGAGGTTCCGTAGTAGACGCCGGCGCCGAGGAGCGGCTCAAGACCGTCGGCGGTCAGTGTCCGATACGAGACTCCAGAGGCGACCACCATCGCCTTGCAAGTCACCGTTGTCCCATCGGCCAGATGGACGACGATGAACGGATCGTTCCTGGTGAGTTGTGTGACGGTTCCGGGAACGAGGATCTCAGCTCCGAGACGCTCGGCCTGGGCAGTGGCGCGGCGGGCGAGATCGCCCCCGCTGAGGCCTTTGGGGAAGCCCAGATAGTTCTCGATGAGAGAGCTCTGCCCGGCCTGGCCCCCCGGCGCCTCTTCCTCGATGAGAAGAGTGCTCAGGCCTTCCGATGCGGCGTAGACGGCGGCGGCAAGCCCGGCGGGCCCTCCGCCGATGATGACCACGTCGTACACCTCCGAGGTGGCATGGGTTTTCAGGCCGACTCGGTCGGCGATCTGAGAGGGCGTTGGTTTGAAGAGAGGCGGGCCGTCACCGAACAGGACGATCGGGAGATCGGTCATGGTTGCGCCGGCCTCCTCGGTGAGGATCCACGCTTGTGGGTCTTGCTCGATGTCCAGCGATCGGTAAGGGATTTGATTGCGAGCCAGGAACGCTTTGAGATCGTGAGCGGCGCGGGACCATTGCTGCCCGATGACCCTGATCCCTTCGAACCGTGGCCGGTAGGAGGCCATCCAGTCCTCGAGGAGGTCATCGAGGATCGGATAAAGCTTCTCCTCGGGAGGGTCCCACGGCTTCATGATGTAGTGATCGAGGCCCACGTCGTTGATGGCCTGGAT
>JARDZU010000098.1 GCA_029240695.1 Acidimicrobiia bacterium | reverse complement strand
ATGCTCCCGAGTCTGAGGCATCGGACCATCAGCCGCAGAAACCACCAGAATCGCCCCATCCACCTGCGCCGCACCCGTAATCATGTTCTTGATGTAATCCGCATGACCCGGCATATCCACATGCGCATAATGACGAGCCTCAGTCTCATACTCCACATGAGCAATCTGAATCGTGATCCCCCGCTCACGCTCCTCAGGCGCCTTATCAATCATGTCAAACGACGTCATCTGATTCGAACCACCCACCCGCTCCGACAAAACCTTGGTGATCGCAGCCGTCAACGTCGTCTTCCCATGATCAATATGACCCATCGTCCCCACATTCACATGCGGCTTCGTACGCTCAAACTTCGCCTTCGCCATCGTCTGGCTCCTGTCCTCTTCTCGGTTCTTCGGCCGCCGCAGCCTACGCCACGGCCCTTGTTGTAGCGGCGGGCAGACTCGAACTGCCGACCTCTCGATTATGAGTCGAGCGCTCTCACCAACTGAGCTACGCCGCCTCGGTGCGAGCGGTTCCTCCGCTCGCTCAGAGCCCCCTTCCGGATTTGAACCGAAGACCCCTTCCTTACCATGGAAGTGCTCTACCAACTGAGCTAAGGGGGCGTTGGGTTGTCAGGCGCCGGGCGCCCGTGCCGGGAGAAGGATTCGAACCTCCGTAGGCGTCAGCCGGCAGATTTACAGTCTGCTCCCTTTGGCCGCTCGGGCATCCCGGCATGCCGGAACCGCACGCCGAAAGACGCTCGGTTCGGGATGTGCAATGTTACAGGGCGCTCCGGCCGTCTACCAACTGCTCTATGCCGGAGCCGACCCCATCGCAAACCGGGGGCGCTGGACTTCGCTGAGCGGTGCTGGGAACCCTGGGTTGCAGAACGCGGTCCGTGCTATCGGACGCCCTGGGCCATCTGGGCGAGGCGCTCGATCCGCTCCTCTGTTGGCGGATGAGTGCTCAACAGCTTCATCATCCCGCTACCACGAACCGCCTTCATCGGGTTGTCGATGAAGAGCTGCGCAGTGGCCGGGTTGACGTTCATCGGGATCCGTGCGGTCCCGGCCGAGATCTTCTCGAGTGCGCTGGCGAGCATCATCGGGCGCCCGGTTGTTTCCGCACCAGTGGCGTCGGCCTGGAACTCCCGGGTCCGGGAGATGGCCATGCGTATCAACATCGCGGCAATAGGCGCAACGATCAGAGAGAGGATTGCCCCGATCGCCCCCAGAGGGCTCTCCCGGTTGTTCCCACCACCGAACCAGAACGCCATACGGGCCAGCATGGTGAGCGCGGCGGCGATCATGGCCGCGATCGAGCTGATCAGGATGTCACGGTTGCTGACATGGGCCAGCTCATGAGCCAACACGCCCTCCAACTCGTCGACCGTGAGTACCTCGAGGATTCCGGTGGTCACCGCGACGGCCGCCTTCTTCGGCGACCGGCCCGTGGCGAAGGCGTTGGGCTGCGGGGAATCGATGATGTAGATGCGGGGCTCGGGCATGTTCTTCTGCAAGGCGAGTCGCCGGACGATTGCGTAGACCTGGGGCAGCTCCTCCTCGGTCACCGGGCGGGCCCGGCTCGCGGCCAAGGCGAGCTTGTCCGAGAAGAAGTAAGCGAGCAGGTTGAACCCGACCGCGATCAGCAGCCCTATGACGAAGCCGCCGTCGGGGAAGAGGGCATAGGCGACCAGCCACAGCAGTGTCGTCATGAAGGCGAGCAGGCCGACCGTCTTCAGGTTGTTCATGGACACGATTTTACGCGCTCCCCTCCGATATCGGCGAGCCTCTAGGAGTATTGATTCCCGCCATTTGACATTGCCCACGCATAGTGGTGTAGGGTCCCGAATCGTGGGGTCCTGCCTTTGGGCTAGTTCGCCAGGGAGGCGCAACAAGTCAAGGAGGAGAGAAGTTGAGAAAGAGACTTCTCAGAGTGGTGGTCGCCCTGGCCGCACTCTTCGCAACTGTCCTGCCTGCGGGAGCGATCCCGCTCTCATCCGGTACCAACCAGACCTCGGCTGACCGGGCTCCATACATCGTGCTCATGACCGGTGAGCCGGTGGTCGCTTACGAGGGTGGCGTGCCCGGACTGGCAGGGACGGCGCCTCCAGAAGGCGAGAAACTGAACCGCAACTCGGCCGCCGTCAGGGCTTACCAGGGCCACCTGCACAGCCAGCACCTCGAGGCGGTCGCAGCCGCTGGTGTCTCTTCGTCGGCGATCCTGATCGACTATCAGTTCGCACTGAACGGATTCACCGCAGCGCTGACTCCTGATGAAGCCGAGAAGCTGGCCGCCCAGAAGAACGTGATCTCGGTCGTCCGCGATGAATTGCGCCAACTTCACACCGACACCTCACCGGACTTCTTGGGCTTGACCGACGGCGGTGGGGCCTGGGACTCGGGTATCACCGGCGAGGGTGTGGTCATCGGTGTCATCGACACCGGGATCTGGCCTGAGCATCCCTCCTTTGCGGACGACGGCTCGTATCCGGCACCACCGGTGTCCATCGAGGACGTCGACGTCGATCCCGATCCGGAGAACGAAGTAATCCTTTCCGGATGCGATTTCGGCGACTCCACACACAATCCGGACGACGTCGCGTTCGAGTGCAACAACAAGCTGATCGGTGCCCGCGACATGCGAACGCTGTACAACTCGCTCATCGGCCCAGAGCTGTACAACTCGGCCCGGGACCCCGACGGCCACGGCACTCACACCGCCAGCACCGCCGGGGGCAACGCCGATGTCCCTGCCCAGATCTTCGGCATAGACCGCGGCATCATCTCGGGCCTCGCTCACCGGGCCCATATCGTTTCCTACAAGGCCTGTGGCGACCAAGGCTGCTTCGGGGGTGACCTGGCAGACGCCATCGACCAAGCCGTTGCCGACGGCGTCGACGTGATGAACTACTCGATCGGGAGCGACACACCTGGTCTGACCGGCCCCGACGACATTGCCTTCTTGTTCGCAGCTGACGCCGGCGTGTTCGTGGCGACCTCGGCTGGGAACGCCGGTCCCGAGCCATCGACCGTCGGTAGCCCGGCCTCGGTGCCCTGGGTCACATCGGTCGGAGCCAGCCATCACGACCGGGCCTTCCAGGGAACCGTTGTGCTGGGTAATGGCGATGAGTTCTTCGGCGCCTCGGTGACGCCCGGGGTCGGCACGGCAGAACTCGTCGATGCTGCCGATCTGCGGAACGAGTCATGTGATCCTGCCGTCAGGTTCAGACCGGCCCCGACAGACCAGATCGTTCTCTGTAAGGGCGCAACGGGACGGGCGGCGAAGAGTCACGCCGTGCTCGACGCAGGCGGTGTGGGGATGATCCTCTACAACGACTTCCCGAACCAGACACTGCCCTCTGACAACCACTTCGTGCCCACGGTGCACGTGAGCAACGCCGACGGGCTCGCCATCAAGGCGTACATCGACTCCACCCCTCCCAATCAGGATGCAGAGGCGGAGATCCTTGCCGGGGTCACCGCACCCAGGCAAGGATCGTTCATGGCGTACTTCTCGTCACGTGGTCCAACCGGGTTGCCCGCCTCTCCTGACATCATCAAGCCGGACGTGACCGCGCCAGGGCAACAGATCCTGGCCGGGAACTCGCCGGCCGAGGGGTTCGATGCAGGCGGGGAGCTGTTCCAGGCGATACAGGGCACATCGATGTCGAGCCCCCATGGGGCCGGCTTGTTCGCCCTGCTCAAGCAAGCCCACCCCGACTGGTCGGCGGCCGCGGCCAAGTCGGCAATGATGACCACGGCGAGACAGGACGTCACCAAGGAGGACGCAACGACGCCCGCCGACCCGTTCGATATGGGAGCGGGTCACGTCGATCCGAGTGGCCCGGCAAACGCAGCCAACTCGATGTTCAACCCTGGCATCGTCTACGACGCCGGCTTCAACGAGTATCTGGGTTTCCTCTGCGACGCGGCGCCGGAGGTCTTCGCCAATCCGACAGCTACGTGTGGCTCCCTCGACGCCGCAGGGATCCCGATCGAGTCGGAGAACCTCAACTACCCGTCGATCGGGGCGTCGGGTGTTCCCGGGACGCTCACCGTGGAACGGACCGTCACCAACGTGACCGGAGGGACGCTGCGGCTGGATGCCGTGGTCGAGGAGCCGAGCGGTTATGACGTGACGGTCAGCCCGGCGCGTATGACGATTCCGGCGGGACAAAGCCGCACCTTCGAAGTCACTTTCGACAACGTGAGTGGTCCGGTCGGAGAGTGGCGGTTCGGGTCCTTGACCTGGGAAGGGCAGGGCTTCTCGGCCCGAAGCCCAATCGCGGTGGCCGCCTCACAGCTGGACTCGCCCGAAGCCGTGACAGGCACGGGGGTCGAAGGCACGGCCTCGTTCGACATCACCTTCGGTTATGAGGGCGAGTACGACGCCACCGCCCACGGGTTGGCGCCCGATGTGCCGATCGTCGGGTCAGTCGATCAGGACCCGGATCAGGTCTTCGATCCAAATGACGCCACCGGGACGACGGCTCACGACTTCACCTTGAGCGGCACGGCCTTCTTCAGGCTCACGCTCAACACCGAAGACCTGACGCCGCCGGACGATGCGATCGACATCGACCTCTACCTGTACAGGGACGGGGAATTGGTTGCGAGCTCGACGGCAGGGAGCACGGTCGAGCAGATCGAGCTGACCCAGCCCGAGGACGGCACCTACACCCTCTACGTGCACGGTTGGCAAACCACAGGTGTGACGGTCGGATATCAGATCCACACCTGGGATGTCCCCCTGGCTGCGGACGCGGGTTCCCTGGCCGTCGTCGACGAGCCGGCAGACGCCGTGCTCGGAGCGACGGAGACGATCACTGTCGGGTGGTCGGGTCTTGATTCCGGGACCAACTACCTGGGTGCGGTCGGTCACAACGACGGTGATGGGTTGTTCGATCTCACACTGGTCGAGGTCAGCACCGGGTAACAAGTGCCTTGGCAACGACATGGAGGGGCGTCTCCGAGACGCCCCTCCACGGCTCACTCGTTGAAGCCGGGAGGAGGGACCATCTCGTGGCCCCCATCCTTCTCATCAGAGGGGCAGAGGAAAGGCTCTCCGTCGTCACCGGCGTGATAGACGTAAACCCTGTCGTCGTAGCCGAGCACGACCTTGGACCCGTCGACCAGCGCTTGGGTGTATGACATCCCCGGTTCCGGACAACCCAAACTGCCGTCGGGCCAGGTGACCTCTTCGGCGGCTACGACCTTCAGGTCGTCGGGTTCGACGCCCAGACGCCGGGCGAGATCGGCCCGGGCCGGAGTGACGATCGGAAGCTGCTCCTGATTGCTGGTGGGCATGGTGGTGGTCTCGTTCTCTGTCGTCGGTGCCGCCGTTGCCGGAATCGTGGTCTCGCCTGCCGTCGGCAAATCGCTGCCGGAGGCGCAGGCCGCCAGCACTGTGGCAAGCGCGGCGAGACCAGTTCTGAATCGCATGGTTCTCGTCATCAAAGATAGGACGCCGTGGGAGTATCGACGGTTCCGACCGGCCTTTGCCCCAGCCTTGCTCGGTTGTGTAGGGTCCCCGACGGTGGGTAAGGGGTTTCTAGCCCAATTCGTCGAGGGCGCATCGTCGAGGGTGGTGCGAGTTGGACAACCTTGAGGAGAATGCGTGAGACGCAAGCTGCTCGTCGCTGCAGCTGCACTGGGGACAGCCCTTGCCAGCGGTGTACCGGCCGGAGCCGGACCCGTTAACACCGCCGCCCAGATCGACACCATCGCCGCCCCCTACATCGTGGTGATGGAATCGCAACCGGTCCTGGGCAACGAGGAGATAGCGCCCGAAGGTGAGGACCCGCCAGACCCTGACAGTCCGAGCGTGGAGGAATACACCGACAAACTCGAGGCGGAGAAGGTCGCCGCGCTGGACGGCGCCGGCATCGACCGGAGTGCCCTGGTGGCCAGCTTCGCCTATGCCACCAACGGCTTCAGCGCCGCCCTCACCCCGGCCGAGGCCGAGAGCCTCGCCGCCCAGAAGGCTGTGCGGAGTGTCCAACGCGACGAGTTGCATCAGCTCCACACCTCCGGCTCGCCCCAATTCCTGGGGCTCGACGACCGAGGGGGAGCATGGGACAGCGGATACACGGGGGCGGGTGTCGTAGTGGGTGTCATCGACAGCGGAATCTGGCCCGAGCATCCCTCATTCACCGCTCGCGGTGACCTGAGGGCGGCGCCCATCACACTCGACACGATCGACCTCAATCCGGATCCAGCCGTGGAGATTCTCAGTACCGGCTGCGACTTCGGTGATACGGCCCACAACCCGGACGATGCTGCCTTCACCTGCAACAACAAGCTGATCGGGGCCCGTGACATGAGGGTCCTCTATGAGCGGTTCATTGGATCGGAGACCTACGCAACCGCCCGTGACTACGACGGGCACGGCACCCACACCGCGAGCACGGCCGTCGGGAACCCCGATGTCGGAGCATCCATCGTCGGGCGGGAGTTCGGCGAGGTGACCGGCATCGCACCGGATGCACATGTCGTGGCCTACAGCGCCTGCGGCAACCTGGGCTGCTTCGGTGGTGACCTGGCCGGGGCCATCGACCAGGCAGTCGCCGACGGAGTCGATGTGATCAACTATTCGATCGGCAGCAGCACACCAGGTCTTATCGGGCCCGACGACCTGGCGTTTTTGTTCGCCGCCGACGCCGGAGTGTTCGTTGCCACGTCTGCCGGGAACACCGGCCCGGGAGCCTCATCCATTGGAAGCCCCGGGTCCGCACCCTGGGTGACCACGGTCGGGGCCAGTCTGCAGAAGAAGACTTACATAGCCGAGTTGAAGACCGGGGGGTCCGAAGAGATCCGATACAGGGGTACCTCGATCACACCCGGAACCGACGGACAGCTCCCCTTCGTGGACGCAGCCAACCATGGCAACGAGTTGTGCGATCCGGAACTGGCTTTCACGGGCGATCTCACCCGGAAGGTGGTCCTTTGCCTGCGTGGTGGCCCGGCCCGCGTCGAGAAGAGCCGTGCCGTATTGGAGGCCGGTGGATCCGGCATGGTTCTCTACAACCCCGACGACACCCAAGACCTCCTCACCGACAACCATTGGGTGCCCTCCGTGCACGTCAACTTCACCGACGGCAGCGCCCTCAAGCAGTTCATCGCCGACGCCGGTGCTGCCGCCACCGTGGAAATAACCGACGGACACGAAGAGCGAAGGCGCGGGAACACGATGGCCGCCTTCTCTTCTCGGGGGCCGCTGGGCGCCGGTGCCTCCGACGACGTCATCAAGCCCGACGTGACCGCACCCGGAGTCCTGATCCTGGCCGGCAACTCGCCTACTCCGACCCTTGGAGCGCCGGGTGAGCTCTTCCAGTCGATATCTGGAACATCCATGTCGAGCCCACATGTCGCCGGTTTGTTGGCACTGCTCAAGCAGGCGCATCCGGCCTGGACTCCGGCCATGGCCAAATCGGCCATCATGACGACAGCGCGACAGGATGTTCGGAAGGAGGACGGCACCGCCAGGGCAGACCCCTTCGACTTCGGCTCTGGTCACATCGATCCTTCGGGGCGAGCCTCTGCAGAGGGATCGCCCTTCAATCCCGGTCTGGTTTACGACACAGGACTCGTCGAATACCTCGGCTTCCTCTGCGATGCGGCACCCGAAATCTTCGTCGACCAGGCAACGACCTGTGGAGGTCTCGCGGATGCGGGTATTCCGACTGCAGCCACCAATCTCAATTACCCGTCGATTGCCGTGAGTGAGCTGCCGGGAGCAAAAACCGTTCTTCGAACCGTGACAAACGTCTCGGGGGTGACGGAGACATACCAGGCACGCGTCGACCAGCCATCTGGTTACGAGGTGACGGTCGCGCCGGATCGGATCACGCTCGATCCCGGTGAGTCGGCCACATTCGAGGTCGCGTTCGTCAACGTGGCCGCCCCGATCGGTGAATGGCGCTTTGGCTCACTTTCATGGGTCGATGGCGACGATCGTCGGGTCCGTAGTCCGATCGCGGTAAAGGCCGCCGCCATCGAGTTCGCCGAGGAAGTGACCGGAACGGGCGCCGCCGGCACCGCAAGCATCCCGGTCGCCTTCGGATACACGGGTGCCTACACGGCGGGCGCCCACGGGCTGTCCCCCGACGTGCTGGTCCCGGGCAGTGTGGTGATGGATCCCGATCAGACCTTTGACCCGGCGGATCCGACCGGGACCACCGCACATGAGATTCCGGTGACAAATGCAGCGTTCCTCAAGATCGCTCTCAACACTGCGGACCTCACGCCGCCCAACCCGGCGATCGATATCGATCTCTATCTGTACAACTCCGCGGGCGAGGAAGTAGCGGCATCCACGTCCGGCGGGACGGTCGAGGAGATAGTGCTGAAGGCGCCGGCCGACGACACCTACACGTTGTATGTGCATGGTTGGCAGACCACCGGTGTCACGGTGACGTACGACCTCCACACATGGCAGGTCTCGGCGACCGCAGGCGGGGGATCGCTTGTGATCAACTCGGCGCCGACATCGGCGACTCAGGGAGCTGTTGGAACCGTCGAGGCCGGTTGGTCGGGCCTGGCCGTGGGCAACTACGTCGGCGCCGTTTCCCACACCGGCGACACCCTCCTCGGCTACACCCTGGTGGAGGTGGACAACACGCCTTG
Source organism: Acidimicrobiia bacterium (assembly GCA_029240695.1). Lineage (GTDB taxonomy): Bacteria > Actinomycetota > Acidimicrobiia > Spongiisociales > ZC4RG35 > JARDZU01. The sequence continues at coordinate 2,436 of JARDZU010000098.1, read as the reverse complement.
ACGCGTACCTGAGGTGCGTAGGGCCATACGAGGACCAGGAAGGGAGCCCGAGAAGGGACTCGCTTCCTACTTGCGTGCGATCAGAACCCGGAAGTCGCCCAGCCCCATGGGGGGCAGCACTGTCTCGGCCTCTGACTTCAATGTGCGGAGACGCAACCGCTCCATCCCATCTCCTGATCTCGCGGCCTCCAATTCGGCATGACGGAGTTCCGATAGACGATCGCCCAGCCCGAGCTCTGTAAGGAAATCATCTTGTCGGTGGAGCTCGACCTCCACACCGGCCTCCTCGGCGACGGCCAACAATGCGGTGAAATTGACATCGGCGGTTATGTCTGTCTCCCCCGGCTCGTCGAGCGGATGCGGACCGAGATGGTGTGCCCGATAGGTGCGGAGTGTCCCGTCCTGGCGCCGGGGGATCAGGTTCTCGGCGAGGTCCCCGTAGTCGAAGACGATGACCGAGCCTGCTTCGAGGCTGTGAATCACGTCCCGCAACCAGGCTGCGGCGGCCAGCTGCACTTCGACCCATCCCCCCTCGGGCACCTCACCGGCATAGGCGGTGAGCCACTCGAGCACCTCGGACCGGGCGACGGTATCGACCATGGCCAACCCCTCGCCGTCGACCCCGACCCAGCGCTCCCGCCAGCCACCTTCGACCCTTTGCGCGAGCGCCATTGGGAGGTTGTCGATGAGCTCGTTGGCAATGACCACACCCCGGATACGGTCGGGAAGGTCGCTGGTAACCCGATCGGGACCGATGAGGGCACTCAAAGCCTCACGAGCGGCGGGCGATGCCTCGACCGCCCACACCTCGACATCGATTGCCCTTTTGAGTGACCCGACCAGCGAGCCCGATCCCGCCGCCACTTCGACCACCTCGAATGGTTGGCCGATCCGCTCCTGTTCCTGTTCCACAAACCGGGCGAGGGTTTCACCGAACAATGCGCTGACCTCGGGTGAGGTCAGAAAGTCGCCACCCCGCTCCGAGCGAAGCTTGCCCGTAGCGAAGAATCCGCCGTCGGGGTCATAGAGGGCGAGCTGCATGAACACGTCGAAGGGGATCGGGCCCGTGGCCACGATGTCGCGTCGGATTCTCTGCTGGAGGTTCATCGCCTAGCTTCCCCAGGATGAAATTCGGAGTGTTCATGTTTCCCACGGATACGGCAATTCGCCCCGACGACCTCGGACGGGAGGTCGAGGCGAGGGGATTCGACTCTTTGTGGATCCCCGAGCACTCCCACATCCCATCGTCGCGGGCTACCCCCTGGGGCGGTGTCGAGGGAGCGCCACCGCTCCCCGACCACTACTGGCGATCTCACGACGCCTTCATCGCCCTCGCCTTTGCGGCGGCGGTCACCACCAAGCTCCGCCTCGGCACCGGTGTGACCCTCGTCGCCCAGCGGGACCCGATCTGGACCGCCAAGGAAGTGGCATCTCTCGATTCGCTGTCCGGCGGTCGTCTGATCCTCGGAATCGGATACGGGTGGAACAAGGAGGAGATGGCCCAACACGGCGTCGAGTATTCACGGCGCCGCCAGCTGCTGCGGGAGAAGGTGCTGCTGATGAAGGCACTGTGGACCGAGGACGAGGCATCGTTCGGTGGTGAGCTGATCGGGCTCGAACCGTCGTGGGCATGGCCGAAGCCGGATCAGCGCCCCCACCCGCCAATCATCATGGGTGCCGCAGCAGGGCCAAAGACCATCGCCGACATGGTCGAGTTCTGCGATGGATGGATGCCGCTGGCGACGAGGATGGACATCGTCGGTGAAGTGGGAAGGGTGCGGGAGGCCGTGGCCTCTGCGGGACGTGATCCTGAGTCGTTCGAGATCATCGCCTACGGGGCGAAGCCCGATCACGTCGACCTCTTGATCTCGGCCGGTGTCGACCACATCATCTTCAACGTTCGCTCCCTCGGCCCGGTCGAGACGGTGAGGTATCTCGAACAGTTAGCCGGAGGAGTGGGGCTGACCTGAAATCATGCCGTAGGTGAGGGGTGGTTGACCGCGGCGTCGGGGCTCAACGGCGAGAGTCTGACCGCGGCCTCTTCCTTGATCGAGGCGGTCCGCCAATCCATCGGAGCGGTTCCGGTGCTGGCAGGTGGGGCAGCGGTCAGGGACGAGCAGAGTGCTCAACGGCTCGGCGCCGACGCTTGGGCCGGCGACGCCAGAGAGGTGGGACCGATCATCTCAGCCATCACCTCTACCAGAGGGCAGAAGCGTTAGGCACCGGCTCTGACACTGCTACCCGACATAAAGCGAAGGGGCCCCTTTCGGGGCCCCTTCTCGAATCGGGTCGGAGGGACTTAGAAGTCCATCCCACCGCCGCCGTCGTGACCATGGCCGCCACCCGGCATGGCCGGGGTGGGCTCCTTCTCCTCGGCCACGAGGGCCTCGGTGGTCAGCAGCAGGGCCGCGATCGACGCCGCGTTCTGCAGGGTCG
>JARDZU010000097.1 GCA_029240695.1 Acidimicrobiia bacterium | reverse complement strand
CGATAGGGGGGAGCAAGGGAACGGAAGGGTATCGATGCATCTCTCGGGCCAGCTCTCTGATTGGAGCATCAACGATCTGCTCCAGATCATGCAGGTCACTAAGAAGACCGGGTCACTCGACATCGAGGGACAACGTCGCGGGCGCGTCCATTTCCGCGAGGGACGGGTTACCGGGGCCGAACTGAGCGGTCACGACGGGGCACACACCGGGTCCGACCGCGCCGGTGTCGCAGACATCCTCTACGTGCTTTCCACTGTCGCCGAGGGCTCGTTCTCGGTGGGGGCAGCCGATGGTCCCGACGCCAAGGGTTGGACGGTCGAGGAGGTCCTCGTCGATGTCGATGCGCTTCAGACCCTCGAGGGCGAGATCGCAGAAACCGGCTTGTTCGAGGCCAACGGCGTGAAGCTCGTCAACGAGATAGCCGATCCGATGACCGTGGAGCCCGCCGATTGGCAGACTTTCGTCAATCTGGTGCCTACCTTCAGCTTCGGCGCCCTCGAGGCCAAGTACGGCCGCGGCACTGCAGTTCGCACGTTTCACACCCTGAATCGGCTGGGATTGGCTGAGACCGTCGCCATACCCGAAGAAGAGGCCGAGTGGCTCGACCGCCTGGCCGAAGGTGTTGCTTCCAATGGCGCCTGGAACGGGGCCGGTGGCGAAGACGAGGATGAGCCGGTCGCCGAGGAAGAGTCCGAGGTCGTCGAAGACGTGACCGAGCCGGCAACAGTGGAGGAGCCTGGGGTCACAGTGCCCGAGCCGGTGAGTGTCGCCGCCTCGAAGCCAAGCCGGGCCCACGTGGAGCTCAAGGGGGTTTCTGCTCCTGCGTCGACCACGCTCACCGATGGTGTGTACGACGAGATTCGCCGTCTTCGGAGCCGGGTCGGCGATAAGTAACGTCGGCGGGCATGGCTGCCCGCACCGGTTCTGAGTCTGATGTCCCCCTGATAGTGGGGATCGCGGGCGGTTCCGGGTCCGGAAAGACAACCATCGCCAGCTCCCTGGTCGACCAAATGAACGGGCAGGTGGCACTCGTCCAGCACGACGCCTACTACCGGCACACACCGCAGCTTTCGTTCGAGGACCGGTCCAAGGTCAACTACGACCATCCCGACTCATTGGAGACGGAGCTGTTGGTGGCGCATCTGGTCTCCCTCCGATCCGGGGAACCTGTGGAGAAGCCTTCCTACGACTTCGCCCGTCATCTTCGATCCGACGAGGTGGTGATAATCGCGCCTGCGCCGGTGATCCTCGTCGAGGGAATCCTGGTTCTGGCCGAACCCGGCCTGCGAGACGAGCTCGACCTGAAAGTCTTCGTCGACGGCTTCACTCCTGAGGCGGTCGACGTGGTGATCGAGATGATCCGGTCACAGCGAGGCCGGGATTTCGGCCCGGTCGTATGATTTCTGGCATGACCGCACATCCCACGGTCGGAATAATCGGTGTCGGAGCAATGGGCGAGGCTCTGCGGCGTGGCCTCGAACGTGCCGGATGGGCGCCAGGAGAGCTCTCCCTCGCCGTGCGTAGGGAGGACAGGGCGACCGAGCTCTCGTCTCGCACCTCATCGCTCGTCACGCTCGACCCCAAGGAAGCCATCGAGGGCCGGGATGTGATAGTGGTGGCGGTGAAGCCGAGGGATGTCGGCGGAGTCATCGAGCAAATCTCCAAAAGCCTCGTCACCGGTCAGATGGTTCTCTCGCTCGCTGCTGGAGTCACGACCACGACATACGAGGACGTTCTTGGCGAAGTCCCAGTCGTGAGGGCGATGCCGAACACACCTGCTCTGGTTGGGGAAGGTGTGACGGGGATCGCCCGTGGCTCGCACGCCGCCGAGGCGCATCTCAAGCGGGCGACGGAAGTCCTCGGTGCGGTGGGCGGGGTCAGGGTGATGGACGAATCGCTGCTGGATGCCGTGACGGCGGTGTCCGGCACCGGGCCGGCGTATGTCTTCCTCCTGGCGGAGGCGCTGACGGAGGCCGCGGTCCGGGAGGGGCTGCCCCGTGACATCGCCGAGGAGTTCGTGCATCAGACCATCCGCGGCGCCGGTCATCTCCTCACCGATACCGACACCACACCGGCCGAGCTGCGCTCCCAGGTGACCTCGCCGGGAGGGACGACCGCTGCCGCGGTGCACGTGCTCGAAGAGCGGGGATTCAGGGCTCTGGTCGAGGACGCGGTCCAAGCCGCCGCGAAGCGAGCAGCAGAGCTCGGGCAGCAGGGTTGAGTGTCTTCTCCAGGGTGGTCATGGCCCTCACCGAGGCCGGGCCCGTGGAGCGGACGATCACCGGCACCGGGCCAGGCAAGTCCCTCGCGGGGAGATTCGTGGCCGGGGACACTCTGGATGAGGGTGTGGCGGCCGCCCGCAGGCTCAACGAACACGGTTTTCTCGTGTCCCTCGATCTGCTCGGGGAGGAGTGCCACGATCGTGCCACGGCGATCGGCGCAAGAGACGAGTACGTCGAAGGGCTGGTTCGGATTCATTCCGAATCCCTCGACGCCAACATCTCGATCAAGCTGACCCAACTCGGCCTGGCCTTCGACGAGTCTCTGGCGATCGACCTGCTCGAAAGTCTGGCCCATCATGCGGCCGAGGCGAGCACCACCGTCACCATCGACATGGAGGATTCCCGCTACACGGAGGCGACCGTCCGGCTCTACGAGAAGACGCAATCGACACATGGCAATCTCGGGATCGCCCTTCAGGCCTACCTGCACCGGACCCCTTCCGACCTGAAGCGGCTGATGCCCCTCGGCGGGCATATTCGGCTTTGCAAAGGGGCATATGTGGAGGCCGCCGATGTTGCTCTCACCTCAGGGCGGGACGTGGATGAGGCCTTCGCCACCCAACTGCGTGAGCTCATGGGGTCCGAGGAGGTCCGCCCCGCCGTCGCCACGCATGACCTGGCTTTGGTGGACCTGACCCGTGAGTTGGCCCGCTCGAGGAACGGGCCGTTCGAGTTTCAGATGCTCTACGGGATACGAACCACCCTGCAGCACGAACTCGTCGATGCCGGCCTGGCGGTCCGGATCTACCTGCCCTTCGGCTCCAAGTGGTATCCGTATCTGACCCGCCGGCTCGCCGAACGGCCGTCCAACGCCTGGTTCTTCGTCCGATCTGTCTTCGGGGGCTAGTTCCACAAACCCTGGGTTGAACTCGGGGCGCTGGACTTCGCTGAGCGGTGGTGGGAACCCTGGGTTCGAGTTCAGAGCCAATGCCGGCAATAGAGTGCCCCCATGGCCCTGACCGAGGAGCGGCAAGAGCAGTCCGCACCTGAGAAGAGACGCCCCGACGCATCGCAGGTTCTCGAGGGTCTCGGGATCCTCCTCGCGCTAGGCACTCTTGCCCTCGGGATTCTGGGGACCATTCCCGAGCATCCGGACTTCGAAGTGGGTCGCGAGGTGTTCGGCAACATCCCGGTCGCCCTCCAGGTGGTCTTCTACGTGTCCGTGGCCGGTTTTGTCTGGCTCATGCTCCATCTCTTCGCCCGCAGGGCCAAGGGCTGGTCGCTGGGGACGGCGGAGCGTCGCACCGGGCGTTGGGGAGAGCGGATAAAGCGTCTCGGTGGCGGGCTCATGATGAAGACGCTCATGCGCGACCCGCGGGCCGGGATCACCCACGCCGCCCTCTACTACGGCTTTCTGGTCCTGTTCCTGGGCACGGTGACCCTCGAGATCGATCACATCCTCCCGGCGAACCTGCAGTTCCTCCACGGCGTCGTCTATCAGGTCTATTCGGCGGTCCTCGACCTCGCCTCCCTGATCTTTCTGGGCGGGGTGGCGCTGTTCGCGCTCAACCGGTACCTGGTGAGACCGGGCCGGATCAGGACCAAGACGAAGCCCGAGGACGCAATGATCCTCCTTCTGCTCGCCGCGATCGGGCTCACCGGCCTCCTCACCGAATCGGCCCGGATAGCCCTCGCCGGCCGGCCCGACTTCGAGGTGTGGTCCTTCGTCGGCTACCCGTTGTCGGCTCTCTTCGGTGAGGGGTCGGCCGCGGGCCTCCACCAGGCGCTCTGGATCGTCCACGTAGCCGCTTTCGTCGGGTTCCTCGTCGTGGTTCCCGTCACCAAACTCCGTCACATGTTCACCTCTCCGGCCAACATGTTCCTTTCCCCGCGGCCCCGACCCAAGGGGGCGATGCGGGAGATGCCCAACTTGCTCGAGGCCGAGGACATCGAGACCATCGGGGCGTCCGTGGTGACCGATCTCACCTGGAAGCAGATCTTCGACACGGACGCCTGCACCATCTGCGGCCGTTGCACATCCGTATGCCCGGCCAACATCACCGGGAAGCCTCTCGACCCGCGGGAGATGGTGATCAAGACCGGCGAGGTTGCGGCATCGGTAGCCGCGGTCTCCCCGCCGGTCTCATCGTTGGCGGTGCTCGACGGAGAAGGGCACCTCTTCGACCGGGTTCGGCCCGACGAGGTTTTCGCCTGCGTGGCGTGCCGCGCCTGCGACGAGATCTGTCCGGTCAACATCGAGATCCTCGATCGGATCCTCGACATGCGCCGGTACCTGACGCTGATGGAATCGGAGTTCCCAAGCGAGCTGGGCCGAGCCTTCGTCTCCATGGAGAATCAGGCCAACCCCTGGGGATTGAGCCGCCAAGCCCGAGCCGACTGGACGAAGGAGCTCGACTTCGAAGTACCGGTCTTCGGCGAGAACGGCAAGGACACCGCCGACTACCTGTGGTTCGTCGGGTGTGCGGGGTCGTATGACGATCGCAACACAGCAGTGTCCGTCTCGCTGGCGCGCCTTCTCCACCGGGCCGGCATCGACTTCGCCATCCTCGGAGCACGGGAAGCATGCACCGGTGACCCGGCCCGCCGTGCCGGCAATGAGCTCGTCTACCAGCAGCTGGCCCTGGAGAACATTGCAACGTTCGAGGAGGTCGGCGTCACCAGGGTCATCACCCAGTGCGCTCACTGCTTCAACGCGATCTCCAACGAGTATCCCCAGCTCGGGGGCAGCTATGAGGTGGTTCATCACAGCCAGCTGTTGGCTGAGCTGCTGACCCAGGGCCGGCTCGAGGCCCCGGTGCAATCCGACGGGGCCGCCAAGAAGATCGCCTATCACGACCCCTGTTATCTGGGCAGGCACAATGACATCTATCTGGCTCCGAGGGAGGTGGCCGGCGCGGGATCGATGGAGCTGGTTGAGATGCCCCGTCACGGCACAAGGGCGCTGTGTTGCGGCGCCGGAGGGGCGCGGTTCTGGATGGAGGAGCAGACCGGCAAGAAGATCAATATCGAGCGGGCCGAGGAGGCGCTGGCCACCGGTGCCGACGAGATCGCAGTCGCCTGCCCGTTCTGCTTCGTGATGCTCGATGACGGGGTCAAGGAACTGGGACGAGACGACGTACGGGTCCGGGACCTCGCGATGATCCTCGCCGACGGCCTCACGGAGGACGCCGCTGAAGGTCAGACCGTCGGGAGCGAGTGATCCGACGGTCGGTCCTCACGCTGCTGCTGGTCGTGCTCCTGGCCGGGTGCACTGCAGATCCCGATGCGCCGTCGGCCACCGGTGCACCGGCCACGACAACGACGACCCCACCGACGACGACCACCACGGTTCTGTCCAACGTAGCTGTGGAGGCATTTCGCACTTGTCTCGCTGATAGGGGGATCGAGATCGAAGAGATCCCACTGGACGCCACCGGCCACCCCCGCCTCGACTGGGTGATGGCCACATTGGACTTCGGCGACCCGGCCACGGCCGAGACAGTCTCGCTCTGCTCTGAGCACCTCGAGACAGGAGCGCTGGACTTGGGCGACGACGATGTCCTCCGCCAGGCCATCCTCGAGCGGCTTCAGGAGTTCAGCCAATGCATGGTCGATCTCGGAGTCGAGGATTTCCCCGACCCGGTGCCCGGCTTCACCGGCATCGGTTCCCCGTTCCCGATCGCTGAGATCCCATACTCCGATCCCGGCTTCTCCGTCGCAGTGACCGCATGTCGGGAGGCACTCCTCGAGGCACTGGCCGGTCCTGCTGAGGAGTGAATGGCCGGCGATTCGGCCTACGATCGCGCCCAGGTGATCTCCCATCCAGCACCCGTCATCCACCCTGATACCGGTGAGGACCAGGACATCGACCGGCCCTGGCAGGTCATCGTGTGGAACGATCCGGTGAACACAATGTCCTACGTCGTCTATGTGCTGCGCAAGCTCTTCGGGTACGACGAGCCCAAGGCGACGGTGCTCATGCTCCAGGTGCATCATGAGGGGCGGGCCACGGTGTCCGATGGTCCCCGGGAGAAGGCGGAGGTCGACTGCTACCGGCTTCATGGTCATGGGCTGTGGGCCACGATGGAGCACTGATGCAGCGCCGGTTCAAGTCGACCCGGGGTGGAATCGATGTCGATCTCACCGACGACGAGAAGGTCTTCCTTACGGGGCTCCTCGATCTCCTCGCCGGTATCCCGGCGGCGGCCGACGAGCCTGCTTCACGACGCCTCCGTGTGCCCGTCTATCTGGACGACCCCGAGTCGAACGAAGAGTGGTGGCGGCTGATGGAGGGCGAGCTGCACGCAGCTCGCAATGCCGATCGCCGGGTGTTCCAGCACATCCTCGACGAGGGGGGTCGCCAGCACATGAGCAACGAGGAGGCCGACGCTTTTCTCAGAGTGCTCAACGAGGGCAGGCTGGCGCTGGGCGCCCGGTTCGGCCTCGAGGTGGAGGAGGACCACGATCAACTACCCGAGGAGCAGCGGGACATCATGGACTATCTGGGTTGGCTGCTCGAGGACCTCACCTCGGAATTGAGCCGATCGCTGTGAGCGCGGTGTCACCGGGACGCATCAACCGGGCGGTGGAGTAGGTTCGATGGCTCGCCGTCGGCCGGGGCATCGGGAGATCCCGAGAGGCGGGAGGTGACCGTTGCTTGCAGACCCGATAGCCGAGTTGAGAAGCCCCTCCGGCTCGCTCATCTCGGTGTACCTGGGTCGACCCAGCCCCGGCGGGATGACGGCTCTACTCACCGATCTGCTGCGGCCGGTGCGGGAGGCGGCAGAGTCCAAGGAACGGCCGGTTCAGAAGTCCGTCCGCGCAGACGCCGAGCGCATCCATGACCATGCGGGCCAGCTAGAGGTGGATGCTGCCCCGGCCTACGCCATTTTCGCCTCTGATTTGGACGGCTTCTTCACGGTCGAGTCACTCGGTCACAAGGTGCCCAATGTCTCCTCACTCGGTCCCCGCCCCTATCTGCGACCCCTGAGGGCCGCTCCCAAAGCACTTCGGGCCGGGGTCATCGTCGCCGATCGCTCCCAGGCTCGGGTCTTCGTCGTCTCCGGCCAGCTCATAGACGAGGTGGGCCCGCCCCTCATCGCCGACATCGGGAAGCACAATTACGGCGGGTTCTCGGGATATGAGGAACATGGCGTGAGGCTCAGGGCCGATGAGGTGTCCACCAGGATGTGGCGGGAGGCCGGGGCCATCCTCCTCGAGAAGCATCAGGAACGACCCTTCGACTACCTGGCGATCGGAGGGCATGGTGAGATCGTCGAGGAGATCGGCAGGAATCTCCACCCCTACCTCGATCGGGTCGACCGGGCCACGTTCCACGCCGGCCCGCAGTCGCTCTCGTTCCCGGCTCTACGGGTCGAGCTGGCGTCACATGCCGACGAGGTGAGCCGGCGACGAGAATCGGCGTTGGCCGAGCGAGTTTGCGATACGGCCCGGAGCGATGGTCTGGGCGTCCTCGGCCTGACACCGGTTCTCACGGCTTCCAACTCCCAAGCAATCGACACGCTCGTGGTGGCTGGTGAATTCGGACGCCCGGGCTCCATCTGCAACTCGTGTGGTTTCCTGGCACGGTCCGGAAACCGCTGTCCAGTGTGCGGATCGACCATGTTCCAGGTAGACGACATCGTGGCCGCGGCCATGGAGGCAACGGTCGCGGCTGGTGGGCGAACCCATCAGATAGTGGTCTCCTCGCCGCTCGACGCCCACGGCATCGGGGCCCTCACCCGCTTTCCTCAGCACCCCTGAGTCGAGACCGGTGGGGCGGTACTCTTCGCCGCATGCGAGAGACGCTGGATCAGCGACAGCACTGGGTGGATCAGGGCAAGAAGGTGGCGAAGGCCACGGTGGTCAAGGCCTACGGGTCGGCGCCCAGGGGCCCGGGTTCGCTCATGCTGGTTTCCTCCGAAGGGGAGATGGAAGGATCGGTCTCCGGGGGCTGTGTCGAGAACGACGTCGTGGTCCGGGCTATGTCGGTCCTCGAGAAGGGCGAGCCAGAGCTGGTCACATACGGCATTGCCGACGATGACGCCTTCGCGGTAGGTCTCGCCTGCGGCGGGACCATCCAGGTCTACATCGAACCGTGGTGACGTCACCGGTACTCGAAGCCACCCGAAGCCTGATCGACGAGGATGCCTTCGGGATGGTGATTACGGTGATCGCCGGACCCGAGGCTGGGTCGAAAATCGTGCTCGACGACTCCGGCGCAGTGATTGCTGGATCACTCCCCGAACGACTGGTCGCCCCGGCTCGGGCGGACGCTCTAGCCCTCATGTTGCGGGAGACGAGCACCACTCTGGCGTACGAGGAGGATGAGTTGTTCTACGAGATGATTGCCCCGCGTCCGCGACTCTTCATCTTCGGGGCGGTTCACATTGCCCAAGAGCTGGTGCAGCATGCCGGCTTGCTCGGCTTTCACACAGTCGTGGCCGACCCACGGCCCGCCTTCGTCACGAAGGACCGGTTCCCTGAGGCAGATGAGCTGAGAGTGGGGTGGCCAGACGACGTTGTCGACAGCACCGCCTTCGATGCCCGCACCTTCGTCGTAGTCCTCACCCATGACCGCCGGTTCGAGGATCCGCTCTGGCCACTTCTCCTCCCCACGGATGTGCGCTACATCGGGGCGATGGGGTCGTCCAAGACCACAGCTGCCCGTCGTCAACGTCTGCTCGACTCGGGCTTCCAAGCCGAGCAGGTGGACCGCATCCATGGCCCGATCGGACTCGATATCGGTTCCCGGGCTGCCGGGGAGGTGGCAATCGCGATCCTGGGCGAGATGATCGCGGCTCGTTACTTGCACGATCGCGAGCCGGAGCTCGTAGGTCGTCCGGTGCGGCTCTGATGACAACTGCTGCGGTCGTACTAGCCGCCGGCGCTTCGCGTCGTCTCGGCCGATCGAAGCAGCTCGAGCCCTGGGGAGACTCCAATCTCCTTTCCAATGTGGTGGCGCGGACAAGGGCCTTCCCCGTCGACGAGGTATGGGTCGTCCTCGGCCACGACTACGAGCGGATACTCGAAGAGACCGAGTTCGGCGATGCGGGCGTCATCGAGAACCCGGAATGGTCCGAGGGCATCGCCTCATCGATCCGGGTCGCCCTCGACGCGTTGACACGGCTTTCCCGCGTCGACAAGGCCCTGATCGTCATGGGTGATCAGCCTTCGGTCCCGGTGGAGGTGGTCGAGGCTTTGATCGACTCGCACGCACGATCCGACCACCAGGTGAGTGTCCCTAAATACAGATATTCCTGGGGCAATCCGGTGCTGGTGGACCGCGCCCTGTGGCCGCGTCTCATGTCTCTCGAAGGAGACGAGGGAGCGCAGCGTCTTTGGCAGGCGCATCCGGATTGGGTCAACGAGGTGTGGTTCTCCGACCTTGCTCCCCGAGACGTGGACACCGAGACCGACATCGTCGAGTTACGACCCAAGCACCCGGGTTCTGTATGAGTTGATCGGTCTAGAGTCGCGATGTCTGGTTTCTGTTGCGCTGAAGGGACACATGGCTCGGATCGATCAGGTGGCTGGCATCGCCCACAAGGACGCGACCAAGCTGCGAAAGGCCGGGGTTCGGACGAGCAAAGGCCTCATCGAGGTTGCCGCAGATCGGAAGGGGAGGGCCGAACTGGCGGCTGCGACCGGCATCGATTCGAGGAACCTCCAGCTATGGGTCAATCACGCCGATCTGCTCAGGATCGAAGGGGTCGGCGCCGAGTACGCCGAGCTCCTCACCGCGGCCGGTGTGGACACGCTGCGTGATCTGAGGCGCCGCAACCCCACCGCTCTCCTGGCCAAGATCATCGGTCTCAACGGCAGCAGCCGGGTGGTGCGACGCCTCCCCACCGAATCCATGGTCGAGGTCTGGATCGAGATGGCCAAGGAGCTCGATCCGAGCGCTTAGCGCGTACCTAATACCTAGTACTTACTACCTAATACGAAACAGGGGCCCCGTCGGGGGCCCCTGTTTCTCTTGAGGAGGAGTGAGCTCAGGACACCTTGTCGGCGGGAGCCGAGTTGGTCTTCGCAGAGCTCGTCTTCGCTGCGGTCGACGTGGTGGTCTTGGCAGCAGAAGCCTTGGGGGTGGTGGCAGCCTTGGCGGCAGGCTTCTTCGCAGGAGCCTTGGCCGGGGCTTCTGTCTCGGTCGCCTTCTCGGGGCGGAATGAGGTCCTCCAGGTGGCCAGCATGTCCTCGAGCTGGTCGCGCAGCTTGCTCACTTGCTCCTTGGCCTGGTCGAGGTCGACCTTCGAGGAGATCTCCTCGACGACTTTGCCGTCAGTGATCCGGCCCACGACCTTCTCACCCTCGACGGCCCAGCCGTCGATCGTCTTCTCGGCGACCTGGCCATACTCGGTGGCGCCCTCGGTCAGCTTCGACTTGACCTCGCCTGCTTTGGCGCCGACCTTGCGGGCGGCGACTACCGGTGCGCCTACGGCGGCATACAGCACGTTCTTTGTGTTCATTGTCTCTCCTGTTCGGTGTGTTGTCTTACTGACCCATTCGAATGGATCAACGCTCGGTACATGTCGAGAAGCAGTTTCTTCTCATTGGCGCTCAGCAGATTGTCTGCGTCGATCGCCTCGTTGATCGTCGGCGACTCCAGCTTCTCGTCGATGAGACCGGCTCTGGAGTAGAGGGTGTTCGCCGAGATCTCGAGGGCGCGTGACAGACGGCTCAGGATCTCAGCCGAAGGCTTGCGGATCCCGCGCTCTATCTGTGACAGGTAGGGGTTGGAGATCCCGGCCCGCTCCGCCAGACGACGAAGTGAGAGATTGGCTCTCTCCCTCTGCTGATGGATGAACTCGCCGAGGTCGTTCTGCTTGCTCTCGTTCACTACGTGTGAGCATACAGCAAGCTGCTAACTATTGCAAGCACTTGCTAGCGGAGGCCGATCTAGACCAAAGCGGTGCCGACTGCACTCCCGATCAGCCAGGCGATCACCCCACCGATCCCGGCGATGGCCATGTTCTCAAAACCCGAGGTCAGCCAATTGTGCTTCGCCACCCTCGCCTTGATCACCCCGACGATGAAGAGGCCGGTGAGGGCGAGAACCGTCGCCCAGGCCAGAGCCACGTTGGCCGAGTCGAAGACGAAGAAAGGAATGACGACGGGCAGAGATCCCACGAGAAACAGGCAACCTGAGGCGAGCATGGCCCGATAGGGCGACCGACGCTCCGATTCGACGAAGCCGAATTCGAGGGCCTTCATCGCGTTGAGGATCGCGTCGTCGGAGCGGTCGAAAGCGGCCACCACCATATCGACGTCCTCCTCACGCAGACCCATGTCACTGAACATCTCGGTCAGCTGGTCCAGCTCCTGCTGGCGGTGGTCGCGGATGTGGACCTTCTCCAGCCGAAGCTCCGCCTCGAGCACCTGATCCTGTGACTTCGTGGCGAGATACTCGCCGGCCGCCATCGATACCGCCCCGGCCAACGCCCCGGCGAGAGCGGTGAGAAGCACCTGGTCGGTGTCGAGCCCACCACCAACGACACCGACGACGAGGAGGAAGATCGAAACGAGACCGTCGTTTACCCCGAGGATGATGTCCCGCCAGTACTGGCGGGTCTCGCCGATGTGGGGCTCGTAGGGAGTCCCCTCTCTTCGAGCCTCTCGGTCGGTCGCCACGAACGGGATGGTACCAACCAACATTCGGCGCTTCCTTGGTCAGACCCCCTCGGCCAGCCCGATCACGGCACCCAGACCGGCCCGTATCCCGAATCCGACGGTTGCCTCGTCCAAAACGAAACCGGGGGAGTGGAGGTCATGGCCCTTCCCCGACGATCCGAGCCGGAGCAACGCCCCGGGCGCCACCGTGAGATAGTTGGCGAAGTCCTCGCCACCCATCGATGGCTCGGTGGGGACCACCGTCTCCGAACCGACGAGCTGGGAGATGCCGGAAGTGGCCGCCTGGACGACGGCATGGTCGTTGACGACCGGGGGGATCGCCTGGACATAGTCGAGGGTGTAGCCCGCCCCGGACCATGCCATCAGACTGCCGATCGCCTTGTCCATGAGGCCGGGGAGCACGTCCCAGAGGCTGCGATCCAAGGTCCGGGCGGTTCCCTGCAACTCGACACGGGTCGGGATCACGTTCGAGGTGGTGCCTCCTTGGATCGACCCAAATGCAACGGTCAGCGTGCTTCGGGCGTCGACCGTTCGCCGCAGCACTCCGGGGAGCTCGTGCAC
>JARDZU010000260.1 GCA_029240695.1 Acidimicrobiia bacterium | reverse complement strand
CACCGATCAGGCTGGGATTCTGCTCGACCGGGCGACTGCCCTGCCCGAGCCGTTCGCCGAAGGTGAGGACCGGCTGGTTGATATCGTCGAAGACCTCGGGGTCACCGACACCCGTAGGGCCCTCGAATACTGGCGGCAGACGGTGGACGGGCCGGGGACGATCCGGGACCAATTGGAGCAAATGGAACTGCGGGGCATCTCCGCATCGGAAAGCCTGGGTGGGATGATCTGCGTGGACGGGTGGATGACCACCACCGCGGGTCTCGCCTTCCTCGCCGCCATCGACGCTTTCATACCGCCCCCGAGCCCGGACGACACGCGGACTCCACGGCAGCGTCGGCACGACGCCCTCGAGGACCTGGCCCGCCACTTCCTAGATCACGGAGACACCCCAACCGTGGGAGGCGAAAAGCCCCACATCAACCTGGTGTGCGATCTGCCTGCCCTCCGAGGCGTCGCCGGTGCTCTTCATGAGACGGAGAACGGGCATCTCGTCACCGTCATGGAACTCAGAGCTCTCGCCTGCGACTGCTCGCTCAGCCGGATCGTGCTGGGACCTGACGGCGAGATCATCGATGTCGGCCGGCGCACCAGAGTCGTCCCCACCGCCCTGAGACGGGCCCTGATCGCCCGGGACCGACATTGCACATGGCCGGAGTGCGACCGCGACCCTCGCTGGTGCGACGCCCATCACATCGAGCACTGGGCAAACGGAGGCAAGACCGAGGCCAGCAATCTGAGACTCCTTTGCCGATACCACCACACATTGACCCATCAGCAGGGCGCCAAGGATCGGGCACCGCCGGCTCACACGTAACCTGCCTTCCCATGTCCCTCGGATTCGGCCTTCTCAGCGCTCAACTCAAACCCGGCGAGACCGATTGGTCCCGGGCCTATCACGAGACCATCTCAATGGCTGTCGAAGCGGAGCGTCTTGGCCTCTCCTCGGTCTGGACCACCGAGCACCATTTCGTCGACGACGGTTACATGCCATCCCTTGCCGTTGTCAGCGGTGCCATCGCTGCCGCGACCTCTACCATCGAGATCGGCACCGGTGTGATCCTCGCCCCCCTCCACCATCCGCTTCGCCTCGCTGAAGACGCAGCCACTATCAGTCTTCTCAGTGGAGGGAGATTCACTCTTGGCCTGGGTCTGGGCTGGAGCGAGGTCGAGTTCAACCGTCTCGGCGCCCGAATCGACCAGCGGGGCCGGGCAATGGAGGAGATCTTGACGATCCTCCCACAGGCCTGGACCGCCCAACCGTTCACCCATGAGGGCGAGGTGTACCAGTTCGGGGAGCTCGCGGTCAGGCCCGCCCCGTCGAATCGCATCCCGATCCTGATCGGGGGCGGCGCCGAGCCGGCGATCAGACGCGCCGCCCGTCTCGCCGACGGGATCTACTCCAACGCCTCCGCCAACGGCTTCCTCCGCCAGCTCGCGTGGATCAGGGACGAGTGTGAGCGAGTCGGACGGGACCCGGCCGAGCTGCGCATCGTCCACTACTCGGTGATCCTCCCCGGTGCGTCCGCCGACGAGGCATGGGCCCGGTACACCGATCACCTGTGGCAGATGACATGGAAGTACTCCGACATGGAGGCCTCGGCAAACAGACCGGGGCCACCACCGGCGGCTCCTGGAATGACCGAGAACGATCGTGAGGCACTGTTCCGCCGGGCCACCATCGCCGGGTCCGGCGACCAGATCGTGGAGACGCTGTTGGAGCTGAGACAAAAGGCTGGTGTCCCGGTGGAATTCGTTGCCCGCAGCTACTTCGCAACCCTCGACTACGAGGCCCAAGTCGAGCTGATGACACAGCTCGCCGAGGAGGTTGCTCCCCGGGTCTGATCACCCGATCAACTCGTCCGCAATCTCCTTGAGGTCGGTCCCAATCGTCTCGGGCAGGGGGCCGGGCAGACTCCACACGTAACCGGGCCGCCGCACGAAGGCGGCCGAGGCGCCGGCACCCACTGCCCCCGCCACATCCCAGTCGTGGGCCGAGATGAGCATCGACTTGGAGACATGCACGTCCATGACCTGGGCGGCGTGGCGGTAGGTCGTCGGGTCCGGCTTGAACCGGCCCACTTCCTCGACCGAGATCACTCTTTGGATGAAGGTGTGGAGGCCCGCGTTCTCGATCTGAACATTGGCCGCCTTGGTGCTGCCGTTGGTCAGGGCGGCGGTGCGGAAGCCGGCATCGAGAAGCTGCTCGAGTGCTGGGATCACATCGAGATGAGCGGGAAGGATGGCGAGTCGGGTGACGACTTCGGTGGCAGTCGCCTCATCGAGGTCCACCCCGCGACGCTCAGCCACCAGCAAGAGTGCCTCGACGCCGATCACCCCGAACGCCCGGTATTCGTCGAGCTCGTTCGACACCAAGGACCCGTGGAGGAGACGTGCGAACCACTCGCCCATCGCGTCGGGGTCGCCGAAGACGTCCTCGAAATCGATCCGCAGGGGCGACATGTCGAGCAATGTCTCGTTGACGTCGAAGACGAGGAGCTCTGGCTTCACGATGTCGGCAGGGTCCGGACGACCGCAGCCAGGGCATCGTAAGTCCTCTCCCCCATGTGCTTGTCGTCTTCGTCGAGCAAGTTCGCCATGACCTTCAAAGTCCACTCCATCAAGGATCGGCTGTTCAGCCCGGTGTGGGCCAGAGTCCGCATCACCGGCGGATGACCGATCAGCTTCACGAAGATGCGGGCCATCTTGTAGTAGAGCCCGTACTCATCCTCGAGTTGTTGTGGATATCGGCGTAACAGCCCGAAATCTGCAGTCCCCAATGCCCGGCCGACGTGCTCGGCGGCGATGCGACCGGTCTCGTAGGCGTAGGAGATGCCCTCACCGTTCCAGGGGTTGATCGCCCCGGCGGCATCGCCGATCGTGATCCAATTGGCCCCCACCAGCGGTCCCTTGGAGAACGACATTGTGAGCTTGCCACCGACCGGGTTGGTCAGTTTCGAGTCCTCCGACAGCTCCCAGTAGTCGGGGGCCGTGGCCACGTAGTCGGCCATCATGTGTGTGGTGTTGACGTGCTTCCATCGAGTAAAAGTGGAGAGAAGTCCGACGCCCACGTTGACCGTTCCGTCGCCGAGGGGGAACACCCACCCGTAGCCCGGCATCGTGGCGCCCGACGAGTCCCTCAGATCGAGCTGGCTCTCCAGGAAGGGGTCTTTCGAGCGAGGCGAGGCGTAGTAGCCGCGGGCCGCCATGCCCATCGGGTAATCCCTGCGCCGCTCGTTCCCGAGCTCCCGCCCAAATCGATTCATGGAGCCATCGGCGATCACGCTGATCATCGGTGTGACGACTTCCTTGGATCCGTTGTGGTCCAGCGTGACACCGGAGAGGAAACCCTCCTCGATCACGG
>JARDZU010000096.1 GCA_029240695.1 Acidimicrobiia bacterium | reverse complement strand
TCCACCAATCGCTTGGGTTCGTTCGCAGCCTCGAAGACCCTCAGGCTGAGCCGGGGCGGCACGATGGAGTCAGCAGCGCCAAGAATCACGAGGAGCGGCAGATGCAACTCTGCCACCGTCTTCTCGACCTCATACCTGTCTCGCAAGAGGACTGTCGGGACGAATCGATAATGGGTACGTGCCATATCGGAAAGAGAAGTGAACGGGGAACGCAGCACTAGAGCATCAGGTGCGACATCGGCCGCAAGGAGCGTGGCCACACCTGCACCGAGGGACTCCCCGAAGTACAAGACCGGCAAGTCGGTGTCGAACGCGGGCCCCGCAACGGTTTTGGCATCCTCGAGCAGACCCTCTTCGCTCGGGTGTCCCATCGTGTCGCCGTATCCCCGATAGTCGAAGAGCAGTACTTCCATCCCCTCCGCGGCCAGACTGTCGGCAAGGGGGAGACGATGGCTCTTGTTGCCGGCGTTGCCGTTGAATACCACCAACCGGGCCGCCGCTTCACCCTTCGCCGGGACAAGCCACAGTTCGTGAACGATCCCGTCCGACGTCTCGACAGTGCTCACCGTGACCCGTGCCGGTGGTGACGCCGGATTCTGTTCTGGCAGATAGATCAGCTGCCGCTGGAACAGCCACAGCGCCGCCATCAGAAGAATCCAGATGCCGGCAATTCCGGCCAACACCCTGATCATGGTTCGACTCTGCACACCGACCCCCAAGCATCGTCGGCTAATCACCCCGATGCATCGCCGTGGGGCTGCGAACCTGAGAGCATGGATGCCCCGGAGCTGATCGCAGTCAGCGCGGCCCTGGCGGAGGGCGCCGAGCCGAGCACGGTTGTGCTGGTCGAAGGTGCCAGCGACCAGGCAGCTCTATCGACTCTTGCAGGACGCTATCGCCGGGACCTAACGGCGGAGGGAGTCTCCATCGTCCCGATGGGAGGAGCGACGACCATCGGACATTTCCTCGCCTTGCTCGGCCCATATGGCCACGACTGCCGACTTGCAGGGCTCTGTGACGCCGGTGAAGAGGGAGACTTCAGACGCGGGCTGGAGCGGGCAGGCATGGGCATCCACCCGACTCGCGACGATCTGGAGTCCGTCGGGTTCTTTGTCTGCGTCGCAGATCTAGAGGATGAGCTGATTCGCGCCCTGGGGCCGCAAGCCGTCGTCGAGATCATCGACGCCCAGGGCGAGCTAGGGTCCCTCCGCATCCTGCAGCGACAGCCATTCCACCGTAACCGCACGATCGAACAGCAACTGTGGCGATTCATGGGCACCCGCTCCGGGCGCAAGTCCACCTATGCCCGCCTGCTCGTCGAGGCATTGGACCTGGATAGCGTCCCGCCACCGCTGGACGGTCTCCTTGAGTACGTAAAGCCCTAGAGGATCCTGTTGACCTCGAGTGTCAGATGGATCAGTCCGGCGAGAGCAGAGGCTGCTGCAAACCCGGACCCGAGTCGTCGTTGAACGAGGCTCGGCTCGGTCTTCCCCCGAATCCGATCGATCCACCACCAGATGGTGACCAGCGCCGTGGCACAAACAAAGACACCGGTCCAGATCGGCGGGAAGGCACGCTCGTCGAAGCCCGGCATGAACTGCAGGAGCAGGCCGAGCGGGACGAAGATCAACCCCACGGCGGTGATCAACCCATAGACAACCACCGGCCCCGCGCGGTCGGATCGGGGGAGCTTGCCGTCGAGAAGACGGTCGAGGGCTGACAGAACCGCTCCGAAAAGGAACACAAGCGCCAACAGCAAGACGATGTCGAGAGCCGGCCCGTCGAGGATGTCGAAGTCTCTGTTGTCCGAGGAAACCAATTGGAATCCGCCGATCGCCGCTGCCCCGAAGCCGACGACGGCCGATTTCCGGGGAATCCACGGCTTCATCACCACCCACACCGGAGCCGCAATCAGCCCGCTGGCGACGCCGCCGAACAACAGCAGGCCGACAGTCCCTTCGACGGTGAACACACCCACCTCGTTGCCATTCTCGGTGAAGCGCCCGATCGCCTCTGGGTGGAGCAGGCGGCTGAGAAACATGACCAGCCGACCGCCAAGCCCGAGGATCACTGTCCCTGAGATGAGGCTGGCAATTCCACCGACAGCGATTTCCCGAAAGATTTGTGGCCCGACGTCTTGCATTCCGCGGCGAGATACCACAACTGCCGGTGTGTCCTTAGGGCCGTTGTCGGGATGGACTTCCGCCATCAACAACACCCCAGGGAACGCGACATAGTGCACAAGCTATTCGCCTGGATCCGCGGCAGGCGACCACGGGACCCGGTCGCACCTGCTGTTTCGTACCTGCGATACTTCACCGTGATGACCACCGCACCCGAGTTCCCTTCCGGAATGAGCGCCTACCCAGAACAGAGCCAGGCGACGATCGCACTGGTGCTGGGCATCTTGAGCTTTCTGTTGATCGGCATCCTCGCCCCGTTCGCGTGGTTGATCGGGAGCAACGAGTTGGCCGCCATCGATGCCGGCAGGCGGTCACCCGACAACCGGGGCACGGCCAATGCCGGACGCGTCCTGGGCATCGTGGGAACGGCCCTCGTCATCGGCATCGCAACTCTTTTCATGCTGGCGGTCGTGGGAGTGATCCAGGTCTCCTGAGATTCGGCTCTCAGCCACCTTCCGGTGCATGGAACCCGTCCCGCCAATCAGGGCCGTCCTCGCGAACGGCCCTGACCTGGGATTCTGAGTCGGGACGGCGGGATTCGAACCCACGACCTCAGCGTCCCGAAGTCTCCCGGCGTGGATCGGGGCGGACCCTGTGGACAGAAACCCTAGGCCAAAGCGATGCGGTGAGGCCTGAGGACTGGTGTGGATGTCGGCGGACGCGCGATGGAGCAGTTTTGCCCTGCGGTCAGGCCACCTCGAGGAATCGGCGGATTGCCGCGCGGATGATCTCGCTCGTCGTGGTGTGATCAGCCTCGGCTCGCGCTTCGATCGCCGCCCGCAACTCGGGGTCGATACGTACCGGCACCACGTCAGCGGGACCCGACCCCATCGAGGGGCGACCCCGACGCCGGGTCTTTAGCGCTTCGACGTCGTAGTCGGTCTCGGCGACCTCGGTGGAAAGGGCGTCGATCTCCTCGGTCAGGGTCCGGCCACTGCGGGTGCGATGAGTCTTCGGTTCAGTCATGGCATGTCCTCCCTGTCTGTGGGAGCAAGTCATAGAAGTTGGGTCGGAGAGGCATGGCGTGGATCACGAGATTGACCTCGTCAGCGAGCTCGATCCAGATGATCTCCAGCGGATTGCCGACATGGCCCGGTCCGATCCTGAGGACTTTGATGGATGGACGTCGGGTTCCAAGTCGACGACGGTGAGAGCATGGTCGAGGCGTGGACGATGGCGGCATCCGAAACGCCGTGCTTGCGAGCCGACCGATGGAGCGCCACATCCCGCAATATCGTAATACGTAATAACCTGGGAATGGAACACATCCCTCACTTTCTTGGACTCCCGGAGAGACGATCCGGGTCTCGACAAGCAAATCCGAGAAGGGCCGATATCGCGCACCCTTCAATTGTGCGTTATTCACTCAGAAACACTGTTCTGCGCAAGTTGTGGGGTGCCGATGGCCTGTGCGTAGTGGGCAGCACGGGAACATGTCAGCCGTTGAGGTCAGTACCGGAACCACAAGGTGTTCTTCTCGCTGCCCCGACGCCATGGAGCGGCATGAGAGGGCCTCGGTTCTCAAACCGAGGCCCTCTCCCTCTACTTACAGTCCCGATCTACGGGGTAGCGGCTCCCCGGATCATGATGAAATCGCCCGTGTTCTGGTTGCTCAACGATCCGAACGCATCGCTCAGATCGATTGCAATATCTCCCGTCAACCCGCCGGAGACGTCGGCGTCACGACTGGAGAACTTGCCCCGGAACATGATGCGAACACCGTCAAACGTCGACTTTTCCTTGAACTGGGACTTGGAGATACCCCCGACCCCATCCCAGACGACGTCGACGGTGACATCCGCCGAGCCGAGATCGTCGCATGCGAGGTCCTCGGATTCGAAACTCCCGGTGCAGGTCTGGCCAGACAGGACGAGATCGGTCTCAACAAAGGCCGATCGAAGCTTCTTGTCGATGGCGAACTGATCGTTGCTGAGATCTGCAAAGCCGAACCACTCGGTGAAGCTGAACGTGCCCTCCTCTTCGTTGACGGTCTCCTCGAACGTCGACACGAAAAGCGAAGAGAACTTGCTCGGCTTGCCCTTTTCTTGGGACTGCCCGTCGACGAGGTTGACCGATGTGAAGCTGAGTGCTCCCGTCGTCTCATCGAATTCCTCGATGACGGCATCCGCGATCAACCCTCTGAACTGGCTTTTGAAGATGATCGGCTTACCCGTCGTCTTCCCTGGTTCGCCAATGGAAATCTCCAGCAAGCCGCCGAAGTCTCCACCAAAAGACCCAACCTGGACCAGATATGTGACCCCTGCCTCAGCCTCGAAGGTCAACGCGGCTTGGAGACCAAAGAAGGTGTCGTCATTACAGTCCACGAGGGAGAGGCCGCCGAACCCGGAACCGGTATAGACAGCCAAAGTGGTGTCATAATCCGAGCCGGCGGTGTTCACGGACACCGGTTGGGTGGTGTCGAGAGTCAAGGCGTACCAGACCGTGGAACCTCGCGGTGGGCAGACCTCATCACCTTCAACCGGTTCGCCCGGCTCGACGGTGGCATCCGTGGTGTCCACCGCCTCGCTGAAAGGCAAAGAAGTGACCCCAGTCGCCGCGGCCAGGTCATCGTTGGCCGGCTGAGCGAAAGCGGGCGTCATGAACGCCATGACGGTCAGCACAACCGTGACCGGGATAAGAAAACGTCTCATCGGGTTCCTCCGTGATGATCATGCCCCCCCGGAGACGCACTGCCGCCGACGTCGGCTCAGTGCGAGCCTTCGTTGCCCCCAAAGCTACACCAACGCAGTTCCCCTCCGTTATGGCAACTTTTCGCGACCTCACCAACGAGTCGCTCCCCGGTTCGGTTGGGAAGCTCGACAGCCGACTCGCCCCCCAACCTGTATTCGCGCGAGTCGGTCAGTTGATGGCCAAACCCCGCCTCCAACACTTCTGGAGCCCACCATCCTGTCTGAGTTGAACACGAGACATTCCTCCTCCGGATGAAGGTCCCGGGCTGCACGGCCAGCATCGACAGTCAAGTCAACACGCAACCGAGCCGGACGTGCCGATCTGCTCGGTTCCGGGAAGGGGCGTTATCCGCACAAGAATGTTGATATGAGCGGAAACTCCGTGCCTCTCAGTGGACGTCCTACTGGCGTGGTCCGCCTCGTGGGTGCACTGTTGCCCAGAACTGGTGATCGGCGATTCCTACCCCGCCGGAACCGCGATCGAGGTCAAGGGCGTTGTCTGACGCGCGATGGACGCGCGATGGAAACCGGTCCCAAACAGGCAGGCCGCTCCGGAGAGCGGCCTGACCTGGGGCTCTGAGTCGGGACGGCGGGATTCGAACCCACGACCTCAGCGTCCCGAACGCTGCGCGCTACCAAGCTGCGCCACGTCCCGATTGATGGCCGAATGGTAGGCAAGGAGCGGGCCCAACCTCATTCCCTTCGAGCAAGAACCGCTTCCCTCCGGGAAAACCCCGGATACTCTTATCCTGCTGGTGCAGACAGGTCAGGGGAGGATGATGACTGCTTACGATGCGCGGCTCCGACTGGATGGAACCGACGAAGCCCCGATCAGCGTGCTGATCGATCTAACCGACGATCGGCTATCCATGATGGCTGGGGAGATCGAGGTCGGAGACTGGGCACGAGATGAGATCCGTGTCTCTGCGATGCCCGATGGGTTTCATGTGCGAGCGGAGGGTGAGGAGATCATCCTCGACGTCACCGATGACGCCCGCTTCGCCCTCGACCTCGGGCTACGCAATGCCCCGCCCCTCTTGCGGCGTCGCATGTCGGCATTGCTAAGGAACGACGGCCAGACCGCTGAACCGCCCCAGAACTAGAGCAACTCGGCGATCTGGACCGCGTTGAGGGCCGCGCCCTTGCGCAGATTGTCACCGACCACCCAAAGGTTGATGCCACCCGGGTGACCCACGGTGGGGCGGATCCGACCCACCAACACGTCGTCGATCCCGGCCGAGTCGAGCGGGGTTGGCACGTCGTCGGTCCAAACCTGGACGCCCGGCGCTGTATCCAAGATCTCGGTCGCCTCGTCTGGCTCGATCGGCCGCTCGAAGCGGAGTGAGGCAACAACACCATGGCCCACGAGCACGGGCACGCGGACACAGGTCGGCTCCACGTGGAGGCCGGGGAGGTCGAGGATCTTCCTCGACTCGTTCACCAGCTTCCACTCCTCATCGGTGTACCCCTGGTCGGTGACTGACCCGGCCAGCGGAAGGACATTGAATCCAATCGGTCTGCTGTAGAGCGACGGTTGGGGATCCGTCCACCCCCCAGTCATCAGGGCGTCGAGGTCAGGACGAAGAAGATCGGTCTGCTCCACCAGCTCCACAACCCCCTGCTGGCCGGAGCCGGACACCGACTGGTAGGAGGTGGCAACCATGCTGCGAAGACCGCCCGCCCTGTGGAGTGGGCCCGCCGCCATCATCAGGGTCATCGTGGTGCAGTTCGGGTTGGCGATGATCCCGCGGTGAGCCCCAACCGCGGCGTCGTTGACTCCCGCAACGATGAGGGGGACGCTCGGGTCCATCCGGAAAGCCGACGAGTTGTCGATCACCACCGCACCCGCATCTGCGAATCGTGGTGCGTGGGCACGGGAGCGATCACCACCGGCCGAGAACAGGGCAATGTCGACTCCGGACGGGTCGGCCAAGGTGAGATCCTCGACCTCGACCTCGCCCCATCTAGTCTCGATGACCGAGCCGGCAGACCGCTCCGACGCCAGAAGACGCAACGACCCCAGAGCGAAGTCCCTCGCCTCGAGAATCGCCCTCATGGTGCGGCCAACGGCGCCCGTAGCCCCGACCACCGCGACGACCCTGTCGCTCACGCCCCCACCTCCTCGTATATGGCCGGAGGGTCGAAGGCCGCATGAAGCGCCTGTACCGCCGCCTCGACATCATCCGCCCTGACCACGCAGGAGATGCGGATGGTGGAAGTGGAGATCATCTCGATGTTGATCCCAGCCGAAGCCAGGGTCTCGAACACCTTGGCGGCGACACCAGGATGTGATTTCATCCCGGCGCCGACCAGAGACACCTTGGCGATTTCGGCATCGACGTCGACGGATTCGGCATCTATCTCAGCAGCTACCTGCTTGGCGATCCGTTCGGCGTCGACCAGGTTTGCCCTGGGAACAGTGAAGCTGATATCGGTGCTGCCGTCGTGTGACACGTTCTGCACGATCATGTCGATGTTCACCCCTGCAGCCGCCAAGGATCCGAACAGCGCCGCAGCAACCCCTGGTCGGTCGGGAACGCGGTTTACTGTGACCTTCGCCTCGGACCGGTCGTGTGCGATGCCACTGACGATCGCTTGCTCCATCGGTGACTCGCGCACCCAGGTCCCTTCACCATCGTGGAACGATGACCTGACGTGGATCGGTACCTCATAACGGCGTCCGAACTCGACCGCCCGCGACATCAGGACGCCTGCTCCCCCGGCGGAGAGCTCGAGCATTTCGTCGAATGGGATCTCCTCCAGCTTCATCGCATCAGACACCATTCGGGGGTCGGCGGTGAAGACCCCATCGACATCGGTATAGATCTCGACACTGTCCGCGCCGAGCGCCGCGGCAAGGGCGACGGCGGTGGCATCGGAACCGCCCCGTCCCAGGGTGGTGATCTCCTTCGACTCGGGATCCACACCCTGGAACCCGGCAACGATCACAACGCGTCCCTGGGCCAGGCTGTCCCGGACCCTGGTCCCCTGAATGTCGAGGATCTTGGCTGAGCCGTGGGAGGAATCCGTCAGAATGCCCGCCTGGGACCCGGTGAAGCTGACGGCGGGGATGCCTCGTGAGTTGAGGGTGATCGAGAGCAGAGCCATCGAGATCCGCTCCCCTGCGCTGAGCAGCATGTCCATCTCTCTGGGCGAGGGGTCGTCGCTCACCTCGGCAGCCAGAGCCACCAGTTGATCCGTGGTCGCGCCCATGGCGGAGACCACCACCACAACGTCGTGGCCTTCCCGCCGTGTCGACTCGACACGGTCAGCCACGGCCTTGATCCGAGCCGCGTCCGCCAGCGAGGTTCCACCGAACTTCTGGACCACGAGGGACATGGCCAACAGTTTGGAACGTTTCCCTGGCAAACACGAACACCGGCCTCCGGATTGCGCCGGGTCCGTGCCTAGAGTCGCTCCGCCATGACCGACAGACGCAGGCGTCAGAAGGAGCAACGCGCCGCCAAGCTAGAGGCCGAGAAGAAGCAGGAGGCCCGCAAGGAGCTGGGGCGCCGCCTCGGGACTGCGTTGGTGTTTGGTGTGGTGGTGGTCGGGATCGTCGTCGCCGGCGCCTATTTCGGCAGTGACGAAGGCGAGCTGCCTCAGGGGTATGCGGACTTTCGAGAGCAGCCCACCGCCTGTGGCGCCGAACAGCCCGAGCCTGAGCCAGTCCTCTCCTTTGGCGCACCCGAGCCACAGACCGACGTGACTGCCGAGTCCACGGTGATCGTGACCCTGGAAACCTCGTGTGGGGACATCGTCATCGAGCTCGACCCGGCCGGTTATCCGGTCACGACCAACTCATTTGTATTCCTGGTTCGTGAGGGTTTCTTCGATGGCCAGGTGTTTCATCGAATCGTCCAAGATTTCAGGGTCTTCTCAGGTGATCCCGAGGCCAATGGAAGCGGAGGTCCCGGCTACCGGATTGCCGACGAGTTCCCTGCGGACGACTTCGCGCTAGCTCCCGGCATGGTGATGATGGACAACGTGGGCAGGGGAACCACAGGAAGTCAGTTCTTCGTTCTGACCGGGGAAGCCGCCTCGGCCCTCAATCCGCAGTTCAACCTCCTCGGGGAGGTCGTCTCGGGAGAGGTCACTCTCGAGGCGATTGCCGGGGTCGAGACGGCGGTCCGCCCCGGATCGACAGAGCAGAGCCTCCCACTCGAGACTGTGTACATCGAACGCGCCACGGTCGATGTAACCGACTCTTGACGGCCCGGCGGGCCATCATCCTTCTCTGAGAATCAGATGGCCGTCGATCTCCACACGCATTCCACGGCCTCCGACGGATCGGAGACGCCTTCCGCCCTCGTCGAGATGGCCGTTGACCTGGGTCTGAGCGCACTCGCCCTCACCGACCACGACACACTCCAAGGGATCGAGGAAGCACGTGCTTCTGCGGACAGGGCGGGGATCGACCTCATCCCCGGGACGGAGATCTCGCTCGATTTCCTCGGTGGCATGCATCTGGTTGTCCTTTGGCTGGAGCCGGGACCGGGTCCACTCCAGGACCGGCTAACCGGGCTGCAATTGGGACGCGAGGGACGCAACGCCGCCATCGTCGGGCTGCTCGCCGACCACGACATGCCGATGTCTCTCGAGGAAGTGATAGCGGAGTCGGGCGGCGGCACGGTGGGACGACCCCACATCGCAGCGGTCATGATGCAAAAGGGTTACGTAGGGTCGATCGCCGAGGCATTCGACATGTGGTTGGGGGCTGGGAAGCCCGCCTACGCTCACCGGCCACGGCTTACGCCCGAAGAGGCCATCGGTCTCGCCCGTGATTCCGGCGGAGTGCCGGTGCTGGCCCACCCCCACACGCTCGGCATCAACCGTTCCCATGAGATGGCCGACCTTCTCGTCCGGCTCCGCTCTGCAGGGCTGGTCGGCTTGGAGGCGACGTACTCGGCCTACCAAAGGCACGAGCGCGAGGGCTATGCGGATCTCGCCCGTCGCTTCGGACTGGTCGTGTCAGGAGGGAGCGACTACCACGGTTCGTACAAGCCGAATCTCGAGCTCGGCATCGGGTACGGAGACCTGGTCATTCCCGACGAGGTCATGGAGGAACTCCGGGCGGCGGCGGGATGAGCCGGCCGCTCAAGATGGGAGCGGCCGCCGCGGTGATCGCGGCGAGCATCCTCATCTCCCGTCTGCTTGGCCTGGGCCGTGAGGCCCTCCTGGCCACTTTGATTGGAGTGAACACCGAGGGTGATCTCTACCGCCAAGCGTTTCTCATCCCCGATTTCCTCAACTACCTCCTGGCAGGGGCCTACCTCACCATCACCCTGATACCGATCCTGAGCCGGCATCTGGAACAGGAGGATCCAGACGGGGCGAGCCGGGCATTTACCTCCGTCTTCCGATTCGTGGCCTGGGCCATCCTCGGTCTTACGACCGTGATGTGGCTGGCGGCAGAGCCAATGGTTTCGCTCATATTCCGCGACGTGCCCGACCCGGAGCGATTGGCATCCCTGACCAGGTTGGTGCTCCCCGCCCAGGTGTTCCTGGTGATGGGCGCCCTGCTCATGGCGGTCCAATACACCCATCGTAGATTCCTGATGCCCGCATTGGCCCCGATCGTCTACAACGTCGGGATCATCGCCGGCGGGCTGATCGGGGCGGCGATGGGCGAGCCGGGCCCAGAGGCGTTCCTGTGGGGTGCCGTCATCGGCTCTGCGGTGGGCAACTTCGGGCTGCAATGGATCGGGGCCCGCGCCACCGGAACCTGGCTGACTCGTGTGCCGCGCGGTACTTCATCTGTGAAGGAGTACCTGATCCTGGCGCTACCACTGATGCTGGGCCAGTCCATCGCGGTGCTCGACGAGCAGTTCGTCAGGTTGTTCGGGCAGATCGATGACGGAGCCACCGCCGCGCTCAGCTTCGCTCGCCAGCTCAACATGGTGCCGGTCGGGGTGATCGCACAGGCGGCGGGCGTGGCCGCTTTTCCCTTCCTCGCCCGATTGGCCGCTGGAGGCAACCAGGAGGAGCTGGCCCGGACCACCGGCAGGGCGGCCCGCAACACCGTGTTCGTTGCGGCGGCCGCCACGGCAGCGTTGGTGGTCCTGGCCCGCCCTCTCGTGCGGCTCATCTACCAGCACGGCGAGTTCAGTGCGACCGACGGCGAGTTGGTCGCAAACCTGCTCGTGCTCTATGCCTTCTCCATCCCGGCCTGGGGCCTTCATCAGATCCTGTCCCGCCACTTCTACGCGAAGCGGATGATGTGGCGGGTGGT
>JARDZU010000095.1 GCA_029240695.1 Acidimicrobiia bacterium | reverse complement strand
CTCTGACCCGATTGTCGGTGCCGAGTTGAGAGAAATCGGGGTCAAGGTCGCGCTGGGGGACGTATCCGACGACAGCCATATTCAGGGCTCATGCACCAATTGTTTCACTGCCGTCCTGGTCACTGAGGCTGCGCGCGATGGGCGAGAGCGCGCTTTCGCGGCGAACGAACGGCAGGTGCTGGAGGGCTGGGCTTCGGCCGCAGCCGCCTCAGGTGTCACCCGGGTGATCTGGATCCACGAAGGCGAGCCACCGCCCGTGCGGGTGAGGGAAGTACGAACGGTTTCCCCCGAGCACACCGACCTGGTCGGCGAGGTAGCGGCCCTGGACGATGCGCGTTTCCTCCCGTCATAGAGAGGTCAGGACAGCTTGGCGTCTCCGTAACGCATCCCCCAGTGGGCCATGGCTGCACGCAATTCCATGGCCCGCTCGTAGGCATCCTTGAGGATCGGGTAGGGATCGACTTCCCCTCCTTCGTGGGCGAGCTCGAAATGAGTGTGAGATCCTGTCCACTCGGCGTTCCCGGAGTCGCCGACGTAACCGATGTGCTGGCCTGCCTCGACATGACGTCCCACGTCCAGGCCCGGGACCAGGGTCATCGACCAGTCGGCCTGCCCATTGTCCGTGCCGGGGTCATCGTTGTTCAGATGTAGGTAGCGGGTCGACCATCCCGCCTCGTGCTGGATTTCGATGTACCTGCCGGCGCTGCCATGGGTGTCGATCGCGGTGACGATCCCTGCCGCCGCCGCGTAGACGTGTGTCAGCTTGGGGGCCATCAGATCGTTTCCCTGATGACGGCGACCACCTGACCTGGCGGCACCGAATGTCGAGGAGAAGACTGTCGATGGGGCGTCCTGAGGGAAGTCGATGGCAAAGGGAGGGTTAGTCGCGGCCTGGGCCGGGGTAGCTGAGACCATCGTGCCGACGACGAACAGGGCCGACAGCGTCAGGGTCAGAAAAGACGTGACCTTTCCTCGGGACGTCATTGAAACTCCTAGCAAGTTGGGGAAAGCAAAACGAGGGACTTTCCTGGGGTCCCTCGCAGCCGTGGAACCCTATGAGGGTCCCGATTGCTACAACAACTCCGCGCGGAGAGTGATAAGTGCGCGCGCAGCGCGCACATGCGGCAAGGCAGGCCCTTACCGGGTCAACTAGAGCCTTGCTCGGTGGGTCTAGCCCGAACGCTGAATCGGAGACGTGACAGCGGGTCCCCGTCGACGGATATCACGAACGAGTAGGACCCCTCGCGCCCGAAGAGCAGGTTGTTGAAAGTGAACGAACGGACGACGCCGAAGTCGGTTGGAGACGGCAGCTGACGCTGCACTGGCAGTTTGACCTGATGAGAGAGTGGCTTGGAGAGCAGCGGCGCTCCGTCAGCGTCCTGCAACTCGACCGACAGGTCGAGCACGTCCTCTCTCCATGACGTCGGGACCCTGAGCCGGAGACCGATGGCCATGCTCGGATGGCGGGCCGGGAACGACCTGACCCACAGCGTGTCCCAGCCGCCACCGAGCACGAACAGCTTGCCTCGCACCGCCTGCACCGCGTCGGCCAGTAGCGCCACATCGATGGTCGGGCCGATCGAGTTGGGGGCGCGATCCATGCGGGAACCTTATGCGGCCGGGGTTCGGTTCCGACACCCCTCTCCCCTATCGTTTCGGGCAGGAGGTTTCATGTCCCCAAGTCAGCAGCCCGCCCCAGC
Source organism: Acidimicrobiia bacterium (assembly GCA_029240695.1). Taxonomy (GTDB): domain Bacteria; phylum Actinomycetota; class Acidimicrobiia; order Spongiisociales; family ZC4RG35; genus JARDZU01. The sequence continues at coordinate 9,420 of JARDZU010000095.1, read as the reverse complement.
AACGGGGAAGCTCGGGATCCTCACCCCCGGGATGGGCGCAGTCGCCACCACGTTCATTGCGGGCGTTCTCGCCGCCCGGAAGGGTTATGCCCACCCGTTTGGCTCACTCACCCAGATGTCGCACATACGACTTGGCAAGAGGACGGACGGACGGAACCCGCTGATCAAAGATTTCGTGCCTCTCGCCGGGCTCGACGATCTCGAGTTCGGCGGATGGGATCCCTTTTCCGATGATGCGTACACCTCTGCGATGAAAGCGGGCGTCCTGGACCCCAGGGACATCGAGGGGATTGGCGACGAGCTGCGATCTGTCAAGCCATACCCGGCGGTCTTCTCCAACCGGTGGGTGAAGAACCTCGATGGCGTCGACCAGGTGAACGATGCGGCCACCCACATGGATCTCGCCGAAGGCCTGATGGAGGACATCGACCGCTTCCGGGGCGATAAGGCCGTGGACCGCCTGGTGATGGTCTGGTGCGGGTCGACCGAGGCCTACGAGGAGCCTTCCGAGGTCCACTCGGACCTGCAGACATTCGAGCAAGGCCTCAAGGACAACGACCCTGCCATCAGCCCGTCCCAGATCTACGCCTATGCCGCCCTCAAGATGAAGGTCCCGTTCGCCAACGGGGCACCAAACCTCACGGTGGACATCCCGGCCATGGTCGAGCTCGCCGATCTGGAAGGGGTCCCAATCTCGGGCAAGGACTTCAAGACCGGCCAGACGCTGATGAAGACGATGGTGGCGCCAGGGCTCAAAGTCCGGATGCTTGGGGTCAAGGGATGGTTCTCCACCAATATTCTCGGCAACCGAGACGGCGAGGTACTCGACGACCCGGACAGCTTCCGGTCCAAGGAAGTCTCCAAGCTCGGAGTTCTGGAGCAGATCCTCCAACCTGAGGTCTACCCGGAGCTATATGGCGACCTGTACCACAAGGTGAGGATCAACTATTACCCACCGAAGGGCGATGACAAGGAGGGGTGGGACAACATCGACATCTTCGGGTGGCTCGGGTACCCGATGCAGATAAAGATCGACTTTCTGTGCAAGGACTCGATCCTGGCCGCCCCCATCGTCCTCGACCTCGCGCTGTTCATGGATCTCGCCGCACGCGCTGGCCGAAACGGGGTCCAGGAGTGGCTCTCCTTCTATTTCAAGAGCCCTCAGGCTGCCCCCGGCCTCTACGCCGAGAACGACCTGTTCATCCAGCACACCAAGCTCAAGAACAACCTGAGGCACATGATGGGCGAGGAGTTGATCACCCATCTCGGCACCGAGTACTACGAAGAGGGGTGACCACTCGTGGGATCACCGTCGGATCCTGGCTGATACCCGAGTCGGAGATCGAGGAGCGATTCGACACCTCGGGAGGCCCTGGCGGGCAGCACGCCAACAAGAACGAGACAGCGGTCACCCTTCGGGTGGAAATCGCTGCCTCGTCGCTACCGGACGAGATCAAGGAGCGACTGGGGCGCCGGTTGGGATCTCACGTGGAGGTGACGGCGGCGGATACCCGGTCACAATGGCGGAACCGCGAGATCGCCCGCGAGCGTCTCACCGAGCGGATCGAACGGGCGTTGATCCAGCCGAAGCCGAGAAAGAAGACCAAGCCATCACCACAATCGAAGGAACGCCGGCTCGCCGAGAAAAAGTCGAGGTCGGCGATCAAGAAGGGCCGTCGGCCTCCCGAAGCCGACTGACCCCCGGAGAAAAGCGCCCGGAATGTCTTGCTGCGAACTGATGTTCGAGTGATTGTGCAGAATCGGAGAGATCGTGTGAAAAGAGAAGACGCGACCCTGGTCGATGAGACCGGACGTCTCACAAGTGACTCCCTGAGCCAGTATCTGGCGGGGATCGGTGGGCGACCCCTGCTCACCGCTGAAGACGAGGTTCGGCTCGCCCAGGCCATGGAAGCCGGCGCTGAGGCGCGCCTCGCTCTCGATGAAGGCGTTGCCGACCGGGTCGAGCGGTCGCGCCTCGAGCGTGTGTCCCGCGAAGGACAGCGGGCTCGTCAGGACTTCATCCAGGCCAACCTCCGACTCGTCGTGTCCAACGCCCGTCTCTACTCCGGTGCCAAGTTGGACATGCTCGACCTGATCCAGGAGGGGAACCTCGGCCTGATTCGGGCCGTGGAGAAGTTCGACTGGCGCAAGGGGTTCAAGTTCTCCACCTACGCGACCTGGTGGATTCGCCAGGCGCTTCAGCGTGCCCGCGCCGATCAAAGCGACGCCATCCGCATCCCCTCGGCCCTGTTCGACATCCTGCCCGTCGTTCGCGGCGCCGCCGAAGAGCTGCGTACCAAGCTGGACCGGGCGCCGACGCACGAGGAGATCGCCGAAATCACCGGGATTGCGATCGGTGATGTCGACAAGGCGCTGTCGGTTGCCACCACAGTCGCTCTCGAATCCCCGATCGGTGAAGACGGGGCGCTCCTCGGCGACTTCATCGCCGACACCGACGCTGTCGACCCGTCCACCGAGGTCGAGCAGCGAATCGTGGAGGAGCGCCTTCGGCAGAGCCTGGCCCATCTGTCCGATCTGCATCGGCAGGTGCTCGAGCTCAGGTTCGGGTTCGGCGACGGCGTTCCCGCCGCCTTCTCGACAGTTTCGAGCATCACCGGAGTGCCGGAGGCCGAGGTGCGCGAGCTCGTCGCCGAGGCTCTCGTCCTGCTCGCCACCGATCTCCGTGCCGTCGAGGACATGGTCGCTGCCTGACTCAATGCCGAGATCGACCAATACCACCCGGGCCCGAACGATCTGGCCTTCGTCGATCTGACCTAACGTCGCGTCATGGCGGTTATGACCCCAGAGACCTGGGATTTCATCAACGACTACTCACGAGACGTCTTCGGCGACCAGGACGAGCACCTTGCGGGCCTCATGGACGAGGCGATCGCCGCCGGTCTGCCCGCCATCGCGGTGGGGCCAGACGTCGGCCGGTTGCTCATGATCCTCACGGCGATGACTCGGGGCAGGCTTGCAATCGAGGTCGGGACCCTGGCCGGGTACTCCGGGATCTGGATCACCCGCGGGCTGGCCCCCGATGGCCGGTTGATCACGATCGAGTACGAGCCGCGGCACGCCGATTTCGCCCAACGACAGTTCGAGCTTGCCGGCCTCGCAGACCGAGTTGACCTCAGACGGGGCGCAGGCCTGGCTGTCCTGTCCGACCTGAGCCAGGAGCTGGAGCCAGGAAGCGTGGACTTGCTTTTCATCGACGCCCACAAGCCGGAGTACATCGCCTACTTCGAGAGAACCAGGCCCCTTCTCGCCGTTGGCGGACTGGTCATCGCCGACAATGTCTATGGCATCGGCACCGGGTGGATCGACCAGGGATACGGCACCGACGAGTTCAACCGTCATATCGCCGGCGACCCAGAGTTCGAGGCAGCGGCATTCCCGTTCCGCGAGGGCGTCCTCGTCGCCCGACGGATCACCTGAACAGGCGAGCGGCCTCGTCACGATCGGGTTTTCCCATCGGTGTCATGGGAAGTCCTGCGACCTGCCGCCAGCGCTTGGGGACCATGAAGCCGGGCAGAATCTGCCTCAATGCGGTCTCCAGCTGAGCTGGATTCGCCTGCCCGACATAGAGGCACACCGCCTCCATCCCCCACTCTTCGCTGGTCAGGCCGGCCACCAGCGCTTCTTGGACACCCTCCACCCGGAGCAGAGTCGCTTCGACAACGGCCGGATCGATGTTCTCACCACCACTGACGATGATCGTGTCGGCGCGCCCTGTCACCCGAAGCGCCCCGTCGTCATCGATCCTCCCCAGGTCCCCCGTCACCAACCAGTCCTCGGCACCACGATCCGGCTCCCCGACATAGCCGGGGCTGAGCATCGGGCCGCGGACCGCGATACGGTCGTCGGGATCGACCCGGATGTCGACTCCGGGCAGCGGGTGAGCCTTGTTCTCGAGAGGTGCTCCCGGTTTTAGGGTCGCTACCTGACCGGCGGTCTCGGTGAGGCCATAGGTTGGAAGCACCGGAAGCCCCGCCGCCCCCGCACGATCCAATACACGACTGGGGATGGGTCCTCCCCCGAGCAGAACCGCTTTGAGGCCGTCATACGGCCCCGGGTCGACGTCGAGAACCCGGCTCAACATGGTCGGCACCATCGAAACAACGGAGACCCCCCGCCGGAGATGAGTGGCAAATGCGACAGGGTCAAAGCCGGGGAGCATGCGGACGGCTCCACCCGCGTAGGCCGATCTCACAAGGATTGAGAGCCCGGCCACATGATGGAGAGGCAGGGCGAGGAGCCACGTGTCGGCAGGCCCGTGACCTAGGTGTTGTATCGAGGCACTAGCGGCGGCCGCCCAATTGTCGATCGTCAGGCGCACACCCTTGGGCCGCCCCGAAGTCCCCGATGTGAAGAGAACCGAGGCGGCATCCGAGGGGTCGATGGCGGTCGTCTCAACAGTGCCAGTGACGACCGCCGAGCCCTTCGACATCACCGCCAGCAGGTCTATCACCGATTGGATGTCGAGACCCGGCCGTACCACCTCGATGCCATGGACCGGGCGGTCCATGACGGCATGGGCGATCTCGCCGAAAGTCAGCGTGACGTCGGGGGCCTCGATGAACACCCGAGCCGGGTCTTGTCGTCTCAGCCAGTCCAGCATGCGCCGCGAATCTTCACACGACGATTCTGCCTCTTATCCTCCGCCGGTGATCTCCGCGCTGTTCGACGAGTCATCCTGGGATCAGGTGCCGGGATTCGAGTTCTCCGACATCACGTATCACAAGGCGATCGGACAAGGTGTGGTTCGGATCGCCTTCGATCGACCGGAAGTGCGGAACGCATTCCGACCCCACACCGTCGATGAGTTGTTCACCGCCCTCGACCATGCACGCCAGTCAACCAACGTCGGGTGTGTCCTCCTCACCGGGAACGGTCCATCTCCCAAGGACGGGGGTTGGGCGTTTTGTTCGGGTGGCGACCAGAGGATCAGGGGCCGTGACGGCTACAAGTACGCCGACGGGGATGGAGACGACACGGTGGATTCCGCGCGACTGGGCCGTCTTCATATCCTCGAAGTGCAGCGTCTCATCAGGTTCATGCCCAAGATCGTCATCGCCGTTGTACCGGGATGGGCCGTCGGAGGAGGTCACTCACTCCATGTCGTCTGCGACCTGACCCTCGCCTCCGAGGAGCACGCCATCTTCAAGCAGACCGATGCCGATGTCGCCTCCTATGACGGCGGATACGGCTCTGCCTATCTGGCACGGCAGGTCGGCCAGAAGCGAGCTCGAGAGGTCTTTTTCCTCGGGCGCGAGTACTCGGCGGCAGAGGCGTACGAGATGGGAATGGTCAACGCCGTGGTGCACCATTCCGAGTTGGAGAAGGTCGCTCTCGAATGGGCCAAGGAGGTCATGTCGAAGAGCCCTACCGCCCAACGCATGCTCAAATTCGCCTTCAATCTGATCGACGACGGGTTGGTCGGCCAGCAGATCTTCGCCGGAGAGGCGACCCGTCTCGGCTACATGACCGACGAGGCCCGGGAGGGGCGTGACGCGTTCCTGGAGAAGCGGGAGCCCGATTTCGGTCAATATCCCTGGCATTTCTGACCCCGTGACCACATTCCAGGCCTGGAAGACGGCAGCCCGCGTCCACACTCTCCCCGCGGCCGTGGTGCCGGTTGTGGTCGGCTCGGCCCTCGCCCAGTCGGATGGCGTGTTCAGATGGGACGTCTTCCTCTATGCCCTGTTGGCCGCCTTGGCGATCCAGGTGGCGGCCAATTTCGCCAACGACGTCTCAGATGCGCACCGGGGGGCCGATACCGGAGAGCGGGTGGGACCCCCGAGGATGGTCGCATTAGGACGGATCACGGCGAGGCAGATGTGGGCCGGAGTGGTGGCGGCGCTGGTGATAGCCGCTGGCGCCGGTATCGCGCTCGCAGTGATCGCCGGACCGGTGATCCTGGCCATCGGCGGGGTGTCCGTTATCGCGATGCTCGGCTACGTCGGTGGGCCGTTTCCGTACGGGTACCGAGGGTTCGGGGAGGTGTTCGTCTTCCTCTTCTTCGGCGTGGTGGCCACGGTGGGCAGCCGGTACATCTATGACATGGCAGCGCCGCTTCCCGCGTGGCTCCTCTCGATTCCGATTGGTCTCCTGGCGGCGGCGATCCTCGTAGTCAACAACTTCCGTGATCTCGACAGCGACCGGTTGGCGGGGAAACGGACTCTTGCCGTGATCATTGGACCGGACAAGACGAGGACGCTGTTCGTCACCCTGGTCTACGGCGCCTTCTTCCTGATCGCCCTTTTCGCCGTGCTTCGATGGACCCCGTTCCCAACGGTCTTCGCCGCCCTGATCGCTCCTTACGCCATGGGGCCGGTGCGCATCATCTATCGCAAGAGTGACGGCCCCGCGCTGATCCGTGCACTGAAGATGACTGCCCGTCTCCACCTCTGGACCGGGTTGGTGATCGCAGCCGGAGTGCTGATCTGAGCGGAACCGTTGGGAAGGGACGTAGCGTCGAAGGATCATGAGAAACGCCATCGCCCTCGTTGCCATCCTTGTCATCGCCCTGACGGCCTGCGCCGACCCCGACGAGGTGGGAGCGTCTGACCCGACAGCCAACGCCTGGGTCCTCGAGGCAGGCACGCTCGATGGCGCCGACATCCCAATCGTCGACGGGTTCCCGATCACACTGATCTTCGACCAGCCGGAGGGGACCGCCGGGGGGAAGTCGGCCTGCAACCAGTGGTTCGGGGGTTACACCCTGTCCGGGAACGAACTGACCTTCACCGATGTCGGCGGGACCATGATGGCCTGTGTCGACGAAGGGGTGATGGAATCCGAAGGGGCATTTCTCGAGGCGATGAGCCAGGTGGAGCTATTCACCATGGAGGGTGACGAGCTGAATCTGACCGGCGAAGCCGTAGACCTTGTCTTCGTCGTCGACGAGACAGCCACGACGACCACCTCGTGATCCGGCGCCGATGAGGAGCCGGCCCGTCGCCGTGCTGGGCTGTCTGATCGTCCTTCTCGCCAGCTGCGCGGAGGCTGGTGAACAGAGCGGCGATCCGACCGGCATCGCATGGGAGCTCACCGAGGGAACGGTGGATGGTCAACCCGTCCCGATCGTCGACGGGCACGGAATCACACTCTCATTGACCGACGAGGGCGTCGGCGGCACGGCTGCCTGCAACGGCTACGGGGGAAGGTATGAAATCGCGGGGGACCAAATCACGTTCTCCGAATTATTCGGGACCGAGATGGCGTGCACCCCTGAAGCGGTGATGGAATCGGAGCAGACGTATTTGCGTGGTCTTCTCCTGGTGGACACGTTTTCGATGACCGACGAAAACCTCACCCTGAGTGGTGAAGATGTCGAGCTTGTGTTCGCGGCCCTCCCACCAGTTCCGATGGCAGACCTGACAGGCACCGTGTGGGTGCTGGAGAGCCTCGTCGACCAGGACTCTGTGTCGAGCGTTGGCGGCGAGCGGGCCACCCTCGAGCTGTTCAGCGACAACTCAATGATCGGCTCGACCGGCTGCCGTGACCTCCACGGACGCTATGAAACGACAGGTGCCGACGTGACGATGCCGGAATTGGCCGCCGAAGGTGATTGCCCGCCTGATCTCCAGGCTCAGGACAGCCACGTCTTCTCGGTACTCGGCGACGGGTTTCGGGCATCCGTGGAGGGGCAGGTACTGAACCTCTCGTCGTCTCGTGGACTGGGCCTGGTCTACCGGGCCGAGCCCTGATCCAGTCGTTCTAAAAGCCATCACTATGGTTGAAAGAAATCGGAGCGAAAGGAACGCCGATGGCCGAGACGAAGGTGACGGGGCCGGACCTGGTCGACGACGGCATCCCGATGGGCTCCCTGGCCTTGAACGAACCGGTCAAAGGCCAGGTCGACGGGAAGCAGGTCATCGTGGTCCGCACCGAGAGCGGCTTGTGCGCCGTCGCCGGGCATTGCAGCCACTACGGGGGCCCTCTCGGTGATGGCCTGTGCGTCGACGGCCAGGTGCATTGCCCCTGGCATCACGCAACGTTCGACCTGACAACCGGTGAAGCCGTCGGGGCACCAGCCCTCAACCGACTCAAGGTCTACCAACCGGCCGAGCGAGACGGTCGCGTTTTCGTCACCGGCCCCATCGAATCTCCCGCTCCGGTTAGGCAGCCCATGGCAACACCCGAGTCAGTCGTGATCGTGGGAGCCGGCGCCGCCGGGGCCGCCGCCGCAGAGATGCTTCGTCGGCTCGGCTACACGGGATCGGTGTCGATGATCGGACTCGAGGCGCCTGTCGATCGGCCCAATGTCTCCAAGGACTATCTGGCGGGAACGGCGCCCGAGGACTGGATGCCGTTGCGCAGCCCGGATTTCTACGAGAAGCACGACATCACGCTCATCACCGGCGTCGAGGTCACGGCGATCGATACTGGTGAGCGAACGGTGGCGCTGGAAGACGGGCGGAGCATCGCGTACGGGGCCTTGCTCCTCGCACCGGGAGCTTCGCCGAAAACCCTCCCCACACCTGGAGCGGACCAAGACCACGTCTACTACCTCCGGACACTCGAGGACAGCCGCTCGATCATCGCTGCTCTGGAGGGGACCGACAATGCTGTCGTAGTCGGAACCGGGTTCATCGGGTTGGAAGTTGCTGCGTCGCTGCGCCAGCGCGAAGTGGCGGTGACCGTGGTAGCGCCAGAGGAGGTGCCACTGGTGCCAATCATCGGCGAGAAGCTGGGCCGCTTCGTCCAGGACCTCCACGAGGAGCACGGTGTCGAGTTTCGTCTGGGTCACACCGTGACGGAGATCAAGGAAAAGGAGATCGTGCTCGACGACGGGGCAACCGTCCCTGCCGACCTGGTGGTGATCGGTGTCGGCGTGGTTCCCAACACCGGTTTGGCCGAGCAGGCCGGGCTCAACGTCGATGACGGCGTCGTGGTCGACGATCGTCTCCGGACCAGCGATCCCAACATCTGGGCGGCGGGCGATATCGCCTCCTATCCCGATCAGAACGCGGGCCGGGTTCGGATCGAGCACTGGGTGCTGGCTCAGCGACAAGGGCAAGCAGCAGCCCGGAACATCCTCGGGCATGACACCCCCTTCAGAGACCCGCCGTTCTTCTGGAGCCAGCACTACGACATCCCAATCAACGTCGTCGGCAACGCCAAGGAATGGGACGAGGAGATCATCCGGGGCGAGGCGGCGGACCATGACGTGATGATCGGCTATCGAAAGGAAGGCTCGATCCAGGCTGTGGCCTCGATCTATCGGGACATCGAATCGCTGCGTGCGGAGTACGCATTGGCCCACCAGGATCAAGAGGCGCTGCAGGAGCTCTTCGGCGAGAGTTGAAGCGGCCCGAGATTTCTCGGATTTCTTTTCTGATCCTCGTTTTCTGACCGGTTTCTGTCACTGCCTCCCGATACGTTGTGAGGCATGGAGAGGGAGTATTCGAACGA
>JARDZU010000094.1 GCA_029240695.1 Acidimicrobiia bacterium | reverse complement strand
TCTGATGAGCTCGGTGGTCGTCAACTGCGCCGGCGCCTGGTCTGCTGATCTCGCCCGTCCGTTGGGTGTCGAGTTACCCGTCATCCCGCTGATGCGAACCGTCTATGTGGTCTCGACGACCGTCCCCACCACGGGTATGCCCAGCATCTTCCTCCCCTCTGGGGTCTATGCGATCCCGGAGAGCCACCGCTCCTGGCTCATCGCCTGGTCGTTGCCCGAGGACCCGATCGGCTTCGACTTCGTCCCGGCGGGACAGCAGAGATTCACCGACCTCATCTGGCCGGAGCTTTATGCCCACCTCCCGATGTTCGACAGCCTGAAAGTGGAGACGGCATGGGCCGGTCTCTATGACGTGAACACCATGGACGGGAACGCCATCCTCGGCGAGTGGCCGAGGATCAGGGGTCTCTTTTTGGCTACCGGATTCTCGGGCCACGGGTTCCAGCAAAGCCCCGCAGTTGGTCGTTACCTGGCCGAGTTGATCCTGGGCAGGAGCCCAACCCTCGATCTGTCTCGTCTCGGAGCGCAAAGGGTTCTCGACCATGAGCCACTCTACGAGCACGCCGGAAGACTCATCTGAGTGCACCCGTGACAGATTGGTCATGAGGGTGTATGTTCGAATGAGTTCGGTTGGACACGTAGGCCGGAAACGGCCGGATCACGAGACCGGCTGAGCGCCTCACCACGTGAGGCTGCTCCCGGGAAGCCCTGTGGGCGGAGACGTCTGCGGGGCTTCTCTCATGCATGCGAGGTCTTGACAGTTGGCCTGTCCAGCGCGACGGTGGGGTGATCTGACCGAGGTAAGTGGTGACACGTCTGCTCGCTGTGGCGCATCAGACGGCTGAAGCCGATGAATTCCTCGCTGCGGTCCGATCCGCGGCGCAAAGCGATCACGCCGAGGTGGTTCTCCTCGTTCCTGCGACGCCGGTCAAGCACCTGACCAGCTGGACTCAGGGCGAGTCCCGCTCCATCGCTCGGGAAAAAGCAGACTCTGCCCGCCGTCGGCTCGAGGAGACCGGCGTAGACGTCGTCGAGGCCAGGGTCGGCGACCCCGACCCATATCAAGCGATCCTCGATTCGTTGAACCTCGGTGACTTCGATCAGATCATCGTCTCCACCTTCCCCGCCGGGATCTCGCGATGGCTTGGCGCCGACCTCATCAACCGGCTGGGCCGCTCGGTCTCCGTGCCGGTTACCCACGTCGTGGCTCACTAGCTTTCGTCCCCCAACACGGCGGTAGATGATTGAACGCACTGGTCAACAAAGGCGACGGTGGGATTTCGGTCGAACTGAGCGAGGTGCCCGAGCCGTCACCTAGCCCGAAAGAAGCTCTGGTCGAGGTTCGGGCAGTTGCGGTGAACCGGGGGGAGCTGCGGCTCCTCAGGGCCAGACCGAGCGGCTGGCAGCCAGGTCAGGACGTGGCAGTTGTCGTCATCGAGCAAGCTTCCGACGGATCAGGCCCGCCGGTCGGCATGCGTGTCGTTGCCTGGCCCGAGCAGGCCGGTTGGGCGGAGAAAGTGGCCGTCCCCACCACTCATCTGGCGCATCTCGCCGACCATGTCACCTTTCCTGAGGCAGCGACACTCCCCATCGCCGGAATGACGGCGCTCCGCGCCCTCCGGCTCGGCGGTCACTTGGCGGGGAAACGGGTGCTGGTTACTGGAGCGGCCGGTGGCGTGGGCCGGTTCGCCGTCGAGATGGCGGCCGGGGCGGGGGCGACGGTCACGGGGGTGGTAGCGGACGAGGCACGAGCGATAGGCCTGAAAGAGATCGGGGCACGCGCGGTCACCTACGAGCTCGACGACCTCGAAGGACCGTTTGATTTGATCCTGGATGCGGCCGGAGGTCGGTCCTTCGAAACGGCGATCCGGCTGATTGCGCCTGGAGGCGACATCGTCGTGTACGGGAATTCGTCAGACACCCCGGCACAGGTCTCGTTCAGCGACTTCCGCGGGCACGCCCTGGCCCGGATCACCGCCTTCTTCGTCTACGAGAGTGGGGCTCCGCCGACTTTCGGGGAGGATCTCCAGACACTGGCCGACATGGTGGCCGGCGGCGATCTTCATCCCCAGATCGGGCTCGAAGTGCCGTGGGCGGAGGCCAACTCCGCGTTCGAGGCACTGGCCAACCGGAAGGTGAACGGGAAGGCCGTGCTGCTCATCGAGTGACGGCTACCGGTTCTGTCACCCCAGGCACATACGATCCGACCATGAGCGATTTGCAGGTCGATTTGATTCGGAGCAAGCGCAGAAGGCGGACCGCCCAGGCTTACGTGAGCGAGGGAAGGCTGAAGATCATGGTCCCCTTCGGTCTTGCTCCGGACGAAGAGGCGCGGCTGGTCGAGAGCCTCATCGCCCGGGTCAGCAGGAAGGTCTCGTCGACCGCCGTCGACCTGGTGCAGCGAACCCGGGATCTCGCCTTGAGATATGGACTGCCGGCACCCGCAACTATCGAGTGGTCGGATCGCCAGACGACGAGATGGGGCTCCTGCACGCCCGCGGAGGGCAGCATCCGGGTCTCGAACCGCCTCGCCTCCATGCCGGGCTGGGTTCTCGACTCGGTGCTCGTCCATGAGATGGCGCACCTCGAGCAACCCAATCACGGACCGAAGTTCAAAGCACTGGTCGGCCGCTATGAGCTCTCGGAGCGCGCCAAGGGATATCTCATGGCCATGAGCGAAGGACGAACGACGTGAGGTCCGGGATACTTGCAGCGAATACCCCGCGGCTCATGGCTGGGCAGCGTCATTTGAGTCGCTCGCTCAGATGAACCGTCACCTCGTCCCCGGCGACTTTTCCGATCGCCTCACGGAGAGTGGCCTTCACAGGAAGTTTGTGGGTGCCGTCACCCATCGCCATGAACGAGGTCTGGAACTCGACGCCGTCGATGGTCCCACGCACTCTCACCAGGCCGCGAGTCCCGAAATACTCGACGGAATCGGGCATCACCACGAAGGTCCAGCCGCCCTCAGCAGGGCTTTTCTGCAGCGATGCCGTGAAGGTCTTGTCGAGCTGCCCCTTCCCGCCGGTCATTGCCATACCCCGACGATTATCGCGATGACGACGAGTTTCAGTAGCCAGTCTCCGGCATGGATCGAGGCCAGCTTCACGGGCACCTTCTCGTGGTAGACGGAGCCGACGAGCAGGACAACGGCGATCCCGATCCACAGCATGAATCCGATCAGGGCGGCCAGCGCCCAGTCGTCAACCCCGATCTGATCGACCAACCAGGCCAGCACAAGGGCGAGCACGAGATTTCGGGCCAGCTCGACGATGACGTCCTTCGCTGACAGTGACCCGGAATCGGCGTAGGCAGGGTGCAATAGTGCCAGTTGGCTGCCGAACACTCCGTACCAGACCCCGCTGAGGATGAAGGCAGCCACCGCTGCGACGACGACGGCCAGAAAGTTGAGTTCCATCACGCTCCCTTCGACGCGGCCCGTTGGCAAAGTAGACCGCTGGAGGCTCGGGAACTCATCGGCGAAACTACTGTTCCGACACGACGTATCGACCGGCCGTGTCGAGGACGCGTGAGCCATGCGAGGACCTTCATGACTGTTCCTGACGACGGCAAAGAGCGCACGGAGCCGCCCTCGGGCGGCCCTTTGATCGACTATCGATTCTCGTTGGCCAACGAGCGAACGTACCTGGCATGGACCAGGACTGCGTTGGCTCTGATCGCAGGCGGTGTCGCTGTCCTCCGTCTGCTGGCCGATTCGGAAATCGGCTTCATCGCGGCGTACATCTTGGTTGGCTTGGGGATCCTGGTCGCCGTGGCAGGCTTGCGGCGCTGGCGGCGCAATGAACAGGCAATGCTGAAAGGTTGGGTACTGGAGCCGACCAGACTCCCGATCGTGTTGGCAATCGGACTCAGCGTCGTCGGCGTGCTCCTCCTATTCGACTGAGCACTGGGCTCCGCTAGGCCTGACTTGTCGGAGCTGGAGCCTGGAGTGCTCGATAGACCTGGAAACAGCTAGCGCGCCCGGGGCGACTCGAACACCCAACCTCCTGATCCGTAGTCAGACGCTCTATCCAATTGAGCTACGGGCGCGGAATGGTCAATTATCGCAGCGGTGCCCGGATAGGGCTAGCCCAGGCACCGACGGCAGGCCAGAGATTGAACGCATGCCCCTCGATCGATCTTGTAGCTTCGACGTATGAGCTTCATTCTCAGTTTCCTTGTCACCGCCGGCTCGTTGGCCATTGCCATTTGGATCGTCGACGGACTCGAGTTCACCGGGAGTTGGTGGGAGTTCCTCATCGTCGCCGTGATCCTCGGATTGGCCAACCTCATCGTGAAACCCATTCTCCGCCTGCTGAGCCTGCCGATCGTCCTCATCACCTTTGGCCTGTTTCTGATCGTCGTCAACGCCCTGGTCCTTCAGCTAGTGGTCTGGCTCGGGGGCCCGAGCATGATGGATCTGGGACTCACGTCCACCGGGTTCTTCTGGGCGACCTTCCTGGGGGCCATTGTCATCTCGATCGCCGGTTGGGTGCTCAACCTCATCTTGCCGGATGGCGAGTAGGCGACCTCGCCGAAATACCGGCCGTCAAAGATCAGACATTGGCCCAGTAGCCCTGTGCCGACTTGCTCCTGGCCAGAGAATCGGCGTCCTCGAAGCCGGGCGCCATAGCGGCTTCGGTACCGGGCATCACCTCGTGATGGTCGATGTTGAGGAGTCGTAGCCAGCTCTGTTGTCCCATGGTCAGACCCACGAAACACCCCAGTTCGACCAGCTCGGGCTCCGTGAAATGCCGATACATCCGCTCCCAGAAAGCATCGTCGGTGTCGAGATGCCACGTGATCGCCTCGGCGTAGGCCAACGCCGCCTTCTGCCTGTCGTCGTAGATCTCTGAGCGTTCGAAGTTCATCAGATCGTCGTACTGGCCTTCGACAAGACCGAGGGTCTTCCCCTTCTCTGATCGCTGGTTCCCGCAGTACTCGCACTTGACCGAGCGGGAGACATAGACCCGGCACAACTCCTTGATGTCGTGATCGAGAATCCCATCACGGAACAGGTTTTGCCAACTCTCGGCGAAGAACCAGAAGGCTGCAGGGACATGGGCTCGAATCGCCGAGCTCTCCGGTCTCGGCGTGCCCTCGCGGGCACATCGTTCCATCTCAGCCCTCATCTCGGGAGTCATGTCCTCGAGTGGCACGTAGCTGATGCGTTGCTTCTCACCCATTGCGATCTGCTCCAGTCGTGTTCGGCAAGCAGTCCGAGACTACACGGACCGCGTGTATCCGCCTTGGGGCTCGACCCCGATCTCGGTGGCCTTGATGGCCAACCACACCGCCTCACCCACCCCGAGTGCCAGCGCGCCGGTCGCTTCCGATGTCACCTCGACAGTGAGGGGCAGGGGCGGTCCGGTCCGTATTCGAGTCCGTTCACCCAGACGTTCCATCACGGCGATGGTGGTCTCCCAGGCGTTCCGCGGGCTGCCCTCCGGCGGAGTTCGGTGTAACGAGATCGAGGAAGGGCGAATCGTCAACAAGACCTCCCCTTCGATCTCATGTTCGGCCACATGAAGGAGATGCAATCCGACGTCTACCTGACCGTGCGACGCCCTGCCAAAGAGCAGGTTCGACCCGGCTAGATCTGCCGCGTAGGGAGTTCGTGGGCGAAGGCGGATCTCGTCCGGCGATCCCGATTGGGTGACTACGCCGTTCTCGATGATGTGGATCTCGTCGGCAAGAAGGAAGGCCTCGGTCGGGTCATGGGTGATGACGAGGCGGGGACCGGGAAAGTCAGCGAGGTGCCGGCCAAGCACCCTGCGCAGCTCCACGCGGGTGGTCACGTCGAGGGCGGCGAGCGGCTCGTCGAGGAGCAGGAGATCCGGATCGATGACCAGAGCCCGGGCCAGGGCGACGCGCTGTGCCTGACCGCCTGAGAGCTGTGGCGGCTTCCTTCGCTCGAGACCAGTGAGATCGAGACGTTCCAACCAGCCTCCGGCTCGCTCCATCGCCTCGTTACGGTTCACACCGCGGCTCCGCAGTCCGAACGCGACATTCTCCATGACCGTCATATGCGGGAACAACAGATAGTCCTGGAAGACGACACCGATACGACGGGCTTCCGCCGGGATCAGGACGTCGGCCGAGGGATGGTCGAGAGTGATGCCGGCGAGACCGATCCGCCCCGACTCGATCGGCAACAGACCCGCAATCGCCGCCACCGCGGTCGATTTCCCCGCTCCGTTCGGGCCGAGCAGGGCCACGGTCCTCCCGGCCGGAATGGAGAGGCTCAGGTCGATCTGAAAGGAATCTCCCCGGCGCAGACCGAAGTCGGCTTCCAGCCCCGGCCCTAGAGCGCCTTCCACCAACGCTCCCGGAGTCCGACCAGGACAGCTAGCGATACCACCACCATCACCAGACTCAGGGCTACCGCCGTGTCACGATCACTCTCCAGGGCGACGAATACCGCCAGAGGCAGAGTCTGGGTTCGTCCCTGGAGATTTCCGGCAAAGGTGATCGTCGCCCCAAATTCACCGAAGGCCCTGGCCCAGGTCAACACAAGGCCAGCAACCAACGAGGGGCCGATCATGGGCAACGTGACCCGGCGCAGCACCGTCCAACGACTGGCTCCCAGACTGGCCGCGGCCCCCTCGTAACGCTGATCGAGGTTCCTAAGGGCGCCTTCGACCGTGATCACGAGAAAAGGCATGGCGACGAAGGTGTTTGCCACCACCACGCCCCAGGTAGAGAAGGGGAGCAGCAGACCGGTGGCCTGTTCGAGACTCTCACCCACCAGGCCCCGACGACCCAATGCGAAGAGAAGGGCGGCACCACCCACTACCGGGGGCAATACGAGCGGCAGAGTCACCAGTCCACGAACCAGCGGTCGCCCGCGGAAGTCGAGACGGGCCATCATCCACGCCAGTGGGATCCCCACCACCACCGCAATTGCCGTCGCCATCAGCGAGGTCACCATTGATAGCCGCAGGGCATCGGTCACCACGTCGCTGGCGAGCACCGCCGGGAGGTCTGACCAAGGCACTCGAGCAAGCAGTCCCACGAAGGGCACGACGAACATGGCCAAGCCAATCGACCCCAGCACCACCAGGAGGACTGGCGGACGCCGTGTGCGTTGGCCCAACGACCCGTCAGCCTTCAAGGTGACCTGAATCCATAACTGGTCAGGATCGCCTGTCCTTTCTCGGAAAGCACGAACTCCACCCAGACCACCGCCGCGTCGGGGTTCGGAGCACCGGCCAAGGTCGCGATCGGGTACTCGGCGACGATGTTCATCTCGACCGGAATCTCAAGTCCTTCGACACTCCCAGAGGCGGATAGGACATCCGTCACATAGGTGATCCCGGCATCGAGCTCACCTGCCTCGATTTTGGTGAGAAGGGCTCGGACATCCGGCTCATTGGTGTCGATAGATGGAATCACCCCGGCTTTCGCCAGGGCCTGGCGTCCGAGGTCTCCACACGGGACGTCTTCGGCGCAGAGCCCGATCAACAACTCCTCCCTTGCGAAGTCCTCCAGGCTGGTCACCTCCGCAGGATTGCCGGTCGGAACCGCGATCTGGAGCGAATTGGTGGCGAAGATCTTGGCTTCTCCCGATATCTCTCCGGCCTCAGCCACTTGGTCCATGTTGGACGAATTGGCCGAAGCGAACACATCGGCAGGGGCGCCCTCCAAGATCTGCTCTCGGAGGGCAGAGCTCGATCCGAGGTTCAACACGACGTCGAAGTCGGGGTTGGCGTCCTCGAAAGCCGACTCCATCCCGGCAAATGCGTCGGTCAATGACGCAGCCGCCGAAACAAGCAGCTCGCCCTCGACCGACGAACCAGAGCAGGCGGTGACCGCGCCAAGGACAAAGGTGGCGACAAGCAGGCGGGCAGCGCTGTTCATAGATCCCTTTAGTCTCACTGTGACTAGTCGGGCGACCCTACTCTCATGGTCATGCGTGAGTTCGAGCCATCACTCACCGAGTACGCGGTGCTCGGTCTGCTCGCCGGGGGCCCCACACACGGCTTCGCCATCTCCAGGACACTTCAACCCGACACCGAAATCGGGCGCGTGATCACGGTGAGGAGACCGCTGGTGTACAGGGCCCTCGATCGTCTGGTCGATGCCGGCCTAGCCGAGCCGGCCCACACCGAGCCAGGAGCGGCCGGTCCAAATCGTGTCATCCACCGCCTGACCCGTGCGGGGAGGCGCCGCCTCGATTTGTGGCTGGCCAGCCCCGTCAGCCACGTCAGAGACATGAGGATCGAGTTCCAGCTCAAGCTGGCCCTCCTCCAGCGGCTGGGAAGGTCTCCATTGCAACTCGTGATCGCCCAGCGTGAGACTCTCGACCCGACACTGGCCGCTCTCGAGGTTTCGTCCTCCGACACGGCCGACCATCTCGAGCTGTGGCGACGCCATAACGCGCTAGCCGCGGACACCTACCTGGAGAGTCTCGAAAGGCATTACTCGGGCTGATCGCCGTGGAAATGGGGTGTTCACCCGATGTCACGACCCGATCCCCTGCGGCATTGTGAACGACATGGAGCCGACGACACGTCCGAGCGGGGGATACGTCCTGTTTGCCACAGCTGTGACCCTCGGGGGAAGCAACTTCTTGGCCGTTCGCCTCAGCAACCGTGAACTCGACCCCTTCTGGGGAGCCGGCCTCCGATTCACCCTGGCCTCACTCATATTCGTCGTCATCGTGGTGGCATTGCGCTTGCCTTGGCCCCGGGGCCGGCAGCTCATGCTCACAATCGCCAATGGCGTGCTTGGCATCTCGATCTTCTACGCACTCATGTATTGGGCTCTCGTCCGGGTCACAGCGGGAACAGCCACGATCGTTCTGGCGCTGGTCCCGCTGGTGACATTGCTCCTTGCTTCGGCGCAACGGCTCGAACGCCTCAGTGCGAGGGCGGTCGGAGGGTCGTTGCTGGCCGTAGTCGGGATCACCTGGATGGCGATCGGGCCGGGGCAAGTGACACTTTCGTTCATACCCTTGCTCGCCCTTCTGGGGGCGACGGTGTGTGCCGGTGAGAGCGTCATCGTCGCCAAGATGATCTCGGCGAATCACCCGGCGGTCACCAACGCCATCTCCCTGGCCACCGGCGCCGCGACCCTGCTGGCGTTCTCGGCTTTGAATAGAGAGCAGTGGGCGCTCCCTGCCCAGAGCGAAGTCGCATGGGCGCTGGTGTATCTCGTGACTGCCGGTTCGGTCGGGTTGTTCGCCTTGGTCCTCTTGGTGGCCCGGCGCTGGACCGCCTCTGCGACGGCCTACATGTTCGTCTTGTTCCCGGTCGTCACGATGGTGCTTGGCGCTCTCCTCATCGACGAGCCGATCACGATGGCCGGCGCGATCGGTGCTCTCGTGGTGATGTCCGGCGTATGGTTCGGGATCTCACCCGACTCCCGGCGATCCACTGTGTCACGGCCGGCCGACAACACGACCGCCGTCCTCGACCCTGGCTGACCCCGAAATCCACCCCCGCGTAGGGTCGGCGCATGGCCTTCGCCGAAGCGAAGCTGCCCTTGACGGAGTTGCTCGGGTCGCTTTCACTCGCCACCGATCTCGGCACGGGCCAGCCCCAAGGCCATGGTCTCAGCACCAGCCTCCTGGCAGTCGACGTGGCGCGGGAGTTGGGGTGCGACGACGCTCGAGTACGACACGTCCAGCAGGTCTCGCTGATCCGCTTTCTCGGCTGCACGTCGGACTCCAGCGACACTGCACGCATGTCCGGGGGGGACGATCTCTCCTTCATGAAGGGGTTCTCCCCGGCTCACATGGGTGCAAAGGGTGAAGCGATGCGGGCCATGATCCGCTCGGTCGGCTCCGGAAAGTCAGCGCCGCGACGCGCACGCCTGATCGGCGCCGCCCTGACCCATCCCGCCTCCGACGCCGGCGGTCTCGCTGCTCATTGTGAGGTTGGCGCGATGCTGGCTCGGCGTCTCGGCCTCGACGCGGAGGTGATCGTGGCCCTCGAGCACGCATACGAACGATGGGACGGGACCGGTGACCCGGCCCATCTGGAGGGCGAAGAGATCCCGCTCGAGACGCGGATCGCGGTTGTCGCCCGCGATGCTGATCTGTTTGCCCGGCGCGGTGACAACGTTGTCGAGGTCCTGCGGGCGCGTCGCGGTAAGGCCTATGACCCGCAGATCGTGGACATAGTGACGAAGCTGAACAAATCCGGAGAGGAGGCCGTCTGGGACGAGGTTCTGGCAGCAGAACCGGCGCCACGGGCCATGGTGCAGGACGTCGATCACTCTCTCGCCGTGATCGCCGACTATGTCGATCTCAAGTCACCTTGGATCAGGGGCCACTCACGCACGGTCGCCGACCTGGCCCAAAAGGCTGGGGGGCTGCTCGGGCTGACTGATGATCAGGTGAGCGATTTGGGTCGGGCTGCCCTCGTCCACGATCTCGGTCGAGTAGGTGTCGAGAACGGGATCTGGGACAAGCCAGGCCCGTTGGCCACCCCGGAGTGGGAAAAGGTCCGGCTCCACCCCTATCTGACCGAGCGGGTGCTGTCCCGTTGCACGACACTGGCCGAATTGGGTGAGATCGCGTCGAGTCACCACGAGCGCAGTGACGGCTCTGGATATCACCGGAGGATGACTGCAGAGCACCTGTCGAAGGCGGGCCGCGTACTGGCGGCAGCGGACGTCATGGCTGCGCTGACCGCCGACCGGCCCTACAGAGCACGCTTCGATACCAGCGAGGCCGCCCGCACGCTCGAGGGGGAGGCTGGGTCGGGTCGGCTGGACCGCGAAGCCGTTGCCGCGGTGGTGTCCGCAGCAGAGGGTCGTTCTCGACTGGAAAAGGCAGTCAACCCCGGAGGCCTGACCGACCGCGAGGTGGAGGTCCTGCGCCTCATCGCTCGGGGTAAGACCAACCGCGTGATCGGCGAGGAGTTGTACATCTCACCGAAGACAGTCGGGCGTCACGTCGAGAACATCTACGTCAAGATTGGGGTGTCGACCCGCGCCGGTGCCGCCCTCTACGCGATGCAGCAGCGTCTCCTGGAATAGGTCCAGGGTAAAATAGCCCGATGGGCGGCTTGCCCCGCCCGACCTTCGTCTCGGCGCCCGCGCCGCCGACCCGGAAGGCAAAGGGGACCGCGAGTGCTCGGCAAAGAGTCGGATCGAGCTGTGCGTGTCCACGCATACGGC
>JARDZU010000093.1 GCA_029240695.1 Acidimicrobiia bacterium | reverse complement strand
CCCGGCCTCATAGTCCATGTCTCCGCCGAAACCCTCCTCGAAGACAAACCAGGCATCACAGAAACCGAACATGGGACCTTTCTCACCGCCGACGAGATCCGACGGATCTCATGTGACGCCAACCTGACCAGAGTCGTCTTCGGACCCGACAGTCAACCCCTCGACGTGGGACGAACCAAAAGACTGGTCACCCCAGCCCTCCGAATCGCGGTCATGGCCCGAGACCTGCATTGTGTCTTCCCCGGATGCGACCGGTCCGCCAGCTGGTGCGACATCCACCATCTCATCCCCTGGTCACAAGGCGGACCCACCAGTCTCGACAACCTGATCCTCCTCTGCCGGCATCATCACACCCTGATCCACGAAGGAGGCTGGCGCATCGAAGGAGCCCCCGGCCATCTCGACTTCTACCGTCCCGACGGAAGCCAACTCGGCGTCCACCCGAAACCAAGACCGGTTCCCACCCCATACCACGACCCCCGGCCGAAACGCCCACCCCGCGTGGACCTCAAAACCGCCATCCAACAAATCCAAGCCATCCCATACCCACGTGGACCCTGAAATCAGAGTCCTTTCCTTCGTTTCACTTCCGCCACTACCGCATCGAGGATTGGGTGTAGGTCACCGATCACGGCGTAGTCGGCCTTGGTCACCATTGGAGCTTCGGGGTCGTTGTTGATGGCCAGCACGTTCTTCGAGGCCATCATCCCGACCCAATGCTGGACCGCACCAGAGATCCCGCAGGCGACATAGAGATTGGGGGCGACACGGGTTCCGGTCTGACCGACCTGATCGGAGTGCGGCCGCCATCCGTTGTTGGTGACCACCCGAGAGCATCCCACCGCCCCACCCAGGAGTGCGGCCAGCTCCTCGAGGATCCCGAAACCCTCTGGCGAGCCGACTCCCCGGCCCCCACTCACCACCACCGGAGCGGTGGTGAGAGTGATCCCTTCGGAAATGGTGACACGCTCCACCACCCGAGTCCGCTCCAGATCCTCGGGCAGGTCCGGCTCAAAGGTTTCTGCATCGACGCTGCCCGACGCGTCGGAGACTTCGAACGCGTGAGGTGCCACGGTGGCCAGCTTCACGGGTCCGGTGAGTGACGCCTCCTCGAGGAGGCTGCCACCCCAACGGGTCCGGGTCAGCTCCCACGACTCGTCGACGGGCCGGACTTCGGTCACATTTGTTGCGAGCGGAAGGTCGAGCACGGCGGCCACGTGTGCCATCACTTCGTTGCCCCGCTCGGTCCCGGAGGCGAACACGGCGGAGGGCGACTCGGCTCCGATCAGCTGGACCAGAGCTTCGGCGATTGCCTCCGGGGCGTAGTCGAAGAGGATCGGATGCTCGATGGCGAAGTGTCGAGCCGCGCCTCCGACATCACACGCCCCAACGCTCACCGAGGACACATCACCGAGGGTGCCGGCCAGGGTGGTCGCCTGAAGGGAGGTCTCGAACGGCACCCCCTCCTGGTGCTCGACGAAGACCAGGACCTGGCTCATAGCAGTCCCAGCTCCTCGAACAGGTCGGCCACCGCAGAGGCAGCGTCGGGTCCCTGGCCAAGGAGCGTGGTCGAACTCGCAACCTCCGGAGGGTTGACGAGACGGAGCATGCGAAGGCCACCCGCTGTGTGATCTGGAGCAGAGCTCGTCACTTCTACCTTCTTGGCCCTGAGCCGGGAGGGCAGGGTTGGATAACGGGGCAGGTTGATCCCCTCTTTTACGGCCACCACGGCCGGCAACGGGAGGCGGTAGACCTCGAATCCGGCGTCGGTCTCCCGTCGGGCGACCATCGTCTCGCCTTCGATGTCTATGCCCTTGATCCCGCCCACGACCGGCCGGTCCAGGGCGTGAGCCACTCGGATCCCCACCTGATAGCCACCGGCGTCGGCGGACTCGTTGCCAAAGAGGATGAGATCGAACCGGCCATCTCCGGACTCGAGCTCTCCAATCTTTCCGGCGAGGGCGGCAGCCGTCGCCTGCGGGTCCCAATCGGCTCCGTCAGTCGCCAGCAATATCGCCTCGTCGGCGCCAACCGACACGGCATAGCGAAGTTGTTCTTCTGCCTCAGCTGGGCCGAGGGTCATCACGACCACGGTCCCGCCGTGTTGCTCCTTGATACGGACCGCCTCCTCGACGGCACACTCCTCGTGAGGGCTGGTCGTGAACGGAAGATGTTTGGCGTCGATTGCCTGTCGATCGTCGGTGAGGACGATGCGGGCACCAGGAGCGGGGACCCGCTTTATGCAGACGAGGGACCTCACCCCTTCATCCGGGCATCGTCGGGGTCGAACAATGGGGTCGAGCCGGCGACCGCCACTTCTACCGGATAGAGCTCGTTCATGTACATAACGGCGAGGTCGTTGCCCATTAGGGCGTGCTCCGGCGGCAGATAGGCCATCAGGAGGAACTTGCCCACCGAGGGCCCCGCCCCGGCGGTGGTGACATAGGACGGCCGACCCTTCCGGTCGGTGATCCGGCCGCCGTCGGGCGTGGTGATCGGCTCCCGCCCGGTGGGGAAGCGCTTTATCCCATCGCGGGGGGAGACATGGTCCTCCACGGTGAGCGTGCACAGGATCGCCGCTGGCTCCTCATCCCGGGCGGACAGATACGCCTCCTTCCCGATGAAGTCGTGATCCTTGACCCGCGGCCGTGCCAAACCCGCCTCCACCGGGTTGTACTCGCTCTCGAGCTCAGACCCCATCAGCCGGTAACCCTTCTCCAGGCGGCCCGTGGTCCCGTACACCCCGGCGCCCACGGCGACGACGCCGAGATCCTGTCCGGCCTCCCACAGACTGTCCCACATGAGGCGCCCGGCCTCCGTCGGCACATACACCTCCCAGCCCAGGTCGCCGACATATGAGATCCGGAAGAGTCGGGCGTTGATCGAGCCAAAGTCGACCGCCTGGGTAGTCCCGTAGGGGAAGGCCTCGTTGGAGAGGTCGTGATCCGTGATCGATGAGACGAGGTTGCGCGCCTCAGGTCCCCAGACACCGATGGTCGTGTAGGCCGAAGTGGAATCGTTCATGTGGACCGACCCGTCCTCTGGGAGATGGCTCCGGAACCAATGCTTGTCCCTCGGCCCATCGAACGCTCCAGTGATCACCCTGAAATGCTCCTCGCCGAGTCTGAGCACGGTCAGGTCCGCCTTGAACCCTCCGGACCCGGTGAGTAAAGGGGTGTACACCGACCGGCCGACTGTGACATCGGCGTTGTTGACCGTCATCCGCTGGATGTAGTCGACGACCCCGGGGCCGGTGAAGTCGAAAATAACGAAGGGCGCCAGGTCGACGAGACCCACCTTCTCCCGCATGGCCAGGTGCTCGGCGTTTTGGATCGGCGACCACCAGCGTCGGTCCCACTCGTGGGGCCGGTCCTCGATCCCGTAGTGATCGACGAGAGAGGCATTCGACTCATACCAGTGCGGGCGCTCCCATCCTCCGGCTTCGAAATAGACCGCGCCCAGCTGGGCGGTGCGGGAATGAACCGGAGAGAGCCTCTTGTCTCGTTCCGAGGCCCACTGCTCCCGGGGATGGACGATTCCGTATGTCTTGTTGAAATGCTCCGCACAACGAGCCCGAATGTGGTGATCGGTGCGGGCGTAGGGGTAAAAGCGGGCGATGTCCGAGGCGTGCGGGTCGAGCTCGGGATACCCGTTGGTCATCCACTCCGCCACCGCCCGCCCCGTCCCCGGTCCCTCCTTGATCCAGATGGCGGCAGCCGACCAGAGATTTCGCACCTCGACCGTCTCGCCGATCAGCGGCATGGCGTCGGGGGTCAGGGAGAGCAGCCCGTTGATGGCGTATTTGATCTCTGCTTGGGACAGGATCTCGGGCATCAGTTCGAGAGCGTCCTCCAGTTGGGTGTCGAAGTCGTCTTCGGTGAAAGGAAGCTCGGTCGGAGAAAGGCGCGCCTCGGCGATGGAAGGAATCTCGTCGGGTGAGTGAAAGATCGGTCGATGGGCGTAGGAGCCGACTTCCATCGACCCCGAGGTCTGTCGCTCGTACATGAACGTGTCCATGTCGCGGACGATGGGGAAGGCGAGCTCCTTACCTGACTCCTGGAGGATCGGGATGGGCCCGACGTCGATCATCTGGTGCACCGCCGGGGTGAGCGGGATGCTGGCCCCAGCTAGGCGGGCGACCCGGGGGCTCCACACCCCGCAGGCGATCACCACGTACTCGGCCTCGACGCGGCCCTTGTCGGTGACGACCGCCGTGACCCGTCCTCGATCGGTCTCGATGTCGAGGATCTCGGTGTTGGCCATGGTCTGCAGCGCCCCCAGTCCCGTCGCCTTCTCCCTGAAAATGGTGCCCGCTCGCAGCGAGTCGACGGCCGACACCGTGGGGAAGTAACAGCCACCGAGGAGGATCTCCTCGTTGATGAAGGGGACCAGCTCCTTGATCTCGGCCGGAGTCACCAGATGTGCCTCCATGTCCCAGTTCTTCGCCGAGCTCATCCGCCTGCGGAGCTCTTCCATCCGCTCCTCGGTGCGAGCCACCTCGATCCCCCCGCAGGTGACATTGACCCCCATCTCCTCGTACTGACGCTGGCTGTCGAGGGTGAGCATCGCCATCTCTTTGTTGTGATCGACCGGGAAGATGAAGTTGGAGGCGTGACCCGTCGACCCACCTGGATTGGGCAGCGGTCCCTTGTCGATTTGGACGATGTCGCGCCAGCCGAGCTCGGCGAGATGGCCCACCACCGAGTTGCCGACGATCCCCGCCCCAATCACCACCACGCTCGCACTGGAAGGCGCATCACTCACGTCTGAAACCTCGTTCTCCGGTCAGGTCAATCATGGCCCACCATGGACCCTGATAGGGCGGCAGACTAGTGTTCCAACATATAGCACAGCCCCGCATCGTGGAACGCGAGCGGTGATCTCATGGAGTGGCGATGGCCGACGATGAACTCGATCTGAATTCACTTTCCGACCCGGATCTGGCGAATCAAATGCACGACGACCTCTACGACGGTCTTGCCGACGAGATCGTCGAGGGAACAGAGATCCTGCTCTCCCGGGGCTGGGATGCGCAGAGGGTGCTCAATGACGCCCTCGTCGAAGGCATGCGCATCGTTGGGATCGATTTTCGGGACGGCATCCTCTTCGTCCCCGAGGTGTTGCTCGCCGCCAACGCAATGAAGGCGGGCATGGAGGTGCTGCGACCTCTGCTCGCCGAAACCGGGGCCCAGACGATCGGCAAGGTCGTGATCGGGACTGTCAAGGGCGACATCCACGACATCGGAAAGAACCTTGTCGCGATGATGCTGGAAGGGGCGGGGTTCGAGGTGATCAACCTGGGGATCAACACCGATGCCGACGAGTTCATCGCCGCTCTCGACGAGCACAAGCCCGACATCCTCGGAATGTCTGCCTTGCTGACCACCACCATGCCCTACATGAAGGTGGTCATCGAAGCCCTGAAGGAGAAGAACATCCGGGACGACTACATCGTCATGGTCGGTGGCGCTCCGCTCAACGAGGAGTTCGGCCAAGCGATCGGCGCCGACGCCTATTGCCGTGATGCCGCCGTCGCCACGGAGACCGCCGAAGCTCTTGTGCTGGCTCGCCGCCTCACGGGAGGTGAAGACCAATGAGCGACGAGGACGATCGACTGCTGGTGATCGCCTGCGGGGCCCTGGCCCGCGAGGTCCTCGACGTCGTGCGCCTCAACTCGCTCGACTGGGTCGACGTCGAGTGCCTGCCCGCCAATCTCCACAACACGCCGGACCTCATTCCGGCCGCGGTCGAGGCGCGCCTCGACGCCGCTGAGGAGCGATACCGAAACGTATTCGTCGGTTACGCCGACTGCGGGACCGGCGGTCTCCTCGACCGGCTACTAGAAGCACGAGGAGTGGGCCGCCTGCCCGGGGCCCATTGCTACGAGTTCTACGCGACAGGGCCCGGCTTCTCCGACTTGCACGACCGCGAGCCCGGCACGTTCTATCTGACCGATTTCCTCGCCCACCACTTCGATCGTCTGGTGTGGGCCGGTCTCGGTCTCGATCGCTGGCCCGATCTCCGTGACACCTATTTCGGCAACTACCACCGTCTGGTCTATCTGTCCCAGGTCCCCACCTCCGATCTGGTCGAACGCGCGTCGGGGCGATGAGACAGCCAAACGTGAGCTGTCAGCGAGGTTCCAGGTGGCCATCGATCGTGCCGCCATGTACGCAGGTCTGTTCGGGACCGACGAGTACTTGTCGGAATGGGTCAAGGACACCAGACCGTGCGGTGACGATCTCGAGTCGGAAGTCGCCTCTGAGGCGGCGCGTCTCGAGACCGAATACGACTCCGAGACCTTGAACGATCTCGCCGCCAACGGGGGGACACGATGACCGACACGGTCGTCTCCTCGGAGACCCGCGAAGTCGTCATCGGATTCGAGCGTCCCTTCGTCTTGATCGGGGAGAGAATCAATCCAACCGGTCGACGGCTCCTCGCCGAAGAGATGAAGAAGGGCGACTTCTCCCGAGTGGAGACGGACGCCTTGAGTCAGGTCGGCGCCGGGGCGCAGATGCTCGACGTCAATGCCGGCATCCCCCTCGCCGACGAGCCTGCACTTCTCGCCCGGACCGTCGAGCTTGTTCAGTCGTTGACCGACGCCCCCTTGTCCATCGACTCGTCGATCGTCGCCGCCCTCGAGTCCGGGCTCCTGGCGTATCGGGGCAAGGCCCTGGTGAATTCTGTGACCGGGGAGGAGGAGCGTCTCGAGCAGGTTCTGCCTCTGATCGCGAAGCACGGGGCGGCAGTGGTCGCTATCTCCAACGACGAAACCGGGATCTCCGAGGATCCCGATGTCCGGTTCGAGGTGGCGAAGAAGATCGTCGGGCGGGCCGCTGATCACGGCATACCCCGGGAAGACGTCGTGGTCGATCCTCTGGTGATGCCGATCGGCGCCATTGCGACGGCGGGGAGACAAGTGTTCCACCTGATCCGGAGGCTCCGCGACGAGTTGGGGGTGAACACCACGTGCGGGGCCTCCAACATCAGCTTCGGCCTCCCCAACCGGGCCGGGATAAATGCCGCCTTCCTGGCCATGGCGATCGGTGCCGGCATGACATCGGCGATAACCAACCCTCTCGAGGCCGAGATCCGGCAGTCGATCATGGCCGCCGACGTCTTGAACGGCCGCGACCCCAATTGCGCCACCTGGATCAAGACCTATCGGGAGCCGCCCGCCGCCGGCGAGGAAGGCCGTCGTCGTGAGAACCGCCGCCGCCGCGGCTGACCAACCGTGACGCGTCAGGTCGTGTTCAGCCCTTCAGGGCGACGCGGGGCGTTTCCCGAGGGCACCACAGTGCTGGACGCCGCCCGGGCACTTGGAGTAGACCTCGATTCGGTATGCGGCGGCAGGGGAATATGCGGGCGCTGCCAGGTGGTCATGGGCAGCCGACCCGGCGTCGAGGCCCGTCCCGACCGTCTCTCCGAGCCCGGACCCACCGAGACCGACTATCAGGGCCGGCGACCACTGGGCGCCGGCCACCGTCTGGGTTGTGCTGCCCGGATCGTGGAGGACGTGGTCATCGATGTCCCGGCGGACAGCCAGGTCCATCGCCAGGTGGTGCGAAAGCGGGCCGGTGTGGCTGCCTTGCCCGTAGATCCCGTAGTCCGGCTTCACTACGTCGAGGTACCGGAGCCCGATCTGGCCAGCCCGACCGGAGACCTGGAGCGCCTCCTCGCCGCTCTCGAACAGGAGTGGGGTCTGAGCAGACTGGTGGTGGACCCTCCGGTCCTGACAGATCTCCAGACGACGCTTCGAAGCGGGAACTGGGCGGTGACTGTCGCGGTGCGTCATGCCAGGGATCTGATCGGGATCTGGCCCGGTTTCCGCGACGTCGCCCTCGGTGTCGCCTTCGATGTCGGCTCCACCACTATCGCCGGCCACCTCTGCGATCTCTTGACCGGGTCCGTCCTCGCCACGAGTGGGGTGATGAATCCACAGATCGGGTTTGGTGAGGATCTGATGAGCCGTGTCTCGTACGTGATGATGAACGACGACGGTGCGACCCGGCTGACCGACGTCGTGCGAGGCGCCCTCGACGACTTGCTCGGTGAGTTGATCACCGAGGCGGGGGTCGATCGCGGTGATGTTCTCGAGCTGAGCGTTGTCGGCAACCCGATCATGCACCACCTGCTGCTCGGGCTCGACCCACGGGAGTTGGGCACCGCTCCGTTTGCGCTGGTCACCACGTCGGCCCTCGACACGCCCGCCATCGACCTCGGGCTGCAGGTCCACCGCGGTGCCAGGGTCTATTCGCTTCCGTGCATCGCCGGCCATGTCGGCGCCGACGCCGCCGGGGTGGTGCTGTCCGAAGGCCCGCATCGTGGCGAGCGTCTGCAATTGCTCGTCGACGTGGGTACCAACGCCGAGTTGGTGCTGGGGAATCAGGACCGCCTCCTGGCTGCCTCGAGTCCGACAGGGCCCGCGTTCGAAGGAGCGCAGATCTCCTCCGGGCAACGAGCGGCGCCAGGGGCGATCGAGCGGGTCCGCGTGGATCGGGCGACTCTGGAGCCCCGTTTCTCCGTCATCGGCCAGGAGCTCTGGTCCGACGAGCCCGGCTTCGACTTCGGGGCGGTCACCGGGGTATGTGGGTCGGGGATCATCGAGGCGATCGCAGAGCTGCATCTGGCCGGAGTGATCGACACTGACGGCGTCATCCGCCAACCGGCCAATCCGTCGTCCCGAGTGGTGGCTTCGGACCGCACGTTCTCCTACGTCTTGTGTGCCGAGCCACTCGTAGAGGTGACGCAGAACGATGTGCGCGCCGTTCAGCTGGCCAAGGCCGCGCTTCACGCCGGAGCCCGGCTCCTGATGGACCACTACGGCGTCGATCAGGTCGACGAGATCAGGCTGGCGGGCGCGTTCGGGAGCCATATCGACCCGAAGTACGCCATGGTGCTGGGGATGATCCCCGACTGCGATCTCGACCGGGTATCGGCGGCGGGAAACGCCGCCGGTGTCGGGGCGATGATGGCTCTCCTGTCCGGTGTGGCGCGCAGCGAGATCGAGGAGGTCACAAACCAGATCGAGAAGGTGGAGACCGCCGTGGAGCCCCGATTCCAGGAGCATTTCGTGGCTGCTCTGGCCATTCCCCACAAGACCAACCCCTACCCGCTCCTCTCCAAGGTGGTTGACATGCCGCCTCGACCCGAACCAGGAGAGCGGCGGCGGAGGCACCCGCGATGACGACTGTTTTTGGCGCGGAGATGTCGACCTATGGACCGGCATCTCCGCGCCAGAATGGTCGTCCCTCCCCGGGTCTTGTTCCATGATGTAGTCTGGTACCGCATCATGGAACAGACCAGCACGGGACGTCGGGGCGGTGGCCGCGCCGCCCGGCAGGCGGCAAGGACCGCTCGGGCCATCGAGTCTGTGCCGTTCCTGACCCGAAAGCTGACACCGGTCGAGGTGCTCGACGAGGAAGGGCTCACCCTCATCGAGTCCAACGCCGATCTGCTCCTCGAGAGGGTCGGTATCGAGGTGGGCAACTTCCCCGAGGCGCTGGAGATCTTCCGCGAGGGTGGATGTGAGGTCACCGAGACCCGGGTCAAGTTCCCTGCCGGGCTGGCCAGGAGTCTCATGGCAACCGCGCCAACCACCTTCACCCAGCATGCCCGAAACCCCGAGCACGACGTCGTGATTGGCGACCCACATCTCGTGTTCGCCCCGGCCTACGGGTCCCCCTTCGTTCGCGACCTGGAAGGGGGTCGTCGCTACGCGACCCTCGCCGACTTCGAGAACTTCGCCCGTCTGACTCACCTGACCCCTGCCCTGCATCACGGTGGCGGGACCCTGTGCGAGCCGGTCGACCTGCCAGTCAACAAACGGCACTTCGACATGGTCCTGGCCCATATCAAGAATCACGACCGCGCGTTCATGGGCTCGGTCACCGCCCCCGAGCGGGCCCAGGACACGGTCGACATGGTCAGGATCTTGTTCGGTGGCGACGTCGACGAGGGGAAGACGGTCCTGTTGTCTCTATGCAACGCAAACAGCCCGATGAGCTGGGACTACAACATGCTCGGATCGGCCAAGGTCTATGCAGAGAACAACCAGGCATGTCTCATAACTCCATTCATCCTCTCCGGGGCGATGGCGCCGGTCACGGTGGCGGGGACCGCAACCCAGACACTTGCCGAGGCGATGGCCGGCATGGCCTTCTGCCAGTTGGTGCGACCCGGTGCCCCGGTCGTGTTCGGGTCCTTCGCTTCCTCGATCTCGATGCAGTCGGGTGCTCCCACGTTCGGCACACCCGAGCCGGCGATGGTTCTTTTCGTGATGGCAGCGCTCGCCCGGCGACTTGGTGTCCCCTTCCGCAGCGGTGGGAATCTCACGGCGGCTAAGACCCCGGACTACCAGGCGGCGTATGAGTCGGCGGCCACCTTCCTTCCCACCCTTCTCGCCGGGGTCAATTTCGTGCTCCACACCGCGGGCTGGCTGGAGGGGGGGCTGGTGATGGGGTACGAGAAATTTGTCCTGGACGCGGATCAAGCATCGATGGCCGAAGCACTCATGGGCGGACTGGACCTCTCCGACAACGGTCAGGCCCTCGACGCCCTCCTCGACAATCCGCCCGGACAGCATTTTCTGGGGAACGCCCACACTCTGGCCAACTTCGAGAACGCGTTCTGGCGCAGCGCCACCGCGGACAACAACAGCTTCGAGCAATGGCTCGAAGCGGGATCCCAGGAGGCCGCATCGAGGGCGCACACGATCTGGCGCAAGATGCTCAACGAGTACGAGCCGCCCCCCCTGGACGAAACCATCGACGCGGAGTTGACCGACTGGGTGGCTCAGCGCAAGGCCTCTTTCCCGGACTCGGATGTCTGAGCATGAGTGACGTCCTGGAGAGAGCCCTCCTCAGCGGGGCCGACTTCGAGGTGATCCCCCTCGAGGGAGTGCTGGAGAAGACCTCGTCGATCGAGCCGGGCTCGACGGTCTCCGTTACCGCGTCGCCCACACGGGGGATGAGCCCCACCCTGGATCTGGCCATCGAGCTCCAGTCCCGAGGTCTTCGGGCGGTCCCTCATCTGTCGGCCAGGACCATCGAGAACCGCCGTGAGCTGGCTTCGATCATCAAGCGTCTCGACGATGGAGGGGTGGGACAGGTCTTCGTCACCGGGGGCGATGGACAGCCACACGGCGACTATTACGACGCGCTCTCGCTGCTCGAGGACATGGCGGCCGTCGGTCATCCGTTTCTCGAAGTCGGGATCACCGGGTATCCGGAGGGCCACCCTCTCATCTCATCCGACCGCCTCCACCAGTCACTGCTCGAGAAGGAGAAGCTCGCCACCTATGTCGTGACCCAGATGTGCTTCAGCCCGGAGACCATCGTTGATTGGGTCGCCTCCATCCGGGCCGATGGCGTGACACTTCCTATAAAGGTCGGCGTGCCCGGTGCGGTCGATCCCGCCCGCCTCCTCACGATCGGGGCTCGAATCGGCGTGGGTGATTCGATGAGGTTCCTGGCCAAGAACCGTGGCTCGATCCTCAGAATGCTGCGTCCGGGCCGGTACGAGCCAGACCTGATCGTCGAACCGCTCGCCCGTCTCGGCGAAGGCCTCAGGATGACCGGTCTCCACATCTTCACTTTCAACCAGGTCGAGCCCACCGTGGCCTGGCATCACGAAGCGCTGTCGAAGGTGACCTGATGGCGGTCCAGTCCATCGACCGCGCATTCCAAGTGCTCAAGGCGTTGGCAGTCGAGCCCTCGGGTGTGACCGAGCTCGCCTCGCGGGTCGGTCTGCCCAAATCGACCGTGGCCAGGATGCTCTCGAGCCTCGAAGACCAGGGCGCCGTGACCAGGGGTCCAGACGGCACGTCGTATGCGATTGGCATCGGGCTGGTCGAGCTTGCCGGCGCTATCGATGCCACCGCTGCGCTGGCTACCGCGGTCCGCCCACATCTGGTCTGGCTGTCCGATCAGCTCGGTGAGGCCGCCGGCTTCAGCATCCCGACCGGATACACCATCCAGTACATGGTGCAGGTGGAGAGCCCCAACCCCGTTCAGGTCCGCGACTACACCGGTCTAATGGTGCCGATGCACATCGGCCCCTCCGGCCTCTGTGTGATGGCGCAATGGCCGGCCGAGGAGGTCGATCGCTACCTGAGCCGGCCGTTGGAGGCTTATACGCCGCACACGGTGGTCGATGCCGTCGAGATCCGGGACAGGCTGAAGGCGATCAGGCACTCGGGCCATTGCTGGATCCATGAGGAATTCGCAGAGGGGATCAACTCGGTGGCGGCTCCTGTACTGGCGGACGGGAAGCGTGTCCTCGGTGCCATCCACGTCCACGGGCCGGCCTACAGGTTTCCAGCTGAGGGCCGGGCCGATTTCATCGCATCGCTCGTGATGGACGCCGCGGCCCGCTTCTCCAGTCGCTTCGACACGGTGTGACGGTCGCCGGGCAAGCCCGCACCCTGCTCCCCTAAGGTTGAACCACCGTTCAGGATTCGAGGAGGACATCGGTGGCCAACGAACGACGCGAGATGCTGGAGAAGAGCACCACGCTCTATTTCGGGCCCTGGTACCGGCGGTCGCCCTTCTTCGAGTCGACGCTTGCCGCAGGTTGCACCTCTTACGACATCTACAACCACATGTACCTGCCCGCCTATTACGACGACCCCGACGTCGAGTACTGGGCCCTCGTCAACGGGGTGACGATGTGGGATGTGGGCGTGGAGCGAACGGTCGAAGTAAGCGGGAAAGATGCCGACCGGCTGATCGATTACATCACCTGTCGGGACCTCACGAAGTGCGCGGTCGGCCAGGGGAAGTACATGCCGGTCATCGCCCCCGACGGAGGGATCGTGAACGACCCGGTCCTGCTTCACGTGGGCGAGAACCGATGGTGGATGCAGCTGGCCGATTCGGATGCCGGGCTGTATGCCTTGGGCGTGGCCGCCGGACGTTTCGATGCGGAGGTGAGGTTGCCCGACGTTCACCCCATGCAGGTACAGGGCCCACTAGCCGCCAAGACCTTGGAGAAGCTCGTTGGCCACGGGATATACGACGTCAAGTACTACTGGATGGGCGAGTTCCAGATCGATGGGATCCCGGTCGTGATCAGCCGGACGGGCTGGACCGCCGTTCCCGGCTTCGAGATCAATGTCCTGAATCGGGCAGACGGCGCCGCCACCTGGGACGCAGTGGCTGCCGCGGGAGAGGAGTTCGCCATCCGGCCCATTGCGCCCTGCGAGGCCCGGCGCATCGAGGCCGGCATCTTCAACTACGGGTCGGACATGACCCTCGATGACACGCCGTTGCATGTCAGTGGCATGGAACGCCTCGTCGAGCCACAGGATCAGGACTATTTGGGCAAGGAAGCGCTCGAGCGCCTTCGTGAGACCGGGGTCGATCGCAAACTGGTTGGCATGATCCTCGAGGGCGACCAGCTCCGGGCCGAACTGTCGCAACCGTGGCCGGTGCTCTCGGGTGGTGTCGAAGTGGGCCGGGTGACCGATGCCGTCTGGTCACCGGGTATGGAGCAGAACATCGGGTACATGTGGGTCCCCATAGAGCTAGCGGATCCGGGGACCCGGGTCGATGTCGTGACCGAGGACGGGGAGGAGCTCACCGCCGTTGCAGCGAGCCTGCCGTTCGTCGACCCGCAGAAGAAAGTGCCGGCCCAGAGCCTCGAAGGCTGATCAAGCCGCTTCGCTGCCCACCGGTGTGAGACGGATGATCGGGATGTGGCGGTCGGTCTTTTCGAGGTAGGACCCGTATCCGGGAGCCAGCGAGACGATCCGGTCCCACGCCGTCTGGTATTCAGCCCCTTCGACCGAATCCGCCCGGACCCTGGTCTTTTTCTTGTCGACTGTCGCCCAAGCCTGGTCAGGATTTGCTACGAGGTTGTGGCACCAGCCCGGGTGCCGGGCCGCGCCCCCGTTGGAGCCGACCACGAGCCAGGCCCCGGGATGCTCCGTGTCGTCGAACCGGCCGAGTAGCGCCTGCCTCTGCTTCCCGCTCTTGGCCCCGACCGTGGTCAGCAAGATGAGGGGCTGGCCTTGCATCTTCATGCGATCGCCCATCATGTTGAACATGAAATTGCCCAGACCCGCCCCGGCTTTCATCAAGGCCTTGGCCAAACCGGGTATCTCGGTGCCCCGGGTCCCTTTGGGAGACAGTGTCACCGTCATCCGGGCGAGCCTATCCGACCGAGATCCGAGCCCACTTAGCATCGCGGCATGAGCGATCGAGATGCGGTGCTGGTCACCGGGGCGCGGGGGTTCATCGGCGCTTGGGTGGTGAAGAATCTCCTCGCGGCGGGACGAAAAGTGGTGGCCCTCGATCAGGATCCGGACAGGACGCGGCTGGCTCAGGTCCTCGAAGACGATGACACAGACCTCGTCACCGAGATCGCCGGGGACATCACCGTTACCGAAACGATGAGCCGGGTGCTCGAGGATCACTCGATTGGTGCAGTCATCCATCTCGCTGCCCTCCAAGTGCCGGCATGCGCGGCTAACCCGTCTCTGGGCGCCCTGGTGAATGTCGTCGGGACCACGAACGTGCTGGTCGCCGCCCGTGACGCCGGACTCCGTTCTCCCGTGGTGTACGCCAGCTCGGTCGCAGCCCTGAGCCCGAACGGGGGCGATCTACCGCCCTCGACTATGTACGGGATCTTCAAGAGGGCCAACGAAGGCACCGCCCATCGGATGTGGCATGACGAGGGTGTGGCCTCGATCGGGATCCGACCTCACACCGGATACGGAGTTGGTCGCGACCAGGGGCTCACTTCGGGCCCGACCAAGGCGATGCTTCACGCCGCAGCAGGACGTCCTTATCACATCGCATTCGGGGGGCCCCTTCAGATGCAGCATGGTCAGGACATCGCCGGCGTCCTGGTGGCTGCAGCGGATTCGGCCCACCAGGGGGCGACCGTGCTCAACCTTCCCACCGTCGCTACTGACGTGCCGACCATCGTGGCCCGTATCGAGGCGGCGGCGCCCCGCTCGGTTGGTTCGATCACTTTTGACGAGACGCCTCTTCCCTTTCCAGCGCAGCCTGCTGCTGACGACGTCGTCGCCATCATCGGCGTCGTCCCAGAGACACCACTCGAGGTCGGTGTGGATTCCACCATTCGCCATTTCGAGCGACTGCTCGAGCGAGGGCAGATCGAGCCGCGTAGTTAGGCTCGGCGGGCAGTGTCGCTCGTCCCCGAAGTCAGATTCACCCGGTCCGGGAATGTCGACCTCGCCTATCAGGTCTTCGGAGATGGACCGCTCGACATCCTGGTGATGATCGGATGGGTCTCCCATCTCGAGATCCTGTGGGAGTTGCCTGAATGCCGGCGATTTCTGGAGCGTTACGCCGCGATGGGACGGGTCGCGCTGTTCGACAAGAGGGGGACCGGTCTCTCCGACCGGCCCTCGATCGAGGCCAGCACCGATGAGATGGTGCCTGATGTCCTTGCGGTCATGGACGCCGTCGGGATGGAGCGGGCTGCCCTCGTGGGCTGGACCGATGCCGCAGCGATCGCGATGACCATGGCGGCTATGCATCCACAGCGGGTGTCCGCGCTCGTGTTGGGTGAGGTGCTCGCCACCTCGACCCCCGACGAGGACCATCCCTGGGGCCCCGACCCCGAGACGTTCAAAACCGTTGCGGGAGTGATCGAACATGGCATGTGGGGCCAAGCCATCCTCCTTCCCCTCATCGCCCCTTCGGTGACCCAGGATGAGCGGATCGTGAGCTGGTTTCGGAAGCTGGAGCGGATGTCGGCCACTCCCAGCATGGCGGCGGATCTGATGCGTCGAATGTTGGAGATCGACTTGCGTCCGCTGCTGTCGTCGGTGACCGCACCTGCCCTGCTGCTGCACAGGAAGGATGCCCCCTTCATCCCGGCCCAAGGCATGCGTTGGCTGGCCGAGCATCTGCCGAACGCCCAGTACGTAGAGGTGCCGGGCGACGAGACGCCGGGTTACCTCGGCGATGTCGACGGTCTCATGGACGAAGTCGAGGAGTTTCTCCTCGGCACGAGGGTGGGCGGTGCGATCGACCGTCGCGTGGCAACAGTCCTGTTCAGCGACGTGGTCGGATCAACCGAGCGCGCAGCCACGGTCGGGGATCGCGCTTGGAGCGGGCTCCTCGAGGCACACCGGGCCGAGGCACGGCGCCTCTTTGCACGTCATGGTGGTCGTGAGATGAACACAGCGGGTGACGGCTTTCTCATCGTGTTCGACGCCCCTACCCCGGCGCTCCAGTGCGCCCTTGCCCTGTGCGATGCCAGCCGGAGCGCAGGCCTCGAGGTTCGAGTCGGGCTTCACAGCGGTGAAGTCGTTTTCGAAAGCGGGGACGTGACCGGAATGGCAGTCCACATCGGTGCCCGTGTCTCCGCCCTCGCCTCACCCGGAGAGGTAGTGGTATCGCAGACCGTGCGAGACATGGTCATCGGCTCCGGCTTCGAGTTCGGCTCTCGGGGCAGGCACCAGCTCAAAGGCGTGCCGGGGGAATGGGACCTGTACCGGGTCGTGGTGTGATCGGGGAGGTCGATTTCTGACCACGGCAGGGGACAACGCCGCTCGGTATCGTGGCGCTCCGCCCCGTTACGAAGGAGTCTCATGACCCAAACCGCGACCGAGACCCTGGCCAACTTCTATGGGGGCGAACACCAGCCACCCGTGGAGGGCGGGATGATGCCGGTGACGAACCCGGCCACCGGCGAGGCATATGCCTCGGCGCCGCTCTCGAACGCTGCCGACGTCGATGCCGCCTGCCAGGCGGCATCGGAGGCTTTCCTGGGCTGGCGTGATGCCACCCCGTCGGAGCGGAGCCTCGCCCTTCTACGCATTGCCGACGCGCTGGAGGCCAATGCCGAGGAGCTGACCAGAATCGAGGTCGAGAACACCGGCAAGCCCTACGGCCTGACCCTGTCCGAGGAGATCCCTCCGGCCGCCGACCAAATTCGTTTCTTCGCCGGCGCGGCCCGACATCTCGAGGGCCTGTCGGCGGGGGAGTACATGAGAGATCACACCTCCATGATCCGCCGAGAGCCCTTGGGTGTGTGCGCCCAGGTGGCGCCGTGGAACTACCCGCTGATGATGGCTGTTTGGAAGTTCGCCCCTGCGCTGGCTGCGGGGAACACCGTCGTCCTCAAACCATCGGACACCACCCCGGCGTCGTCGTTGAAGCTGGCCGAGCTGGCAGCCGAGTTCCTCCCGCCAGGCGTGCTCAATGTCATCACGGGCGATCGAGACACCGGGAGAGCCCTGGTCTCTCATCCGATCCCCACCCTCGTCTCGGTCACCGGGAGCATCCGCGCCGGGAAGGAGGTGGCCGCCGCCGCCTCGAGTGATCTGAAGCGAGTCCACCTCGAATTGGGTGGCAAGGC
>JARDZU010000259.1 GCA_029240695.1 Acidimicrobiia bacterium | reverse complement strand
TAGTCTCGCCTGCCCGCTCGAAGTCGTCGTAGAGACCGGGGTTGGATACCAGGTGCTGCAGCGTCGCCAGGCCGGCTGCAGTTGCGATGGGATTGCCTGCCAGAGTGCCCGCTTGATACACGGGCCCATCGGGAGCCACCATTCGCATCAGGTCCTCCCTTCCCCCGTAGGCCGCGCCTGCTGTTCCTCCGGCCACGACCTTCCCCAGGGCCGTTAGGTCCGGCAACACATCGAACCGCTGCTGAGCCCCGCCAAGGGCCACGCGGAACCCGGTCATCACCTCGTCGAAGATCAGCATGGCCCCGTGGGCGTCACAGAGGCGGCGCAAGCCGGTGAGGAACCCCGGGACGGGAAGGACGCATCCCATGTTCCCGGCGACCGGCTCCACGATCACTGCTGCCACCTGGTTCTCGGAGAGGAGTGCCGACACCGAGTCGAGGTCGTTGTACCGGGCAATAAGCGTGTCGGACGCGGTGCCCGGCGGCACGCCGGGGCTGGAGGGCTCACCGAAAGTGGCCAGGCCCGACCCGGCCCTGACCAAGAATTGATCGCTGTGCCCGTGGTAACAGCCCTCGAATTTGACTAGTGCCTGCCGACCCGTGGCAGCGCGGGCGAGGCGGACGACAGAAGCGGTCGCCTCGGTCCCT
Source organism: Acidimicrobiia bacterium (assembly GCA_029240695.1). Classification (GTDB taxonomy): domain Bacteria; phylum Actinomycetota; class Acidimicrobiia; order Spongiisociales; family ZC4RG35; genus JARDZU01. Next base: position 2,916 of record JARDZU010000259.1, on the reverse strand, counting down.
GAATTGACCATCCGCACCACTTCGACCGAAGGCATCAGCTCGCAGATCAACTCGGCCAGCTCGATCTCGGCAGTCGTCGAGACGCCGAAGGAAGTGCCCCTGGTGGCGGCAGTACTGACCGCATCGACGATCTCGGGATGGGCGTGGCCCAAGATCTGGGCTCCCCACGAGGCGATGAAGTCGATCGGCTCGTCGCCCTCCACCGTCCTCAGCCTGGCCCCGTTGCCCGACTCGACAAAGACCGGCCTCCCGCCAACGGCCCGAAATGCCCTCACCGGCGAGTTGACCCCGCCCGGCATCACCTCGATGGCGCGACGCTGCCAGCCTCCCGAGACATCGACCGCAGGGGCGGCGATGCTCATCTGCTTTCCCCCACCAGACCGCAAGCCTCGATGGCGAAATAGGTGAGGATGACCCCCGACCCGGCACGTGCGATGCCAGTGAGTGACTCGATCATCACCCGCTCACGATCGATCCAACCCCGAGCCGCGGCCGCTTCGATCATGGCGAATTCCCCGGACACCTGATAGGCGACCACCGGGACATCGACCTCCCGGGCGACAGCGCTGACGACGTCGAGATACGGCCCCGCCGGTTTGACCATGACCATGTCCGCCCCTTCCGCGAGGTCGAGCCTGACCTCCCGGATCGCCTCGCGGGCGTTCGCCGGATCCATCTGATGGGATCGGCGATCGCCGAAGGCAGGCGTGGATCCGGCGGCGTCACGGAACGGCCCGTAATAGCCAGAGGCGTATTTGACCGCATAGGAGCAAATCACGGTGTCGGTATGACCGGCGTCGTCGAGAGTCGATCTGATGGCTCCCACCCGTCCATCCATCATGTCCGAGGGAGCGACGATGTCAGCCCCCGCATCCGCATAGGCGAGTGCAGCTCGTGCCAACAGTGGAAGGGCAGCGTCGTTGTCGACGAGATCCCCCTTCAGCGGGCCGCAGTGACCGTGGGTCGTGTACTCGCAGAGACAGACATCGGCCCATCGCACCAGCTCCGGAGCGGCGGCGGCCACCGTCTCGAGAGCCTGTGGAACCGGGCCTAAAGGGTCCCATGACGAAGAGCCGACATCGTCCTTCTCGTCGGGCACCCCAAAGAACATGATCCCCCCGACACCCGCAGCTTCGGCCTCCTTGGCAACGTGAGCCACCTGGTCGACAGAAACCTGGGCGTGGCCCGGCATCGACTCGATCGGCTTCCTGACATCGACACCGGGCACGACGAAGACAGGCAGCACGAATTGCGATGGGTGAAGGCGGGTCTCAGCCACCGTGCGGCGGAGAGCGCCTCGCATCCGCAGACGTCTGGGTCGGACGGTGGGAAAGGTGCTCATGCGGTCTTGTCCAGGTAGTCGGCAAGTGCCACAGCCAGAGCTTTGTGTGAAGGTCGTGCGGCAACTGCGTCCGGCGTGCGAACTCGGGCCACGGCGGCACCTGTCGTCCCTCCGATGACACCCACCACCACGTCTTGGAGATCGCGGGTCATGAGCCAACCCTGGACGGCTGAGGGGGAGGCGAAGGAGATCGCCTCGACCGTTGTCATGGCCGGTGCCATGGGAACGGTGCGATACACGACGTACTCCTCGACGTGGCTAGTCAGTTGTCTGAGTCTCTGCGATGCGGCCAGATCCGACCCGCCGGCGTGCGGGAACACGACCCGGGCCTGTTTGAGACGGTCCGCCACGGTTTCAATGAGTCCCATCAGGCCCGATCGACCGGCCGCGATCACCCTCCCTCCCGACCCGGCGACAGCAGCAGCGGTCGACTCGCCCACCGCCGCTACCTCCACCTCGGGCATCTCCTGCTCCGGCCAGAGAAGACTCACCGTCCGCGGAGACGTGACCAGCAAGAGGTCGGCATCGGCCGCAGCCTCCCTGGCATAGGTCAGAGCGTCATCGCCCGCGGGTTCGACGCGGAGGCACGGGAGCGGCACCGGCTCGAGTCCGCGCAGGGCGTATGCCGAAGCCACCGAATCGAACCGATCGGTGGTTATGGCCACACGGGTCACAGTCCAAGCTCCTTCCGTGCTTCGCTGACGACCTCGTCCGGGCTCCTGCCATGGACGACTGCATGACGGGCGCCCCTGTCATCGGCGACGAACGCCTGGAAACGGATCTGCCCGAACTCACGAGTGGCGAGGGCTCCGAGAGCTGACCGACAACCAGCGCCGGTCTCGGCCAGCAGGTTCCGCTCGGCAATGAGAAGGGGGCGGAGCGCAGGGTCGTCGATCGTCGCGGCCAGCCCTGCGGCGGCGCTCCCGGAGCGGGCCTCGACAGCCAGGGCTCCCTGGCCCGGGGCGGGGACCATTTGCTCGGGATCGAGACGCTGCTCGATCGCGTCTGCCCGGCCCAGGCGGGCCAGCCCCGCCTCGGCGAGGATCGCTGCGTCCACCTCGCCGTCGAGAACCTTCCGAAGACGGGTCTCGACGTTCCCCCGAAGTTCGGCGGTCTGCAGATCCGGGCGCAGCCCGGTGAGCTGTGCGCTCCGACGAGGGCTTCCGGTCCCAACGACTGCACCGCTGGGAAGATCGTTCATCCGACCTCGGTGAGCTGCGCGATCGGCCCGACCGGATCCCGATCCCCGGCCGTCTCCACCTCGACCAGCGACACCGTCGTGCCCGGATGGCCGGCTCGTATCATTTCAGCGATCCGCTGCGCCTGCGCCACTGCCAGTGCCGACCTTCGCGTCGCGATACGGACCTCACTCATCGGTCACCCCAAAAGCTTCGGCGAGCACCCGCAAGGCCTCGCCGTCGTTGTCTGAAGAGCCCGCGTAGGAGATGGGACGATGAAGGACCCGGCGGGCCACCGTGTGGGCCAGTTGATGCATGATGGCCTCGGGGTCGACCGCATCCGGCAGCCGGCCCGCGAAGCGGCGCACCTCTTCGTCAACGGCGAGCTCGGCATCG
>JARDZU010000092.1 GCA_029240695.1 Acidimicrobiia bacterium | reverse complement strand
GCGATCGCCCGGGCGTGGTCCGGCCTCCGAATCGGGACGCCCGCCGCCACCATGTAGGAATCGCCGATGGTCTTGATCTTCTCGAGGCCGTGCTGCTCGGTGAGACTGTCGAAGTGGCTAAACAGTCGATCGAGCAGCCCGACGACCTCGGCAGCGGGGAGGTCCTTTGTCCGCTCGGAGAAACCTACGACATCCGCGAACAGCACCGACGCGGCGGTGAACTGGTCGGCGATGGTGCGGGTCTCGTCCTTAAGACGCTCGGCGATAGAGGCCGGGAGGATGTTCAGGAGAAGGCCCTCGGAACGCTCCTGCTCCGACCGGAGGGCCGTCAACGCTTCTTCGCGCTGCTTCGCGAACAGCGCGAGCAGTGTGAAGAAGATCGTGCCGCCGACGACGACGTTGAGGGCCAGCAGCATGCCGGAGAACCACTCGGGCAGAGGGGACGGAATCTCCAGCGCGATTCCGATGAGCCCTGACGCTAGGAAAACCGTGACGAAGGCGATGAACCATCGGACACCGGCGCGCACACCATCGAAGACCAGAGCGCCAAGCGGGGCGAGAATGCCCCAGATGCCCGGCGAGCCGCCGGGGAGGAAGCCGCCGAGGGCGATCATCGACAGCGTGGGCGCGAGCAAGATGTCCCAGAGCTGGATTTGCAGGAACAGTCGGTAATTGCGAGTCCTGGCGAAGAGAACGATGGACGCGATGGAAATCACCGCATAGAGCAGCGCGACGGAGCCTGACCAAGCGCCGAAGGAGAGATACAGGCCGGCCCACAGGAACGAGATCGGCAGGATCAGGACGGCGATTCGGACGAGCAGCGCTTTGCGGAGGCGAGTCTCGTTGTCATCGGCCGGGTCGGCACCGACCTTCCCGAGTCCGTCTGCTACTCGGCCGAGCATGCCCCGAAGGGACGTCACCTGTCGATCATCTGTTGTGTGCTCTCGTTGTAGCGGTCCCCCTGGATGCTGATTCCGTCGAGAGCCTGCTCGATGTCGCTCAGGTCATCGGCCGTCAGGGCCACCTCGACCGCTCCGAGGTTCTCTTCCAGGCGTTCGAGGTTGGTCGTGCCGGGGATGGGAACGATCCAGGGTTTGCGACCCAGCAGCCAGGACAGGGCGATTTGAGCGGGGGTCACCCGCTTCTGTTCCGCGATCCGCTTCACCAGGTTGACCAGGCCCTGGTTCGCCTTTCGGTTCTCTGCGTCGAAGCGGGGGAGGGTGTGACGGAAGTCGGAGTCCACGAAGGTCGTGTCCTGATCGATGTTGCCGGTGAGAAAGCCTCTCCCGAGCGGGCTGAACGGGACGAAACCGATTCCCAGCTCCTCGAGTGTGGGGAGAATCTCTTCCTCGGGCTCCCGCCACCACAGCGAATACTCGCTCTGGAGGGCCGTGACGGGATGCACGGCGTGGGCCCGTCGAATCGTCTGTACGCCCGCCTCGGAGAGGCCGAAGTGCTTCACCTTCCCTTCGGCGATGAGATCTTTCACCATGCCGGCGACATCCTCGATCGAGACGTCGGGATCGACCCGGTGCTGGTAGTACAGGTCGATGTGATCGGTCCGGAGCCGGCGAAGGGAGTCCTCGGTCGTCTTCCGGATGTGGTCGGGACGACTGTTCAAACCCCCTGACTCTCCGCCCACCAGCTTGAAGCCGAACTTGGTGGCGACCACGACCTCGTCTCTGAACGGGGCGAGAGCCTCGCCTACGACGTCTTCGTTCGTGAACGGACCGTAGACCTGGGCCGTATCGAACAGGGTGACCCCGCGCTCGACTGCGGCACGGAGGATTTTGATTGCGTAGTCCCGGTCCAAGGGCGTCCCATAGCTCGTGCTGAGCCCCATGCACCCGTAGCCAAGAGCAGAGACTTCGAGGCCGCTTCTCCCCAGCTGTCGTGTATTTATTGCGACCTCCTCGAGTCGATCTGAACCGAGAGACCCGGTCAGCTCTCCTCCGGCATGATGATCCAGAGGACGATGTAGATGAGGACCTGGGGGCCGGGGAGAATCAACGAGAGGACGAACAGGAGCCTCATCATCCCATGGCTCATTCCGAAGCGGTCGGCCAACCCCGCAGCAACCCCGGCGATCATCCGGTCATCCTTGGGCCTCACCAGTCGCGGCGTCTGACGATCAGTCATCGTTCCACAACCCTATTGCGTGGGGCCAGTAGGTGGAGTCCGATGCGCTGACCTCCGGTCGCTAGCTTCCTGGCTCCATGGCTCCGGATCGCAGCGGACCGCGAACAATCGACATCCACACCCATGTGATTCCGCGCCAGCTCGCCGAATCGGCTGAGCGAGGAGAGGCGCGTCACGGAATTACCTTCGGGCGCGATGCGAACGGACGGATCACCGGCTCGGTAGGTCCGACGACCTTCGCCATCGCCTGGCCGAACCCACTAGAGACAGCCGAGGAGAGGCTTCGGGCGATGGATGAGATGCGAGTCGAAGTGCATGTCCTCTCGCTGAGCCCGTTGATGCACTGGTACGAGCTCGACGCCGAGGCCGGGGTGCCGATGGCGAAGGAAGCGAATGACGACCTCGCCGAGATGATCGCTTCCCGACCCGACCGGTTCGCCGGTCTCGCCTACCTCCCGCTGCAGGATCCGGCTGCAGCCATCACAGAGTTGGAGCGGTGCATCAGAGACCACGGCTTCGTTGGCGTGATGGTGGGGAGCCACGTCAACGGTCTCGATTGGGATTCCGATGACCTGTTCCCGGTGCTGGCCGCAGCCAACGACTTGGGGGCCCTGATATTCGTCCATCCCGCCCATGGCCGGGCCAACTCTTTTCTCACCCGATACCACCTGCGCAATCTGATCGGCAATCCGTTCGAGACCACGGTCGCCATCGCCAGCCTCATCTTCGGGGGTGTGCTCGACCGGCTTCCCGACCTCGACCTCTGCTTCGCCCACGGGGGCGGGTACGCGTGTCTTGGCGCCGCCCGCCTCGACCAAGGGCGGCAGGTCCGGGACGAGGCAGACTCCTCGAGTCTTCCCTCCGAGTATCTCCGACGCCTCTATTTCGACACCCTGGTGTTCAGCCATCGCGGGCTGAGCAATCTGATCGAGGTGGTTGGCGCCGATCGGGTCGTCCTCGGCAGCGACTATCCGGCCGACATGGGAGAGCCCCGGCCCGTCGACTTCATCGAGTCACACCCCGACCTGACCGACGACCAGCGCCGGCTCATCCTGGGAGAAAACATTGAGAGACTGCTGGCAGCCAGGGTCGGCGACCCGGCGTGAATCAACCGGTCAGGTCGACGCTCTGACGAGGAAGGTCGCCATCTGGTCTCGCCGAATCGGACCGTCCGGGCAGAACCTGGTGTTCTCCGGCGGGTTGCAGCCCATCGTGATCCCGGCTGCGCCCAACCGGTTGATCGCATCCTCGAAGATGTGGCCGCGGTCGTCACCGAAGTAGTCGGTGGTGGAGGCCGGGAGATCGAAGGCACGGACGAGGAACGCCGCCATCTCGCCTCGGGTCATCGTGCGGCCCGGGCAGAACCTGGTGTTCTCGGGCGGGTTGCAGCCCTGCGTAATGCCGGTGGTGGCGACACGGTTGATTGCGTCCTCGAACGTCGAAGCGCCATCGTCGTTGAAATGGTCTCCGTCGCCTGCGGGCAGACCCAATGCTCGAGCTATGAACGCAGCCATGGCCCCGCGGGTCACGGAGTCCGCCGGGCAGAACAGGGAGTTCACGGGGGGATTGCAGCCGAGTGTGATCCCTTCGGCCGCGATCGCCTCGATGTTCGATTCGTGGATGTTGCCGTCATCGTCAGCGAACGCGCCGTTGTGCTCGGGCGTGCGGGTGGCACTGGCATCGGTTGGTGGAGGATCGGTGGTCGTGTCGCCCCTTCCGACGAAGACCACCGTGACATACAGGGCTCCGCCACTGGTGTCGGTCCCGATCCCGACGTAGTTGTAATCACCCAGGATGTTCGCCTGGTGACCGGGTGAGGCCATGAATGCGTTGTGGAGCGAGGTTGGGGAGCTGCCCTTCCCGACGTTCTCTGCGATCCCTGTCCAGTCGTCGCCGGCTACGCCCGTCAGCTCCGCTTCGCTGGAGTGGTAGATCTCGCCCGCCGCCGCCATTTCTTCAGTGTGGCTTCGGGCGTACGAACGCAAGTCTGCGTCGAGTTGCAGACCGCCGAGGCCATTCGCGGCCCGGGCCGCATTGATCTTCGACAGGAATTCGGCCTCGGTCTCGGTGTCCGCGTCCGTGGCCGGGGCGAGGGCAAAGAGAGACAGCGCCACAACGACGAGCAAAATCCCCCGGCGACTCATTCCGCGCATTTGTAGGTAATCGGCTCGGGCGGGGATTTTCTTTAGGCAGTGGCTTGCCCTCCTGTCCTGCACACGTGTGTGGTATATACCGATCACGAGCGGCGGCTCATCGTTGGAGGAGACATGGAGCAACTGCGGGCGGCTTTGACTGGCACCCCGGCGTGACAGGCACCGAGGCTCGATCGGTGGTAGATGTCCACAGCCATCTCCTTCCGAGGTCGGCCATCGCCGCTGCCGAGAAAGGTACCGACTGGTTCGGGTCGCGAATCGAGATCGACGACCTCGGCCGTCCAGAGATCGTGACCGGCGACTACCGGGTCTCGATGGGCGGCCCGGCGCACTGGGAATCGATCGAGAAAAGAATCGCCCGCATGGACGAAACGGGCGTAGACAGGCAGGTCATCTCACTCAACCCGATCTTGTTCCGCTACTACCTCGATCCCGGCGATGCCATCGAGTGCTCCAAGGCGGTAAACGACGAGATCGCTGGCATAGTCGCCGATCATCCCGATCGATTCGCCGGCTACGGGACCCTGCCAATGCAGGAACCCGCCGCCGCAGTGGGCGAACTGGAGCGGGTGATGTCCACCGCCGGGATGGTCGGGGTCAGCGTCGGCACCCACGTCGGCGGTCTGAACTGGGACGAACCCGAACTCTTCCCGGTACTCGAGGCTGCCGAGCAATCCAACGCCCTTGTCTTCGTCCACCCAGCCGCCTCCCGGCTGAAGGAGGCGCTGCCTCGATATCACATGCGCAATTTCATCGCCAACCCCACCGAGACCACTATCGCCATTGGGTCTCTCATCTTCGGTGGGATCCTCGACCGTTTGCCCGGCCTCCGCCTCCTATTCGCTCACGGCGGCGGCTACGTCTGTTGGGCTTACTCCCGCTTCGACCACGGTCACCAGGTCCGGCCCGAGGCTCGGGAGCACATCGCCCGGCTTCCTTCTGACTATCTGAGCGCCCTCTGGTACGACTCGCTGGTCCACGGATACGGCAATCTGCGCCGGCTGATCGATGTCGTCGGGGTAGACCGAGTGGTGCTGGGGACCGACTTCCCCGCAGACATGGGCCAGCCCGACCCGGTGGCATGGATCGACGGAAGCGACCTGTCCAGCACGGAGAAGGACGCCGTGCTCGGGGAGAACGCGGAGGTGATGCTCGGATGGTGAAGGACCCATCCATCGAAATCTTCATGCCTGCCGGCATCTTCGAGCGACTCGATCCTCACTTCGCCGAGCTGAGCTCGACTCATTTGTCGAAGCTATTGAGCCGGCCAGGACTCGACTCTCGAACGAGGTTCTTGGTCCTGACCGGTCAGTACACCGTCACCGGGAAGCACCATCCGCTAGAGATGACCATCGAGGCAGCCTTCGATGCCGGTGTCCGACCGGCCCACCTCCTCGAGGTGATCCTCCAGAGCTATGTCTATACCGGCCCCTGGGTCGTGGCCACGGCCGGCGAGGTCTACCTCCGAGTGCTCGCCCGAAGACCCGACATCGAAGATGACTTGTCGGCCCGTGTCGACGACGGTTCGACCCGCAGCCTGGAGGAGGAACGCGCTACCTGGAATGAGGCCGACCGGGACGACCCCCGGCTGGCGGCGTTGCTCGAGAAGTACGGCTGGCGGGGGATCTCGACCGGGCTCCGCCTACGGCCCCGGCACCACATCAATCTGGTGGCCACCCTCGATGCCCTCGATCCCGACTACCTGCAGACCTGGCTCGACGCCATCTACGGAGGGATGTACGTGCGAGGCGTGCTCGACGACCGCACCAGGGTCATTTGCGTGGTGGGCAACACGCTGGCGGCGGGGGAGCAGCACCAATCCCGCCGTCACATGCGCTCCGCCCTGCGCAGCGGCGCCACACCCAAAGAGCTCCTCGAGGTGATCTTCCAGACCACCGGACTCTTCGGACACACCCATCTCATGCCGGCAGCCGTCGACGACCTGGTGCGGATCGTCGACGAGGAAGGCCGTCTCGACGAGCTGGTTGCCCCCGACCGAATCGAAGAAGTGCGGCGGATCGTCGCGGCTCGGGCGGCCAGCCGTGGCGGCATCGCCGAGATCGATCTGAAGACTCTGGAGGGGAAGGAATGACCAAGCGGATCGGGGTGCTCGGGGCCGGTGCCATCGGGAGCAGTGTCGGGGCCGACCTCACCGAGGCGGGGGAGAATGTCGTCCTGATCGACCAGTGGCCGGCCCACGTCGAGGCGATGCGCACCGAGGGGCTGCGCGTCGTCATGCCCGATACAGAGGTGAATGAGAAGGTGCGGGCACTTCACATCGGCGAGCTCGCCACGGAGCGGCCCACATTCGATGTGGTGCTCCTTGCCGCCAAGTCGTATGACACGGTCTGGATGTGTCACCTGATCAAGCCCTACCTCGCCGAGGAAGGTGTGTTCGTCGGGCTGCAGAACGGGATGAACGAGGAGATGATCACCCCGATCGTGGGGAGCGAACGGACCGTCGCCTGCGTCGTCGAGCTCTCTGCCGAGATCTGGGAGCCGGGGGTGGTGCAACGGGACACCACCAGGGAGGGCACCTGGTTCGCGGTGGGGGAGATCGACGGGGGGATCTCCGATCGGGTCCAAGAGGTGGCGGCCTTGCTCCGGCATTCGGCCCGGGTCGACGTCACCGACAACATCTTCGGCGCCAAGTGGTCGAAGCTCGTCGTCAACTCGATGACCATGGGGCCTTACTCACTGCTCGGGCTGAAGAACTGGAAGGCCTCGGCGCTACCGGGGATGACCGAGATCTCGGTGCGGCTCGGCCGAGAGTCGGTGGCCGTGGGGGAGGGGCTCGGATACCGCCTGGCGCCGATCTTCGGGATGAGCGCCGAGCAGTTCAGCGGTTCGGGCGACGAGATGCTGGTCAATGCGATCCGGGTCCTCCACGGTCACATCGGTAAGGACGCGACCACGGCCACCGTCCAGGACCAAAGGAAGGGTCGTCGCACCGAGATCGACCACATCACGGGGACGGTTGTGCGTAAAGGCCGGGAGGTTGGGGTGCCCACCCCCGCCAACGACGCGGTGTTGCAGCTGGCCGGTGAGATCGGGCGGGGCGAGCGGGCGATGGAACCGGCCAACCTCGACGCTCTGAAGACGCTCCTCGACTGAGGGTCAGGGTCTCTCGACCGACACCGCCTCACCGGTGCGGGAGGCCTCCTCGATGGCCAGGGTTGCGGCAAGTGTCACCAGCGCCTCTTTGCCGGTGGAGAGATGACACGGCGTGCCGGCGGTGAGATAGTCGAGCCATGTCCGTGTCTCTTCGGCTACCCGACCGAACATCCGCCCGTCCGCCCACTCTCCTGCGGACTGGCTCCCGAGGAAGTAGAGGTTGACCTCCTGCTCGCCGGCGTAGGCGTTCTGATGACCCTGCTCGGTGTAGAGGATCTGCTCGCGATGGTCGTCGTCGATGAGCAACGCCCCCTCGGAGCCGAACACCTCGAACCGGATGCTCTGCCCTGTGGTGGGAAACCCCATGGGGAGCATGTAGCAGACGTCGAATCCGAACACCGACCCGTCCGAGTAGGTGAGAGTGGCCGAGGTGACATCGTCGACATCGAAGCCGTGCTCCCTGAAGACGACGCCGTGCCCGCGGGCCAGCGCCTCCACCGGGACCACGTCCTCTCCGACGTACCAGCCGACCAGATCCACGAGGTAGGTGAGGACGTCCATTACCGGAGTGGCGTGGACGCTGCGGCGCAGGATGGCCAGACCTTGGGCCCGGGTGGAATAGACCCGCGCCCATCCACCCACCACCTGGCCGATCTGGCCCCGGTGCACGTGGTCTCGCCCAACGAAGTACTTCTGCAGGAAGCGGGCCGAATACGCAACCCGGAGATCGACGCCCGCTGCGGTGGCTTCCGCCACCATCTTCGAGCCACCCGCCATCTCGAGCGCCAACGGCTTTTCGACCATGACCGGGCGCCCCGAGGCGCAGGCGGCCACCACCGCATCGACGTGGGTGTCCTCGGGAAGTGACACGATCACCGCGTCGACGCGGGGGTCGTCGATCACGGCTGCGAGATCGTCGCCAAAGGCGTCCGCCTCGGTTGTCTTGGCCAAGCGCTCCGCCGCCTCGAGCGATATGTCCATGACCCGGAGGTACTCCACCCCGGGATGGGCTGCGGCCAGTCGGGCGCGGTGGGTGCCCATCCGCCCGGAGCCGACCACTCCGAGCCCGATGCTGCGATGACTGCTCATCATTGATTCTCCTATTTCGCAGACCCGGAAACGAGACCGGCCACCATGTACCGCTCGATTCGGTTGTACATGATCAGGAAAGGCAGCACGGTGAGGAGGGCGAAGGCAGCCTCGGCCGGGAAGTTGGCGATGCCCTGGCCAGTTTGCAACATGAACAACTCGAAGGGGAGGGTCCGGTGACCGGGGGAGGAGGTCAAGACCAGGGCGAGGGTGAACTCGTTCCACGCCTCCCGGAAGGCCAGGGCAGCAATGGTGATGGTGGCCGGGGCGGCCAGGGGAAGCACCACACCTCGGAGACGCTGCCAGAGCGTTGCCCCGTCGACACTGGCCGCCTCCTCGATATCACGTGGTATCTGCTGGATGAAACCGACCAGTAGCCACACCGCCAACGGAAGGAGCGTCCCCGTATACACGAAGATCAGCGTCGTGAGCTTGTCGAGCTGCCCGGTCTCCGCCGCCAAGCGGTAAAGAGGAATCATGGTGCCCAGACTGGGGACGAGCCGGGGGAGCAGCACCAGGAGCAGGAGCAGGTGTCTGCCTCTGAACCGGAACCGAGCGAATGCGTAGGCAGCGGGTACGGCTAGCAAGATGGTGAGCAGCGCGGTGCCGAATCCGACAATCACGCTGTTCCAGAACGCAGCCCGGAAGTTCGGGTCGGCCAGGACCTGCTGGTAGGCCTGGATGGTCGGGTTCTCGGGGATGAGGTTGTAATTGGCGAACGTCTCACCCTTGGTCTTGAAGGAGACCGAGATGGTGACCAGGAACGGGATGACGGTCCACAGCACCAACCCGATCAATGGCAGAGACAGCACCAACCGGCGAACCCATCGGCCCCGACGCGACACGCCGGCAGTGCTGGAGCCCCGCACCGTAGGCCCGGCCTCCTCGCGCGCCGTGGTGCCCACCATCAGAGTGCAACCTCGTAACGCCGTGAAACCCGGATGTAGGAAAGAGTGAGCAGGGCGTTGAGCACAAGGATGAAGGTGGCGATGGCCAACGCCCGGTTGAATTCGAGTGACCGGAACGCGGTCAGGTACATGTCCATAGAGAGTGTCGTTGTGGCGTTGAGCGGCCCACCCCCGGTCAGGGCGAGGACCACACCCAACCCGGTGAGCGTCGAGTAGCTCAGCCAGACGGTGCTGATCACGATCTGGGGAGTGAGCAGCGGCATTGTGACGTATCTCGCCCGGGTCCAGCCGGTAGCACCATCGACGAGCGCCGCATCGAGGTACGACTTGTCGATCGTCATCAACCCGCCGAGGAGGAGGAGGATCGTCAGCGGGAGGTCAGTCCACACCTGGGCGAAGATGACCACCAGCATCGCCGTCACCGGCTGGGACAGCCACGACGGCCCGTCGATCCCGATCTGGCCGAGCAAGCCGTTCACCAAGCCGAACTGCGAGTTGAACAGGATGCGGAACATCAGTGCGGCGGCGACGTTCGAGATCAGGTACGGGGCGAGCGAGATCGACCTCAGGAATCGGGCCCGCCCGATCACCTGGAACAGGGCGAACGCGAAGAGCAGCCCGAGGGTGGTCCCGACGATCAGGCAGCCTCCGACAAAGATGAACGTCCGAATAAGCGAGCTCCAGAACATCTCGTCCTGGAACATCTCGGCGTAGTTCTGCAGGCCGACCCACTCCTCCGGGGCACCGAGGATCTCCGGTCGGAAGAGGCTCTCCCAGACGCCGTACAGCACCGGGAAGGCCAGCACGGCCGCCACGACGATGATCGTTGGTAGTGAGAACAGGTAGGGGGTCGACCGCCCCTGGCCGATCATGACGCTGTTGTTCGGGTCGGAAGGACGCTGTTCTCGTTTTCGGCGGGCCCGCTCGGCGAGCGCCGTCATGGGTCTGCTCTCAGTCGTCTAGCCGGGTGGCCGACGCGCCCGCCCCGGCTCGGCGGGACGGGCACGCAGGTCATAGGTTGAGGTTCCGGCTTACAGCTCGTCGAGTTGTGGCTGGTACTCGTCTGCCAGCTCTTGAGCGGTCTTGTCGGTGCCGACCACGATCTCGCCGAACAACTGCTCGAGAATGGCTTCGACATCGCCACCGTTGAGCGCGGCCGGAACCGAAGCGCTTCCGGCGTAGGCCTCCCGGAGCTGATCGGTGAAGAACGGCCAGATCTCATCCAATCGAGGATCTTCGAGGTGTCTCGAGTTCCGCATCGGCACCGAGCCGTTGGCCGCCTGGTCCACCAGCGTCTCGTTGACATACCGCATGGCGAGTCCAGCCTCGTACGGATGTTCGGTGCCGCTGGTGAGGAACCAGGTCCGTGCGTTGGAGATCTGGTTGCCGTCCTGCTGGGCACCGGTCTGCGAAGCCGGGACGGGAATCACGTTCCAAACCGTCTCGTAATCGAACCCGGGTTCCTCACTGAGGTCGCCGGCCACAGTGAAGCCGTCGAGGATCATCGCCGCGTCCTGAGCCAGGAAGACCCCTCGAGCCTGGTCCTCGTCCCAGCTGATCGCGTCCGCGGGCATGAGCCCCTCCTCAGCCGCGGTCAGGAACCACTCCAGGGTGTAGATACCGCCCGGCGACTGCAGGTCGGGGGTCGCACCCTCGAAGGGAGCGCCCGCGGCGCTGAAGAAGGTCTTGAGAAGGGTGACGCCAGTGGTCGGCAATGCCTGCACTGTGAGCGGGATCCCGTCCGGCCGGGCCGCCTGTGCCGCCCGCAACGCCTCGAGCACACCGTCGAGAGAATCGATGGTCGACGGATCGAAGCCGGCTTCTTCGAACCAAGGGACGTTGTAGTAGAGGATGTCGAAGTTGGCGGT
>JARDZU010000258.1 GCA_029240695.1 Acidimicrobiia bacterium | reverse complement strand
TTGTGCCCGCCCCCCTTGATCGAGAGCAGCAAACGATGCTCACGGGCCAGGTTGACGGCGAACGCGACCTCGTCGGAGTTCTCCGGCCGGATGACCAGGGCAGGCTCCTTGTCGATCAGCCCGTTCCAGATCAGTGTGGCGTCGTCGTAACCCGGGTCGCCTGGACGAAGGCGGCCCTTGCCCGGGATCGTTTCGAGGAGGGAGAGATCGATGTCGACCTCACCTCCGTCGAGGGTTCGGAGGTTGAGCTTCTCGGTCGTCATGGGAATGGCCTTTCCGCGGGCAACGGTACCGATGGCCGTTTGTGGCCGCATCAGGAGTGGTATGTGGTGGGATCGAGGAGGCCTCGAATGGCAACGAAGACACTGGAGATGCTGAGCAAGAGCGAGTTGTACGAGCGAGCCCAGGCAGCCGACGTTCCCGGCCGCTCCCAGATGGACAAAGACGAGCTCATCGAGGCTCTATCCGATGGCGGGCACGAGCCGAAGAGCAAGCCTTCGACGTCGAAGCGGTCCATCTGGAACGGTGCCATAACTTTCGGGTTGATCACCATCCCGGTTGGCCTCTACACAGCTACTGAGGACAGGGACGTTTCCTTCCATCTCCTTTCCGGCAAGGACGAATCCCGCATCGAGTACAAGCGGGTCTCGAGCAAAACCGGTCGTGAAGTCGACTGGGACGACATCGTCAAGGGCTACGAATACGAAAAGGGGAAGTACGTCGTGTTCACGCCCGAGGAGCTCGAGCAAATCGCCCCGGAGAGTGCCCGATCCATCGATGTCGTCCAATTCGTGGATGAATCCGAGGTGGATCCCATCTTCTTCGAGAAGTCCTACTACGTGGCTCCAACCGACGTGGCGGTCAAGGCCTACGAGCTGTTTGTTCGTGCCCTCGCCGAGTCTGGTCGGGTCGCGTTGGCCAAGGTGGCCATCCGGGAGAAGGAGCGACTCTGCATCCTCCGTGTCAGGGACGGGATGATCGTTCTCGAAACGATGAAATGGCCGGACGAGATCCGGCAAGCGGAGTTCGAGCAATTGGAGAAGAAGCCGCGAGTATCGGCGCAGGAACTGAAGATGGCCCGTCAGCTGATCGACCAGCTGACCGGTGAGTTCGACCCGAAGGTCTTCGAGGACAGCTATCGCCGGAGGCTCGAGGAAGCGATCGAAGACACGATCGAGGGGAATGAGATCACAGTGAATCCGGCTGAGGCTCCGACTGAGAAAGTGGTTGATCTACTCGAGGCGCTCAAGGCAAGCGTGGAACAGTCCAAGACCAGGCGATCGGCCTGATCCACCGTTTTGGCGCGGCGATGTCGACCTATCGACCGATATTGTCGCGCCAGAATGCATGAGGAATGAGCGTCGCCGGGCCCAACTTCGCAACCACTCCATACGAGGAGCGACGAATTGGGGAGCTGAGGCGCTGGAAGCGGCGAGCCAACCTCTTCCTGCTCGGAGCTTTCGTCGTCTTCCTCGTCAGTCATTTCTTCGGCGGCGAAGGTGGAGTGAATGGCTTCATCAGGGCCGCATCCGAGGCGGCCCTGATCGGTGGGATCGCTGATTGGTTCGCCGTAACGGCCCTGTTCCGTCATCCGCTCGGGATCCCGATCCCGCATACCGCACTCATACCGAAGAGCAAAGACGAGATCGGACGGGGGCTGGCCGAGTTCGTTCAGCAGAACTTTCTCGACCCGGCCAATCTCGGGGAATGGCTGACCAGTGCTGAGATCGCCGGCCGGCTGGCGAAATGGCTGGATTCACCCGAGCACGCGACTTTGGCGGCGCGTCGGACCATCGAGACCGGATCCACGATCGCCCAGTCTCTCGACGATGAACGTGTGGCATCCGTCATCACCCAGACCTCTCTCGACTGGCTGCGACAAACCCCGGTCACGCCCATCATCTCCCTGGTGGTGGACGCCTGGCTAAAGGGTGGTCGTACCCGCGAGTCGGTGGAGGCCACGCTCCGAGGGCTCGACGTTGTCATCGTCGACAACCTCCCATACTTCAGGGAGAGCTTCGCCGAGGCATCGCCGTGGTGGATGCCGGCTTGGGCCGGCGAGCTGGTCTTCGAGCGGATCATCGCGTCATTCCGAATCCTCGTGGACGACGTGGCATCGGACCCGTCGCACCCGATCCGCGCCGACATCGAGATGATGATGTCGAAGATCGCCGACGACCTTCGTAACTCCGCCGATCTGGCGGATCGGATCGAGGAATCGAAGCTGCACATCCTCGACTCACCGGAATTGGCCACCACCCTCCAGACCCAGTGGCAGGTCCTCCGGGAGAGTCTGGGCCGTGCCGCCTCCCGGCCCGGCTCGGATCTCGAGAAGCGTCTTGCGGAGTTGATCCAGTGGTGGGCGCACCGCGTGCTCGAGGACGAAGCCCTCCGAACCCGTATCGACACGTGGATAGCCGACGCCGCCGAGCGACTCGCTCATCAGTGGGATGTAGAGGTCATCGGGATGATCGAGACAACTGTGGCCGGCTGGGATGCCACCGAGATCTCGCACCGTCTCGAGCTTCAGTTGGGCAGAGATCTCCAATTCGTGCGGATCAACGGAACCGTGGTCGGGGCACTGGTCGGGATCGCCATCCATGCCTTGCTGGTGCTGAGCGGGAACGTCTGAGGGCTATCGAGGCTCGAGGCGAAGGGTGGTGTTCAGAGTCTCCGGGAGCAGCATGTTCTCGAGCGATCGGCCCCGATACTTCTCTCGCAACCCCGCGGAGGCGGCTTCGATGGATTCGGGATCTGTCGCCGGTACCGCATTGAACCGGAGGCGTTCGTCACCGACTTCGAGTGTGACATCGGGATCGGCGATCGCCCTCCGGTACCAACGACCGGCTTCGCCCCGGACAGAGCGGATATAGACGTCATCGCTATTGACCGCGACCCAAATAGTGGTCCTGATGACTCGCTCGCCTCTCTTTGTCTCGATGACCACCAGTTGGGTGGTGGCGAGCATTTCGAGCTGGTCGGCGGTCAGTGACACGATGCCCAACCCTAGGTTCGAGCAGTCACCGCCTGCGCCGCTCGACGAGCTCGAACCAGTCTTCGGCGCCGAGTCTCGGGCACAAGAACCTGTCCTTCGCTTCGGCAACCAGCTCATCGGCCCCGGCCGCCACTGCCACTGTCGACCTGGTCCGGGGCCCGCCGTGAGCGCCGCGGAGGTCGGGCAGGTCAGGATCGGCGAACCACCACTCGGGGAGAGAGAAGACAAATGAGACGTCAGGTGTTACCTGGACCCAGCTCTCCACTCCATGGACCCTTTCGACCCAGGTCGGCTGAATCGCGCCCGGGCCGGCGAGCATGGCGGCCGTGCCCTCATCCACGACCGTGAGGTCGAGGCCCCGTTCCGTGGCAACGGTATGGAGGTCGATTCGTTTGCTGGGGTCGATGGTTTCCTGATCGTGATCCGATGGGACCAGGACCACAGCCTGGTCCCAGCG
>JARDZU010000091.1 GCA_029240695.1 Acidimicrobiia bacterium | reverse complement strand
TGCCCGGTAGGTCTCTGGGTCGGCCTCTTCGAGCCAGCTGAGCAGGGTCGGGCCGATATCGAAGCTGATCGACTCGTAGGTGCTGATCGTCGTGGTGACGTCGCCGTTGCCGTCGAGGATGCGCGCACGAGCGTTGGCGGCGTAGGACTCCTCGGTGATGCGCTCGTTCCAGTCGTGCCACGGCGCGGCCGTGGGCTGTTCCGGCACCTTCCCGGTGAAAGGGTTTTCCCGGGGTGGCTGGTAGAAGTGCCCGTGAATGCAGACGAACTTGCTCAAAGCGGGGTCAACCTAAGAACGCCGGGGGACTAGCCGGTCTTCCCCGGCAACGGTTCATGACGGAGGATGACCACGCCGAGCGGTGGGAGTGTCAGGTCGATGCTCTGGGGGAAGCCGTGGTGGGGCACTGCCAGTGGACCGGTGTCGACACCCCCAAAGTTGCCTTGCCCACTGCCTCCATAAAGGTCTGCGTCGGTATTTAGGATCTCGACCCATCGACCGGGATCGGGCACGCCGATGCGATAAGCATGGCGGGGCACGGGTGTGAGATTGACCACCACGAGCAGGGCATCGCCGGGCAATGACCGTCGAAAGTATGCGAGGACACTGTTGGCCGCGTCATTGGGCACCGCCCATTCGAAACCCTCCGGATCGGAGTCCAACTCATGGAGGGCCGGCTCCCCGGCATAGATCCGATTGAGATCGGCGACAAGCCGGTGGATCCCGCGGTGGGGAGGCACTTCGAGAACGGACCAGTCCACTTGGCCGTCATGGGACCATTCCGAACGCTGGGCGATCTCGGAGCCCATGAACAGGAGCTTCTTTCCCGGCTGAGACCACATGTAGGCAAGAAGTAAGCGAAGGGTGGCGAACTTCTGCCAGTCGTCCCCGGGGAACTTCTCGAGCAAAGAGCGCTTGCCGTAAACGACCTCGTCATGAGAGATGGGGAGCATGAAGTTCTCACTGAAGGCGTACACCGCCCGAAAGGTCAACTCGTGGTGATGAAAGGAGCGATGCACCGGCTCGCGTGAGAGATGGACCAGGGTGTCGTGCATCCATCCCATATCCCACTTGAGCCCGAATCCGAGGCCGCCGAGAAATGTCGGCCGCGATACCAGGGGCCATGAGGTCGATTCCTCGGCAACAGTCTGAACGGCCGGATAGTCCTGGTAGACGACCTCGTTCAGCCGCCGGATGAATGCAATCGCCTCCAAGTTCTCTCGGCCCCCATGCCGGTTGGGAATCCACTGCCCCGTCCGGCGCGAGTAGTCGAGGTAGAGCATCGACGCCACGGCGTCGACTCTGAGCCCGTCGGCGTGATAGCGATCGAGCCAGAACAGGGCATTGCTGATCAGGAAGGCGGGCACCTCGGCCCGTCCGTAGTTGAAGATGTACGTGTCCCAGTCGGGATGGAAACCCATCTTCGGATCGGCGTGTTCATACAGATGGGTGCCGTCGAAGAGACCAAGGCCATGCCCATCGGTCGGGAAATGCGAGGGCACCCAGTCGAGGATCACCCCGATACCCGCCCGGTGGAGAGCGTCGATCAGAGTCATGAAGTCCTGCGGGGCGCCGTAGCGACTGGTCGGCGCGAAATAGCCGGTGGTCTGGTAGCCCCACGAGCCGTAGAACGGGTGCTCCATCACCGGCATCAGCTCGACATGGGTGAAGCCGAGGTCAACGAGGTATGCCGGGAGTTGCTCGGCCAGCTCCAGATACGTGAGATGGCGTCCGCCTTCGCCCCGACGCCACGAACCGAGATGCATCTCGTACACGGCCAACGGGGCATCCAGAGTGTTTCGCCCAGCACGACTCCCCATCCATTCCGCGTCATCCCATTCGTAGCCCAGGTCCCAGACCTTGGAGGCAGTCTTGGGAGGGGTCTCGGTGTGGAACGCAAACGGGTCGGCTTTCTCCCCGACGGTGCGCCCGTTGCCAATTCGGTACTTGTAGGCCGCGCCCTGACCCACTCCCTCGACGAATCCCTCCCATATTCCGGAAACGCCTCGCGGGTTGAGCCTGTCGGTGGAAGGATCCCAGCCGTTCCAATCACCGACCACGGAAACCGAGTCGGCATTGGGGGCCCAGACCGCGAATTGCACACCCCCCTCGGTCTGATGGGAGCCCAGTTTCTCGTAGAGGCGGTAGTGGGTCCCCTCGTTCCAGAGATGGAGGTCGTCCTCGCTCAGCAGGCTGGTCGGGGCCGGGGGACGACGGGGCACCACGTCGAGTGTATCCGGGCTAGGTCCAACGGCCGATGGCGGTTTGGGTCCGCAGGCCCATCGCCGTGCTAGTCACGAGCCGGCCCCGGTGCACGAAACCCCGGGGCCGGGGCCGGGCGCCGACTGGGCCACAGCCCGAACCGGCCCTTCATGGCCTCACTCGACGAGATCGCCGTCTACTCGGGAACTGGCTCTCACCCCACAGGAGGTCTCGTTCGTTTACTGGTCCCGGGCCGTCACTCGGACAGGTTGAATCGCCGCTGACCGTCATCGCCGGGTGAGGGCGATCTGGCCACATCGGGGAGAATGTCCGCCGAGAGCACATATGCGGTGACCGCGTTCAGCGCAGCGGTATGAGGACCGGCCGTGCCACAGGTCACCCACTGGGCATCGGGGGGGCAGGGGTCGGCATTGGCTACCCCTGGGGTGTGGATTATGTCGCATTGGTTCGGGCCGGCGCTGCATCCGTAATAGGTCGTATCGGCGTACACCGGCTGATAGCCGACAATGTGGTAGAACGCGCCCGGGCTCAGAAAGTCCGGTTCAGCCACCTTGGGCGTGAACCCAAATCGTTGCGCGGTGATGATGCTGTCGTCGAAGATCACCACGCTGTTGGCCTTCGCCCAAGCGACGCAGGTCAGCATCTCGGCGGGGGTGTTGACCCCGGCGCAATCCGGTCCGGGGATCCCGCTGGCGAGGAAGTCCCACAACGGTGTGTCGTCGACCCTCACCAGTGGCTTGCCCCCGCCGCCATTCCTCACCAGGAACCCGGAGCCGTCTTCGAGGAGGCCGTCGTAGAGGCTTCCGTCCAGCGAGTAGCTGCTGCCACCATAAATGAGGCCGTCCTCGAGGGCAGAGCCAACACCGGCCTGGCCCTGTGCCATGTCCGGCTCTGCACCGAGGTTGGGACAGTTGTCGGGCTCTTGTATTCCGGCGCCCGAACCCGTGGGATGGAGACCGAGAGGATGATCGACACCGCGGGCGATATTGGAGATCAGCCGTCCGTTCGTGTCGCCGGTACATTTCTGTGTGCTGTTGCGATCTATGTTTCCGTAGAGGAAGAAGTCCATCGAGCCGAAGTTCCCCACCGTGGGAAGATCCTCACACACCCCCCAACTCGGATTCGGCCCGGTCTTGAGACAGTTGTAGTCGGTGCTTCCCGCGTTCCCGGGGAGGAGGAATGGAAGCACCGGGCCAGGGTTCTCGAAGTCTTGGTCGGCGATCGCGTATGCACTGACGTTGGTCGAGTCACTGCCGAAGAGCTTGCCGAATGAATTGGGAGAGGCGATGGTGGGTATCTTCACCCACGCACGGTCGAAGCCATTGGTGAAGGCGACGCAAGGTGAGACGCTGGTGACATTGAAGCCCTCTCCTGAGGGCGGCGCCCCACAGAGGGCACCATCAGACCAGTCGGCGAGTGTCGGATCATCCAGACTGGCGGAAGCCACGTCGATGGCCTCGTTGGCCCCGTTGGCCTCTGCCTGAGAAAGACAGGCAGATCCCGAGCAACCCAGGTTTGGTTGAGCGAACTGCAGGGCGGCGAGGGACCCGACATCGGCTGCCGACTGATCCTGACGACGCTCGTTCATAGCCAAGCCGATGTCGATCGCAAGTGCGGCGAAACCCATCAGCACCAGCATCGACATCGCAACCAGGAGCGCGGTGGCGCCAGACTCTCGATCAAGGGCCTTTCGGTCGATCATGGACACGCCTCGGCCGAGACATTGTTCCATGTCGCTGTCTGCTCCAGCCGGGTCTCGACGGTCGACGTCAAAATGAGCGTCGAAGGCAACAGGAAGTCGATGAATCCGGTGAGAGTCTCCCCGGGTGCGTTGACCGTCACCGTGGCGGGGTCACCCACGTCGCCGGCGCTGGTGATCGTCAGATCTGCGTTCTCCGGAGTCTGCATGCGGGAACATATCTCCGTGACAAGGGCAGCAGTGTTGGTGCTGGGGGATCCCGAGTTCGGTGGTGGACCTTCAGGGAAATTCACGGCGGCGAGTCGGGCGCCTTCCCGGGCACCATGTCGAACGTCGAGGTTATTGGCAAAGAGCCAGCCAAACTCGACCATCCCCAGAATGAGCAGGAGAAGGAACGGAGCGACCATTGCAAATTCAACGAGACTCGCCCCTCGGTCTTTGCGACCACCAGCTGTAAATCGCACATGCACCCCCGTTCACGGTTGACCCGTGACAGTTCTGAATCCCCGTGATACTTCGATCTAGTTATCGGTGGCCAACGCCGAATGGTTAACGAGAATTTTCCGCTTGAAGGATGATGCCTCAGTATGGAGCCGAGGCTGTCGATACACCAGAGACCTACGATTACTGCATTCCGAAACAATCCTTGTGTGAAATCGACCGGCCCTCCAATCAAAAACCGATGTCCTCGCCAGATCCCAGAATCGCCAATCCTCGTGACCACTCTTTCGAGACGAGGCTTCGCGCCGCCAAAGACGGGGCGGAATGGGCCTGGGCCGAGATCTATCGAGACCTGGCCGGGACTGTCGCCGGGTATTTGGCCAATCGGGGGGCGGCGGAGCCAGACGACTTGACGTCGGAGACCTTCCTGCAGATCGCCAGGAACATCTCGAGCTTCGACGGGGATGAGTCAGCCTTTCGCTCCTGGGTTTTCGTGATTGCCCACAGGCGGCTCATCGACTCACGGAGGGCGCGGCAACGTCGCCCTGAAACCACCACTCTCTCGGACCCCACGGGTGGTGGCGTGGGAGGAGACGTGGAGGTAGAGGCGTTGAATCGACTGACCACTGACGAGCTGAAATCCGCTTTCGAGAAGCTGTCCGAGAGCCAATCCGATGTGCTCAGTCTCCGGATCATTGGCCAACTGACGCTTGAAGAAACTGCTTCGGTCCTGGGAAAGCGGGTGGGCGCCGTCAAGGCTGCCCAGCGAAGGGGCCTGCTCGCCCTAAGCGAGCATGTCGACCTCAGCGGGGTAACCCGATGAGACCTTCCAGCGATTACTTGGGTGAGATGCCGCCCACGAAAGTCCTAGATCGTGAGATCGAGTTACTGCTCGCCGGCACGCCTATCGAGGGCGGGCGACTGTCAGGTTTGGCCCCGGTTTTGGAGATGATCCGCACTCAATGGACGACGGCGCCAGCCGAGTCGGAAATTGCACACTTCGCAAGAATTGCCGGAGCGGAAGTCAAACTGACACAGTCCGCTACCGCAGCCGTCACCACTCTTCGGCGTCCGCGGTCGACACCCCGGCACGGTTTAGCCCCGCGGATGGCAACAGTCGGGGTAGCCGTACTTCTCATGTCCGGGACAGCCGGCGCGGCCCTGGCCGCCGACGGCGCTGTTCCCGGCGATGCTCTCTACGGTCTCGATCGGGCGTTCGAGCGGGTAGGCATCGGCTCGGGCTCAACAGGCGAACGGCTCGATGAAGCAGTGGTGATAGCAACTCGAGGTCGGTCGGACGAAGCTGTCGAGCATGCCATCGAAGCGCTGAGCGAAAATTCCGCGGATTCATCCGCCGTGGCTCTCAATGCGCTCAATACTGCCTCGGAGAACCTCGTCCACATAGAGGACACCGCTCAGGCGGCCTCCACTGCGAATATTCGTGTCTCAGCCCTGCTCACTTATATCGCCGAGAACGTCGGCACCGGCACAGGAACGGACGGCCGCGAGTTCGGTCAAGGGGTCGCCCAACTCGCCCGGGACATCGGCGGGGGCGACGATCCAAACGGGGCTCAAGACCCGACCGTCGCCCCGGCCCCCGGCCAGGGACAGTCGAACAACCCGGGTGCGGGCGCCGGTAATCAGGGGTCGAACGACGGATCTGCGTCCGGGAACGGCGGTTCGAATGGCAACGGCCAGGACAACGGCCCACCCGCCGAATCACCGTCCGTGACCGCGCCCAGCCAGGACAACGGCCCACCCGCCGAGTCACCGTCCGTGACCGTGCCCAGCCGCGGGGCCAACACAGAGGATTCGCCTGCCGCAACCGCCCCCGGCAAGGGAAACCAGCCCTAAGCCAGGTATCTCAGGACGGATTCACCGCGCGGTGACAGCCGATACCCGGTGAGGAGGCTCTCGGTGAGCCCCATCTCCTTCAGCTTGCGGACATCCAGCTTGAAGGGCATCTTCTCCCGGCCGACCGACGCGGCCAGGTCTTCGGCTCGCACCCCGGGATTGTCTTCGATCAGACCCAATGTCTCCCGGGTCCATGGACCGTGCTTGCTGATGGAGTCGAGGCGTTGCAGACGGCCGGCTATCTCAATCAGGCCGGCCTCATCCGGGATCGTCTCCCGCAGTGTCACCCGAGGATCCGGTCCAACGTGGCGAAGTCGCATGCGATAGAGCGTCTCCCCGCGGTTCCCGGCGGAAGCGATTAGCTCGGGCACGCTCTCGAAGCCAGCCTCGGCCGCGTCTTCCTGTGTCAGCGCTCCCGGGTCGACGACGTCGATGGAGAGGACCTCGATGACGCCGATGGCGGTGCGAAGATTCGATCCGGCTTTGACCCGTGCCTGGTCCCATCTCCGGTACACAGACCCGATCCGTCCGGTCTCTATGCCTGACAGGACGTTGTGCTTGAGGAGCATGGAACGCTGAAGGATACGGCGACGGTGAACTGGGTCCGGGCGGTGATCCCGGGGCCAAATCTGTGGGAATCTTCGACGACTCACTTTGTGCCCGAGATGTGGTGCAATAGTTTCGGGCTGGCCGACAAAGGCTCACTGGGGGCGGGAGGCGCATCACAGGAGGACGACGTGACTCGCAACCCCTCGAGGTTGAGCGCGCTGATCGTGATCGGCATGCTCGGCTCCCTGCTTCCCCTCACCGCCCTGCCCGCGGGCGCAACCACCGGCGACCTGGTCATCACCGGCGTGGTCGACGGCCCATTGGCCGGCGGTCTGCCCAAGGCGGTCGAGCTCTATGTGGCCAACGACATCCCCGATATGAGCATCTACGGGGTGGGCTCGGCCAACAACGGGAACCCGAGCACCGGTCCGGAGTTCACCTTCCCAGCAGTCGCTGCAACGGCCGGCGATTTCATCTACCTGGCGACTGAGGGCACTGGATTCAACAGCTTCCTTGGCTTCGCCCCCGACTTCATCCATGGTCAGGCCACCAATATCAACGGGGACGATGCCATCGAGCTTTTCCTGGGCGGCGATGTCGTCGATGTGTTCGGCACCGTTGGCATGTCCGGGACCGGCCAGCCCTGGGAGTACACGGACGGCTGGGCCTACCGCGTACACGGGACCGGCCAGGACGGGGCCGCCTTCACCCTGGACAACTGGTCATTCAGCGAACCAAACGCCCTGGACAATGAGACGAGCAACGCCACCGCGGCGGTGCCATTTCCCATCGGCACCTATACCGAGGACGAGACGCCGCCGCCAACGTCCGTGATAATCAATGAGGTCGACGCCGACACGCCCGGCACCGACGCTGCCGAATTCGTCGAGATCTACGACGGCGGCGCGGGGAACACCTCCCTGGACGGGTTTTCCCTGGTCTTCTACAACGGGAGCAACGACCTCAGCTACGGGTCGGTGGACCTCGACGGCTTGACCACCGATTCCGATGGGTATGCCGTGGTCTGTGGCGATGTCGATGCTGCATTCGCAGTCAACTGTGATCTCGACTCACCGGTCTCCATCCAGAATGGGCAGGACGCGCTCGCCCTCTATGCAGCCGATGGGACGAGCTTCCCTGTGAACACCTCAATCACCCTCGACGGTCTGGTGGACGCAGTGGTCCATGAGACAGCCGACCCAGACGACACTGGCTTGCTCCCCCTGTTGAACGCGGGCCAGCCGCAGGTGGACGAGAACGCGGCCGGGGACGGGCCGGGCCATTCCAACCAGCGCTGCCCGAACGGGAGTGGTGGAGCCCGAAACACCGACACATATGCCCAATTCATCCCGACAGTCGGGGTGGCCAACGTGTGTGCGATCGTGCCACCAGACCCGGTCGCCCGTCTCATCCATGAGATCCAGGGAGCCGGGCCGGCCAGCCCGCACGAAGGCACTGGCGTCGTGGTCGAGGCGGTGGTGGTCGGTGACTTCCAGGGCACCGGGGCACTGCGCGGCTTCTACCTGCAGGAGGAGGACGCACAGGCCGACAGCGATCCATTGACCTCTGAAGGCATCTTCGTGTTCGATGGCTCCTTCGGCGTGAACGTCGCCGTTGGTGATCTCGTCGAGGTGACCGGCACGGTGGACGAGTTCAACGGCTCCACCCAGATCGGTACGGTGACCTCGGTGACAGTGATCTCGGCCGGGAACGGCGTCACCCCGGCCACCGTCACCCTTCCAGTGACGGAAATCACAGACCTAGAGGCGTTCGAGGGCATGTCGGTCAATTTGCCTCAGACCCTGACGATCTCCGAGTTCTTCAACTTCGACCGCTTCGGCGAGATCGTCCTGTCCACCGAACGCCAGTTTCAGCCAACCGCCCTGTTCGAGCCCGGGTCGGCAGAAGCCAACCAACTCGCGGCAGCCAATGCCCTGAGCCGGATCACCCTCGACGATGGTCGGACCGCCCAGAACCCGGACCCCGCGGTCCACCCGAACGGCGCCGAGTTCAATCTGGACAACCTGTTCCGTGGCGGCGACACCGTGGCGAATGTGGTCGGAGTGCTCGACTTCGCATTCGACCTCTACAGGATTCATCCGACACAAGGGGCCGATTTCGCGGTCCAGAACCCGCGCCCTGTGGAGCACACCCCAGTTGGAGGAAGCCTCGAGGTGGCATCGTTCAACGTGTTGAACTACTTCTCGACCCTCGACACGGGTGTCTTCGTCTGCGGGCCCCTCGAGAACCAGGAATGCCGCGGTGCCGACGATGCCGAAGAGTTCACCCGGCAGAAGGACAAGATCATCACGGCCCTGACGGAGATCGATGCCGACGTGGTCGGTTTGATGGAGATCGAGAACAATCCCGCGGACGAGGCGTTGGCCGATCTGGTCGCCGGGCTCAACGAACAGATGGGCGCCGGGACCTATCAATACATCGGATCAGGGTCGATCGGGCCGGATGCGATCAGGATCGCACTCATCTACAAACCGTCGACGGTGACCCCGGTCGGAACAGACGCAGTGCTGGACAGCGACGAATTCCTGGACCCCAACAACCTGGGCATGGCTCAGAACCGGCCGGCTCAGGCTCAGACGTTCCAGGAGAACGCGACGGGCGAGTTGTTCACCGTGGTGGTCAACCACCTGAAGTCGAAGGGCTCGGCATGCGGGCCTGGCGATGACGATCCGGTGCAAGGGAACTGCAACCTGACGAGGGCATTGTCGGCGGCTGTGCTTGCCGACTGGCTCGCTGACGACCCGACGAGCAGCGGCGACCCTGATTTTCTCGTCATCGGCGACCTGAACTCCTATGACAAAGAAGACCCAATCGACGCCCTGACCGCGGGAAGGGACGGCGTCCCCGCCACCGGTGATGACTTCACCGATCTGCTGCTGCAGTTCGAAGGCGAGAGGGCTTACAGCTACCTGTTCGACGGCCAGCTCGGCTATCTCGACTACGCGCTGGCCAATCAGACGCTGCGGGCGCAAGTGACGGGGTCGACGGTATGGCACATCAATGCCGACGAACCCGACCTCATCGACTACGACACCGAGTTCAAGCAAGACGCCCAGGACGCCATCTACGCCCCCGACCAATACCGGTCGTCGGACCACGAGGCCGTCATCGTCGGTCTCGCCCTGGACCAGACGCCGCCGGTGATCGTGGCAGAGCTGGATCGGATAACAGCAACGCGGAACACCGGGATGTTCACCGTCGACTTCTCCTGTCAGGACGCGGTCGACCCGAGGCCCGCCTGTGTTGCCGATCTCAACGGGGTGCCGGTCACCGACGGTCAGATCACCCAACTGGTCAAGGCGCCGGGCCAGCCGGTCACTCTGCGTCTCGGGCCAGTGCTCTTCATGAAGGACGAGAGCTTCACCCTGACCGTGACCGGGACCGACGCGCGGGGTAACAGCGCGACGGCGACTGCCGAGCCGGTCTTCGGGAGTTAGAAGCCCTAGACCTGGCCTGCCTCCAACTCGACCGGCCGGGTGGCGACAGTCGAGAGGGCGCCACCACGGATCACCGTGAGATCGACCGACCCACCGACACGGTCTCCGGTCATCATGCGCTGAAGGTCCCTGGCGTCTCGCAGAGGCACGCCGTCACCGGCGACCAGGATGTCACCCGGGCGGATCCCCGATCTTTGCGCCGGGCTGCCCTCCACTACTTCCACGACCTCGATGCCTCGCTCTTGACCCAACCGGTCAGCCAGCAGGGGCGGCAGAGGGCGGGTCCCCCCGGCGACGCCTAGATATGCGCGACGGACCTTCCCACTCTTGATCAGCTCTGCGACGATCGCCTTGGTCGCCTCGTCGATCGGCACCGCCAAACCGAGGCCTTGCCCGATCATGGGTCCGACGACGGCAGTGTTGACCCCGACCACCCTGCCTCCGGCGTCCGACAGCGGGCCGCCCGAGTTTCCGGGGTGAAGGGCGGCGTCGGTCTGGATCACGTTCTCGACGAGACGGGAATGCCCCTGGCTGTTGGCCGCGATCGACCGTCCCAGAGCACTGACCACTCCCGCCGTCACCGATCCGGAGAAGCCGAGGGGGTTGCCCAGTGCAACGACGAGCTGGCCCACCTCCAGGCTCGAGGCGTCTCCCAGCTCGGCAGCGGGCGCCTCTGAACCTTCGAGCTTGAGGACTGCGAGATCGGAGAGTCGGTCGCGGCCCACGACGTCGAATCCTGTCTCCCAGCCGTCCACGAACGAGGCGCCGCCCCTGGTGCTTCCCTCCACGACATGGGCCGATGTCAGCATGAACCCGTCACCGCTGATGACCACGCCCGAGCCCGAGCCGTCATGCCACTCACCCCGGCGACCCCGACGACGCGTGGTCAGGGCGACGACGGTGGGTAGGAGCGTCCGCGCCACGGACGTGACTACGGCCGAGTAGGCGTCGAGGGCGATCTGACCCCGGGCAATGTCTACGGAGGGATCCAGGGTCACGAGAACCGGGCGGTCACCGAGAGCCTGTCATTGACACGGACCAATCCAAGGTCCAATGACTCGCCAGCGGTC
>JARDZU010000090.1 GCA_029240695.1 Acidimicrobiia bacterium | reverse complement strand
AAGGATCGGTATCGCCAGCCGGAGGGCGGCGCTGGCCGTGCTCCGTGAGGTCAGGTCAGAAGTGCCGGTGACCAGCTCGGCGAGAGTCATGACCAGGACCGCTGCCACGGCGATCATCACGACCCGCACGCCCCGGTCAGCCTTTCGATAACGATCGATCAGAGTGCTCATGCCGCCTCCGCCGAGGTGACCGGATCGAATTCGGTTGCCGCTGCTGCCGAGGCGATGACGCGACGCTGGACGTACTTCGAGATGACTTCATAGACGATGACCACGGCGAGCACCACGATCCCCTGAATGATCGTGACGATCTCCTTGGGCACATCCCTCAGGTCGAGGATCAGCGCCGACCTCTGCATGAACCCGAACAGGAGGGCGCCGAAGGCCATGCCCACCGCGTTGTTCCTTCCCAGCAAGGCCACAGCGATGCCGTTGAACCCGTAATTGCGGGGGAAGTCCTGCGGGTACTGGTGGTAGAAACCGAGGAGTGGGGCGATCCCGACCAGGCCCGCCAAGCCTCCCGAGATGAGCATCGTCCTGATGATCATCTTCTTGGGGTCGACGCCGCTTGCATTGGCAGCCGTCGGATTGATCCCGCTCGCCCGGAGGTCGTACCCGAAGCGGCTCTTGTTGACCAGGTAGTGATACCCGACACCGAGGGCGATTGCGATGATTACGAACCCCTGCAAGTTTGCCCCCGCCCTGACCTCTATCCCGATCGCTGCCAGCAGCGGGGTGAGAGAAGGTATCCAGCCCGTCTCGGGGATCAGATCGGTCGCAATGGTGAGACCGGCGGTCTCTGCCCGGAACACATTCAGGAACAGATATGCGCTGAGGGCAAATGCGATGTAGTTGAGCATGATCGTGGCTATCACCTCATGGACACCGCGCTTTACCTTGAGATAGGCCGGGATCCAGGCCCAACCGGCGCCAACCAGGACCGCCACGAGGAGGATCGCGGTCACATGAAGGACCGGTGTTGTGGAGACGCGCGCACCGACGTAGGCGGCGAACAAGGCCGCTATCAGATAGGTGCCCTCGACCCCGATGTTGAAGAGCCCCATCTTGAAGCCGACCGCAACGGCAAGAGCAGACACGAAGAGCGGGAGGGCGTTGTTGACAGTGATGATCAAGGACTCAGGCGTCGTGCCGAACACCCACATCTCCTTGTATGCCGTGATCGGGTCGATGCCAACCAGCAACAGGGCGACGGCCGCAATTCCGAACGCGATGATGATGGCGATCGCCGGGGCCACCACTGAAGTCAGGAGCCTCCCGGACTTCACGACGCCTTCTTCTCCCCGGCCCCGGTCATATACGACCCGAGTATCTCGGGCGTGATCTCCGAAGGGTCTAGCTTGGCCACCAACTTGCCCTCGAACAGGACATGGATGGTGTCGGAGAGCCCGATGAGCTCGTCGAGATCGGCCGAGATGAGCAGGATCCCCATCCCTGCAGCACGGGCTCTCTTCAGCTCCTCCCAGACCTCGGCCTGCGCCCCGATGTCGATGCCACGAGTGGGCTGCGCTGCCAACAGGACAGTCGGATTGGCCATCAACTCGCGGCCAACGACCAGTTTCTGCTGGTTTCCCCCCGACAGGGCGGCGGCTGGGACATCGACGTTGGGAGCGGCCACGTCGAAGCGCCGCACGATCTCGGCGGTGTGCTCCCGAGTCCCCTTCTTGTCGATCCAGATGCCGTTGGCATAGGGCTCCTTGTATTGATGGCCCAATGCGGCGTTCTCCCACAGGGGGGAAGGAAGGAGCAGACCCTGGCGATGACGATCCTCGGGGATCAGGCCGATTCCGGCTGCTCTTCGCTCTCTCGTCTCCAGATCGTCCATCGACTTTCCGGCCAGCGTGATGCTCCCGGTCGAGGTCGGCGCCAGACCGAGCAGGGAATCGATCAGCTGGGCCTGCCCATTGCCCTCGACACCTGCGATCCCGACGATCTCGCCCTTGCGCACGACAAAGGTGATGTCGTCCAGTACCGGGCGCCCCTCGTCGGAGAGAAGAGCCAGATCCGACACGTCGAGCAGCACCTCGTTCTGGACTGTCGACTCCTTGGTCTCCGGCGAGGGCAGCTCGGAGCCGATCATCATCTCTGCCAGCTGCCGCGCGTCGACTTCGGACGGTGTGGTGGTCCCTACCGTCTGCCCGTCTCGCATAACCGTTATCCGGTCTGCAATCGAGAGTACCTCGTCGAGCTTGTGCGAGATGAAGATGATGGTGTGACCCTCTTCCCTGAGGTCCCTGATCGAGTCGAATAGCTCATTCACCTCCTGAGGGACGAGCACCGCCGTGGGCTCGTCGAGGATGAGGATCTGGGCGCCGCGATAGAGAACCTTGATGATCTCCACCCTTTGCCGCTCACCGACCGACAGCTTCTCCACCCTCTGGTTCGGCTGAAGCCTCAGCCCGTAAGTATCACCGAGAATCCGTATCCGCTCCGAGGCACCTTCGAAATCGATCTTCACACCGGACCTGGGCTCAGAGCCCAGGATGACGTTCTCGAGTACGGTGAGGTTGTCGGCCAGCATGAAATGCTGGTGCACCATCCCGATCCCCGCATCGATGGCGTCTTTGGGGGTACGGAAGTTGGCCTGTGCGCCGTCGATGGTGATGATGCCCTCGTCGGGGCGGACCATCCCGTAGATGATCTTCATCAGGGTCGACTTGCCGGCCCCGTTCTCCCCGACAACGGCGTGCACCTCACCCGAGGCGACAGTCAACTCGACGTCATTGTTGGCCACCACCCCCGGATACCGCTTCGTGACGCCCTCGAGCTGTATTGCGGGTGCCGCAGCCATCTCCCCTGTCCAAATAGAACGCCGGGCCCAGATTGCTGGGCCCGGCGCAAGTTAGCAGGAGTGCCTTCTGTCAGGCCCCTGGCTCTGTGGGAACTGTGATCTCCCCGGAGATGATCTGCTCGGCATATCCATCGAGGTCGGCAGCGATGTCGTCGACGAAGCCACCGGAGGTCGCGTATCCGATACCGCCCTCGGCGAGGCCGAGTCGAACCGGCCCGGGAGTGAACTCATCGTTGAGGAAATCGACGATCGCCTTGTCCACGGCCACATCGACCCGCTTCAGCATCGAGGTCAGGATGTGCTCCTGGAGAGCAGGGTCGCCCACGGCCTCGTACTGGTCGGAGTCGACACCAATGGCCCACAAGAAAGAGTCGTCGGTGGACTGCTCGACGGCTGCCTCGAACAGACCCAGACCGGAACCACCCGCAGCATGGAAGACCACATCTGCCCCCTGGCCGTAGAGCGCCAGAGCCGCTTCCTTGCCCTTGACCGGGTCGTTGAACCCGGTGAAGTCGGGCACCTGGGTCAGGTACACCGCGGGCAGGATGGTGATGTCGGGGTTGGCTGCCGCCGCCCCGGCTTCGAACCCGGCCTGGAACTTGAGGATGAGCGGGGTCTCGACACCGCCAATGAATCCGACGGTGCCGGTGGTGCTCTTCAGCGCCGCGGCCACACCCATCAGGAACGAGCCCTGCTCCTCGGAGAAGAGCAGGCATCTGACGTTTGGCATATCCACCACGGTGAAGGTGTCGTCCTGGGGGCAGTCGTCGGTGATGGCGAACAGCGTGTCCGGGAACTCTGTACCCACCCGCCACACATTCTGGGCGAAGGCGAAGCCGTTGGCAATGATCAGCTCCATGCCAGACTCAGCCAGGAGACGAAGGTTCTCCTCTCGGTTCTCGCCACCCGCCTCGGGCGCCAGCTCCTCGCCGGTGACCCCGTACTCCGTGAGGGCATTGTCCCAGGCGGCAGCCGCGAGGTCGTTGAACGACAGGTCCCCGCGACCTCCGACGTCGAAGGCCATGCCCACGGTGCGGCCGGTGCCGTCCGGGGCTACGGCGGCTGTCGTCGTCGTATCACCGGCAGCGGATGTGGTTGTCTCCCCGCCCGCCGTCGTGGTTGGCTCGGCGGCGGCGGTCGTCGTCGCCTCGCCCGCCGTAGTGGTGGTGTCTCCGCCTTCTTCGCCCCCACAGGCCGCGAGCACCAGTGCCAGGGCGGAGATAAGGGCGAGATACCGCAAATAGCGTTTCACGCTGATAGTCCTCCATTGATATGAAATGGCAAGGGAACCCCTGCCCGACGAGTCACATTAACGACCATTTTGGGTGTAAGTCGCCCCCAGCGGCTCGGGGCGGACCCAGTAAATCCAGGGGATCGAGATCACGGTGATCAGGGCCTTGAGGACCACATTGACCCACAAGATCGACAACGCCACCTCGGGTGGGAAGACCCCGAACAGAGTCGCCAGCCCGACAAAGACAGCCGAGTCGACCGGTATGGCTATCGCGTTGCTGAACAGGACCCGGCCCCACTGCTTGTCCTCGCCGAATCGTGCGACCCAACGTGAGTAGGCCTCGGTGTCGATCAACTCGGAGGCGATCTCGGCAATGATCGAGGCTACGACGATGCCCCAGACCGGGGCTAGGACCACCCCGAACTCGAGTTGTGGCCCGGTGACCTGGTCGGGAGGGAGACGAGACACGAACCAGAAGAAGGCCGCCATGAACACGTTGATCCCGGCAGCGAGGAAGATCAGTGTTCTCGCCGCCGACTTCCCGGCGATCTTGTGCACGAGGTCGCGCAGTGTGAAGGTGAAGGGGTAGATGAGGGTGCCGGCGTCAACGGCCTGCCCGGCTATCTCGATGATGCGCAAACTTGCGATGTCCGCCATCATCTGCGCCGCCACATACGCCCCGCCCACCAACAACAGCGACCGAACTCCGCGGTTCACGGGTGCAAGTTAGGCGAGCAATCGCGAACCTGAGGTTCCACGTTGCGCATGCGCCACGCGCGGCCTCAACTACGCCGAAGCATCTTGAAACCGCCTCGGCGTCGTGGCACGGTCAGTGACGGGATGGGAGAAAAGACTCGCCTGATCATCGACCACGCCCGGGCGAACGGCGGAATCATCACAACCCGCGAGGCCCAAGCGTTGGGGATGGACAGGAGCGTGCTTGCCCGAATGGTCTCTGATGGAGTGTTCAGGCGGCTGCAGAGAGGCGTGCTCGCCCTTCCGGGCATCGACTCGGCGCATGCCCTGGATCTAGCGGCGGCATGTCGCCGTCTCGAGGCGGTCGTCTCTCACCAATCCGCAGGGCAACTTCATCATTTCGAAGGCGTTCCTTGGAGCCCACCGACCATCACCGTCCCTCATCGACTCACCAACCGATTCCCTGGCGTTCACATCCATCAGTCGACCGACATCTCCGATGCCGATGTCGTATCGATCGGGAGCCTTCCGGTGACCAGTCCAGAACGCACAATCATCGACCTCGCGGCCGTCATTTCCGATAGGCGGCTCGATTTAGTGCTTGATCGGGCGCTGTCGTCAGGAATCGTCGACCTGACCAAGCTCTCCGAGGTCTTCACCGGGCTGGCGCGACGAGGCAAACCTGGAACCACAAGGGTGCGGCGCCTCATCGAGCAAAGGGAAGGGCGTTATGTACCAGCCGATAGCGTGCTGGAGTCGCGGCTCTTACAGCTGATCGACGCCAGTGGTCTCCCACTGCCATACACACAGTTTCGACCTGCGTGGTTGGTCCCGACGAACGGAAGGGTCGACTTCGCATATCCGGAGCATCAACTGATCATCGAAGGTGACAGCCGCAAATGGCACCTACTCATGAAGTCGTTCGAGACCGACCGTCATCGCGACAATCAGGCACAGCTCGCGGGCTGGCGAATACTCCGATTCACTTGGCAGGACATCACCGAGCGCTCCGACTACGTCGTGAGCGCGATACGCACTGCCTTGTCAACGTAGAAGGCCGTCCTGTCGAACCTGAGGCTGGAAGTTGCAGATACGCAACGGGCAACCTCAGGTTGCCGGTACGCGACTCCTACTGGACGACGTCGAGCAGTTTCGGGTCGAGCTGGCCGTAGCCGGGGAAGATGGAGTCGGTGACGCCGGCGAATTCCCAGTGCCAGGGCTCCTGGGTGCTCCTGCCGCAATGGGCCCAATCCGGGTGGACCCACCCGAAGCGATGAGCGTTTCCCTGCATCCACCGGAAGGTCTCATCCGAACAGCCAAGCACGCCATTGCCGTCGGTGTAGTCGACGGCTCGGCCCCACCCATGGTTGGAGTGGCCGGGTCTGGCCGTCGGTGGTCCTGAGCACGCACGACCTGATTTGACGCCTGTCTGCACCTTGGAGCCAGTGGCCGGGTCGACTCCGTATACAGGGGTCTCGACCACCGGGCACCGTCGGTTGTACGAGGCGGCTTGGGTGCTGAAGGACCGGTAGCAGTCTTCGTAGCTGAGCGAGACGCCGTCCTCCTCGGCCGCCTCCATCAGGAGTGCATACATGTAGGCCGCATCTCGCTCAAGGGTGCAACCGTCAAACGACATCAATCGGTCATCGGGCATGGATCCGTTCACGTAGCCGTCGACTTCGAGGTCGAGGGTGTAGGCCTCGTCGTTGGCCGGGACGTACTCGGCTGTCGGCAGAGGGGCCAGCGCTGTGGAGATGGTGAATATGAGAGCGAGTATGGGCATGCGACCGAGGGTTCGTTTGCCCGAGAATCATCGGCCGAAAGGGCTTCAGGCTTTAGTGGTCAATCCTGGCCGGCCATCTCCGGTTGTGGTGTCGCATCGGTCGGATCCGGTGGAGCGACTGCCTCGAATGTGAGCTCCTCGTTCTCGGCGTCGAGTCCAACGAGGATCGTGCTGCCCGCCTTGAACTCCCCGAGTAGGACACGCTCGCTGAGCGGGTCTTCGAGCAGGCGTTGGATCGCCCGACGCAAGGGTCGGGCACCCAGCTCGGGGTCATAGCCCCGGGTGCCGAGGTGCACCTTGGCATCGTCAGTGAGGACCAGATCGAGATGCTGCGACTCGAGCTGCTCTCGAACCCGGTCCAACATCAGATCCACGATCAGCTTGAGCTCATCCATGGTCAGCTCGTGGAACACGATGATCTCGTCGAGCCGGTTGATGAACTCGGGGCGGAAGCTCTTCTTCAACTCCTCGGTGACCCGCTCCTTCATGTGCTCGTAATCCATCTCCGAATCACCGGCGTGGAAGCCGACCGCCTTCTTGTGCAGGTCGCGCGTCCCCAGGTTCGATGTCATGATGATGACGGTGTTCTTGAAGTCGACGGTCCGGCCCTGGGCGTCGGTCAAACGCCCTTCCTCGAGGATCTGGAGGAGGGTGTTGAACACGTCGGGGTGTGCTTTCTCGATCTCGTCGAACAACACGACTGAGAACGGCTTGCGTCGCACAGCCTCGGTCAGCTGGCCGCCCTCGTCGTAACCCACGTAACCCGGGGGTGATCCGACGAGACGGCTGACCGTGTGCTTCTCCATGTACTCGGACATGTCGAGCTGGATGAGGGCGTCCTCCTGCCCGAAGAGGAATTGGGCGAGGGCTTTGGCGGTCTCGGTCTTGCCGACACCGGAGGGGCCGAGGAAGATGAACGAGCCCGATGGCCGACGGGGATCCTTGAGCCCTGCGCGGGTACGACGGATCGCCTTCGACACCGCCGTGATGGCGTCGTGCTGGCCGATGATGCGCTTGTGCAACTCGTCCTCCATGTGGACGAGCCGTGCGGTCTCTTCTTCGGTGAGCCTGTGAACGGGGATCCCGGTCCACTGAGCTAGGACCTCCGCGATCTCCTCCTCATCGATCACCCAGCCGGTTTCACCCTCGCTGGCCTCCTTGACGGCACGATCGCTCAGCAACCCGCGCTCCTCGTCCCGGAGGTTGGCGGCCCGCTCATAGTTCTCCCGGGAGACCGCGTCTTGCTTGTCCTGGCGCAGGGTGGAGAGCTTGTCGTCGATCGCGGTTATCTCGGGTACATCGCTGGTGCGATGGATGCGCTGACGGCTCCCCGCCTCATCAATGAGGTCGATCGCCTTGTCGGGAAGGAAGCGGTCGGAGAGGTAGCGATCGGCCAGGTTCGCTGCGGAGACGATGGCCTGGTCGGTGAAGCGCACCGAGTGGTGGGCCTCGTAGCGGTCCTTGAGACCCATCAGGATCTGGATGGTCTCGCTGACCGACGGCTCGTCGACCTGGATCGGCTGGAACCGGCGCTCGAGGGCGGAGTCCTTCTCCAGGTACTTGCGGTACTCCTCGAGGGTCGTGGCTCCAACCGTCTGCAGCTCACCGCGGGCGAGCATCGGCTTGAGGATCGAGGCGGCGTCGATGGCGCCTTCGGCCGCTCCGGCGCCCACCAGGGTGTGGATCTCGTCGATGAAGAGGATGATGTCGCCCCGGCTCTTGATCTCTTTGAGCACCTTCTTCAGACGCTCCTCGAAGTCGCCCCGATAGCGGGAGCCTGCGACGAGGGCGCCGAGGTCGAGCGAATAGAGGTTCTTGCCTTGGAGATTGTCCGGAACTTCCTTGGCGATGATGCGTTGGGCGAGACCCTCGACGATGGCGGTCTTCCCCACACCGGGCTCGCCGATCAGCACCGGGTTGTTCTTGGTCCGGCGAGAGAGGATCTGCATCACACGCTCGATCTCGCGGATCCTGCCGATGACCGGGTCCAGCTTCCGTTCCCGTGCCAGTTGGGTGTAGTTCCTCCCGAACTGATCGAGAACTGTCGAACCGCCGGCGGCCGACTCGCGTCCCCCGCTCCCGGACGGCTCGGATGACTGCTGTTCGCTACCGGCCGGCCCGGAGAGCAGCTGAATGACCGTCTGGCGCACCTTCTGCAGCTCGGCGCCGAGCTGCTGGAGCACTTGTGCAGCCACACCCTCACCCTCACGGATGAGGCCGAGGAGGATGTGCTCGGTGCCGATGTAGTTGTGGCCGAGCTGGAGCGCCTCACGAAGGCTGAGCTCGAGGACCTTCTTTGCCCTCGGGGTGAACGGGATGTGACCGGAGGGAGACTGCTGGCCCTGGCCGATGATCTTCACTACCTCTTCACGGACCGAGGCGAGGTCGATGTCGAGGCTCTCCAGCGCCTGTGCGGCGATGCCCTCTCCTTCGTTCAGGAGGCCGAGGAGAATGTGCTCGGTGCCGATGTAGTTGTGGTTGAGCAGACGCGCTTCTTCCTGGGCCAGCACGACGACCCGGCGGGCACGGTCTGTGAAGCGCTCAAACACTCTTGACTCCCAAGCCTGACATGAGCAACTTTACCACCGGGTGATCCTTGACCTTCGAGCATGGTTTCCGAGCGACGTGCACGTAATACCATCGTCACGGATGGACGACCTCCAAAGTCTCATTCGTATACCCCGAGTGTGGGACTCGCTCACCCTCGTGGAGGAACGTCTGCTCGAGGCCGCGACCGCAGACGATGCATACCTGACCAAGATCGCCCAGCACCTGTTGCTGGCCGGCGGCAAGCGCTTTCGCCCACTTCTCGCACTGCTCGCTGCCGAGTTTGGTGGGGCCCGCGACCATCGTCCGGTGGAGGCCGGGGTCTCCGTCGAGCTCATCCATGTCGGATCCCTCTATCACGACGATGTCATCGACGAGGCGGACGTCAGACGTGGAGCGGTATCGGTAAATGCCAACTGGAGCAACACTGTCGCAATCCTGGCCGGTGACTTTCTGATGGCTCGCGCCTCGGAAGTTGCGGCCACCCATCTCAGCCAGGAATCGGTGAGGCTTCTCGCTGCCACTTACGCCGAGCTTGTCGAGGGGCAGACGCGGGAGCTCCAGCTCGATTTCAACCTTGGCCATGGCGTCCCCGAATACGAACAGGTCATAGCCGGCAAGACGGCGTCTTTGATCCGGACCTCCGCTCGGCTGGGGGCCATGGCCGCCGAAGCGGACCACGACGTAGTCGAGGCACTCTCTGATTGGGCCTGGGAGGTAGGGATGGTCTTTCAGATCGCCGATGACGCTCTCGACCTGGTCGCCGACGAAGAGGCCATCGGCAAACCCGCGGGTTCGGATATCCGGGAGGGGAAATTCACGATGCCGGTGCTCCAGGCGTTGTCAGGCCCGGACGGCGACCGGGTTCGGTCACTCCTCGAGAGCTCTCACCCCTACGCCGACGATGTGGTCAACGATGTGATCGAAATCGTCCGAGCCGGCGGGCATGTCGACTCGTCATTGGCCGAAGCGTCGCGCCACCTCGAGCTGGCATCGGGGGCCCTGAACCGTGTCCCCGATAGCGACGCCCGAGGGATCCTCGAAGGGCTGGGTGATTACCTGCTGGGTCGGGTCGAGACCGCTCGGGCCAACTGAATCACGCCTCGGGCCGCAAGGTCGGGAAGAGAATGACCTCACGGATGTGCGCCTGGTCGGTGAACAACATCACCAGACGATCGACGCCGATACCCAACCCGCCGGTGGGTGGTAGCCCGTATTCCAGCGCCAGCAGGTAGTCGTGGTCGACGGGGTGTGCCTCCTCGTCTCCGGCGGCGCGGGCGGCGGCCTGCTCCTCGAACCTCAGTCTCTGGTCATCCGCGTCATTGAGCTCACTGAAGGCATTGGCATATTCCGATCCGGCGATCACCAGCTCGAACCGGTCGGCCAGACGTGGATCGGTGGCGTTGCGGCGAGCCAATGGTGAGATCTCGATCGGCTGATGGGTGACGAAGGTCGGGTCCCAGATCTCGGCCTCGACGATCTCCTCATATATCTCGGAGATGATCCGGGCCTCGCTCCACCCGTCTTCGATCTCGATCGCCTTTTCGCGGGCCAACGAAGCCAGATCGTCGAGGGGAGTGTCCAGATCCACGTCGCTACCCACCTTTTCTGACACGAGTTCGACCATCGACGCCCGACGAAATGGTCGCGACAGGTCGAGTTCTCGCCCCTGGTAGGTAAGGCTCGTGCCTCCTGTCACCTCCCGGGCGAGGCCGGACACGACCTCCTCCGTGAGATCCATCATGTCCGTGTAGTCGGCCAACGCCTGGTAAGCCTCCAGCATCGTGAACTCGGGGTTATGGGTCGAGTCGATTCCCTCGTTTCGAAAGATGCGGCCAATCTCGAAGACCTTCTCCATCCCACCCACCACGAGTCGCTTCAGATAGAGCTCGGTCGCGATGCGCAGGTTCATGTCCATGTTCAGTGCGTGATGATGCGTAGCGAACGGCCGGGCGGTGGCGCCGGTCGCCTGATGGAGAAGGATCGGTGTCTCGACCTCGACGAAACCACGAGCCTCGAACTGCCGGCGCAGCTCGCTGACCACCACCGCACGTGCCCGCGCCACCCGTCTTGCCTCGTCGTTGACCATGAGGTCGAGATACCGACGACGGCTGCGCAGCTCGATGTCCTGCAGCCCGTGCCACTTTTCCGGCAAAGGGTGAAGGCTCTTCTGGAGGATGACGTAGTCGTCCATCCGGACGCTCAATTCGCCCTTACGGGTGGTCATGACGGTGCCGGTTGCCCCGATCCAATCACCCAGGTCGGCATGGGCGAAGGCGTCCGCTTTCTCGTCTCCGATGGTGGACCGGTCCACGAAGAGCTGGATCGTGCCGGTGTCGTCCTGGAGTGTTCCGAACTGCAGCTTGCCGAAGGAGCGGTGCAGCATCAGG
>JARDZU010000089.1 GCA_029240695.1 Acidimicrobiia bacterium | reverse complement strand
CTGGGCGACCTCGCCATGGAGCGCGATCCGGGGTCGGCGCTCGCCAGCATCAGCGAAGCCCCGCCCAACAACTGACCCGGAACCCCCGACACCGGGTCAGCCGACCAGGGTTTTCTCGATCATGTCGATGGCATGATCGAGGTGATCACGAGTCGTGCGCCGATTGAGGATGGCGAACCGGAGAACGAAACGCTCAGCGATGGTGGTGGGGGACAGGTGGACCACCCGCTCCCGGTTGATCGTCTCCAGCGCCAGACGGCCCAGGGTGTCGTCCTCGAATCGGAACGCCACGACCGAGAGGTCGGGCTTCCACGGCACCTCCAGACCGTCGACGCCTAGCAGTCGTTGATGGGCGTGTTCGGCAAGGTCGAGACTGGTGTCGAGAGCCTCCCGGAAGGGGCCCACCCCGTGGAGATGGAGCGGGAGCCACATCTGCATGGCGCGGAACGGCCGGCTCAATTCGGGCCCGAGCGACGCGATGTCCCTGATGCCCGAATCGTGATCTTCCTCTCGCAGGTAGGCGCCGCGCCCCTGGTTGGCGTCGATCAGGTGGGACTCATCGCGCACCAGCAGGGCGCCAACGCCGAACGGGACGGACAGACCCTTGTGCGGATCGATCGCGATCGAGTCTGCCTGCTCGATCCCGGACAGGACGGCATGGCCTCGCTTCGTCAATTGGAAAAAACCGCCATACGCGGCGTCGACATGAAGCCAGAGCCCCTCGTTGGCTGCGATCCCGGCCAGAGCGGGAAGAGGGTCGACAGTCCCGGTGTCGGTCGTCCCGGCCGATCCGACGACGAGGAAGGGATCACGCCCGGCACCCCGGTCTTCGGCGATGGCCGCCGAAAGGGCATCCGGATCCATCCTCAGATCGTGGTCGATGCCGACTTCCCGGATCTGTTCCTTTCTGAAGCCGGCGATTCGGGCGGCCTTCTCGAGCGAGTGATGCGTGTGATGGGTCACGTAGATGACACCCTTGGTGAACTCGTCTCCTAGCGTCGCGGTGCGAGCGGCGACGACACCGGTCAGGTTGGCCATCGAGCCACCCGACACGATGACGCCGGAGGCCGATTCACCCATGTCGAAGAGGGACGCCATCCAACGCACCATCCCATGCTCGATGGCGCTCATGCCCGGGGCCGCACCCGAGACCCCGGTGTAGCGATTGAGCCCTGCCGCGAGAAACTCGGCCAACGCCGCCGTGTACAGGCCCGCGTTGGGTATGTACGAAAGGTGCCCGCCAGACGGGTGGAATACGCCGGAGTGCCCTGCTTTCTCGACGTCGGCCAGGATCGTGTCGAGGGAGCGGCCGTCGTCGGTGGGCGGGGCCATTAGACGCGCCGCCAGATCGTCATCCAATTCGACGCCCGAGGCCGCCATGGTGTCGGCCCGGTCGAACCAGTCCTGGAGGACGCCGAGGACGCTCTCGGCCAACTCGGCGCGTTCCTGGTGCCCCGGCTCGAGGTTTCTCGACATCGGGGTCAAGGTAGCCCGGATGGACGTCTTCGCATATACGATCACGCGATCTACAGCTTGCAGACGATCTGATGTCAGGTTTCCTCTTCCCTCGCACTCCCAGTGGGCGCTCCTCTCTCATTCCGCCTCCGCCCTGGCATTACTCGGGCGAGATGCTCACCGTCGAGTACCGCACCCACCCCGAGCGAGTGGCCGAGCTGCTTCCCGACGGAGTCGAGCTTGCCCCCGAAGATCCGGGAGCAGTGGCACTGATCTGGGCCGATTGGCAGAGCTGCGGCGACACTTTCGAAGAGGTCCTCGACCCGGTGCGCTCCCAGTACAAGGAGTGCTTCGCTGTGGTGCGGTGCTCGTGGGGTGGGGAGACGTGGAGCCGATGCGTGTTCATCTGGGTGGACAAGGATTTTGCGTTGGTTCGGGGCTATCACCAGGGCTACCCCAAGAAGCTGGGCAGCATCTGGATGACCCGCCCGATCACCGTGGGCAGCGCAGGGCCCAGACTCGAGGCAGGGGGGCGCTTCGGGGCGACAATGGCGGCGGCGGACAGGAGCCTGGCAAGGGCCGTGGTCACGCTGGAGGCGCCCGGGCCCAGTCCCGGGTTCGTAAATGGGCATCAGATGCTTCACAATCGAAGGTGGCCGGCGATCGAATCAGATGGCACGGAGTCCCTCGACGAGCTGGTGACCATGCAGGGTTACGACGGCGAGATCGGAGACGTCTGGAGCGGCTCAGCCGAGCTCGAGCTACTCCCGTCCCCCACAGACGAGTTGTCGCTGCTGGCGCCATTGGAGATCATCGCCGGCTACTACCACCGGGTTGGTGTTTCATGGAAAGGTGGCACGACACTGCGCCGCAAGGTGCCAATGGAGGTTGATGGTCAATGACAGCGATCCTCGATGAGCTCAAAGAACACGGGAAGACCGGTCTCTACATCGGTGGGTCTTGGTCCTCGGGCGCCGGCGAGCTGCCCGTCGTCGACCCGGCTACCGAAGACGTGCTGGTCGACGTCGGCCTCGCCGAGGCCAGTCACGCTGCAGATGCGGTCGATGCGGCCGCCGACGCCTTGGGCCCATGGACGGCCACGGCGCCACGTGAGCGAGCCGAGATCCTCCGCCGCACGTTCGAGGCCATGCGCGAACGCGAAGACACCCTGGCCGAGCTGATAGTCCTCGAAAACGGCAAGGCGTTCCCGGATGCCCTCGGTGAGGTGCGCTACGCCGCCGAGTTCTTCCGCTGGTTCTCCGAGGAAGCGCCCCGTATCGGAGGCGAGGTTCGATTGGCTCCGGCTGGTGACAAGAGGATCATGACGGTTCTCCAGCCAGTGGGGGTCAGCGTGATGATCACCCCCTGGAATTTCCCTGCGGCCATGGCGACGCGCAAGATAGGGCCCGCCCTCGCCGCCGGGTGCACCGCCATCGTCAAGCCGGCCTCGGACACGCCTCTGACCACGCTCGCAGTCGTCCATCTCATGGAGGAAGCGGGGCTGCCGCCAGGGGTGGTGAACGTCGTCGTTGCCCGGGGTTCGTCCGGGGTGATCGAGCAGATGCTGCATGACCCCAGGGTGCGCAAGCTGTCGTTCACCGGATCCACGGAAGTCGGCCAAACGCTGCTCAAGGTCGCCGCAGACCAGGTGCTGAACGTGTCGATGGAGCTCGGCGGCAACGCGCCGTTCATCGTGTTCGAAGACGCCGATCTCGACGCGGCGTTGGAAGGGGCGATGGTGGCCAAGATGCGCAACGCCGGAGAGGCATGCACTGCGGCCAACCGATTCCTTGTCCACTCATCGATCGCAGAGAGATTCACCTCGATGCTGGCCGGCGCCATGGGGGCGATGAAGGTCGGGCCGGGGATCGACCGGGGCAACCAGGTTGGTCCCATGATCAACGAGCGATCGCGAGACGACATCGCCAAGATGGTCCAGGAGGCGGTCGACTCGGGGGCTGGCGTCGCGGTCGGGGCTTCGGTGCCAGACCGCACGGGCTACTTCTACGAGCCCACCGTGTTGTCGGGTGTCTCCCCGGACGCTGCCATCCTCGATCAGGAGATCTTCGGGCCCGTGGCGCCGGTGGTCCTATTCGACACCGACGATGAGGCCATCGCCATGGCCAACGATACGGTCCACGGCCTGATCGCCTACGTCTACACCGGCGACCTCGCCCGGGGTCTGCAGACGGCGGAGGCCCTCGAATCGGGGATGGTCGGGCTCAACCGCGGTCTCGTATCCGACCCAGCCGCCCCCTTCGGGGGCGTCAAGCAATCCGGGATCGGCCGCGAAGGCAGCCATGAGGGCATCGAGGAGTTTCTCGAGACCAAGTACATCGCAACCAGCTGGTGATGGCCCGCCTCAGGAAACGGTGCCCTGGCTGATCTGGATGGTCTTGAGGTCTGAGTGGAAATCGAGGGCGTAGTCGCCGCCCTCCCGTCCTATCCCCGAAATCCCGATGCCCCCGAAGGGGGCGGTCAGGTCACGGACCAGATAGGTGTTGACCCAGATCGTCCCGGCCCTGATACCCCGAGCCACTCGCTCGGCGCGCTCCTCGCTGCCCGTGTACACGATCCCGGAGAGCCCATACGAGGTCGAATTGGCCAACGCAACCGCTTCCTTCTCGTCGGCGAAGGTCTGGTACGTGAGGACCGGGCCGAACACCTCGCGCTGAACGATCTCT
The DNA here is from genome assembly GCA_029240695.1 of Acidimicrobiia bacterium. Classification (GTDB taxonomy): domain Bacteria; phylum Actinomycetota; class Acidimicrobiia; order Spongiisociales; family ZC4RG35; genus JARDZU01. Next base: position 7,355 of record JARDZU010000089.1, on the reverse strand, counting down.
GAGTCGTTGCCAAGTGGCTCGATCAAGGTCGGCTCGTACCAGAGCCCATCCTGTTTCCATCTCTCCCCACCCCGCAACACCCGGTCCCCGTGCCGTCGTGCCCTTTCAACGAAACCCTCCACCCGGGCCAGATGGTCGGGGTGGATCAGCGGGCTTACCGTGGTCCGGGGGTCACGGCTGTCGCCGAGGACATGGGCATTGGTGTGTTCGTAGAACAGCTCCAGGAACTCGGTGGACACACTTTCCTCGACGAGGAGCCTCGTGCCGGCAAGGCAGGTCTGGCCGGAATCGTCGTATTGGCCGGCAGCCTTCATGGCGGCCGCCGCCAGATCGGAATCGGCGAAGACGACCAGTGGCCCCTTCCCCCCGAGTTCGGCCGTGAAAGGGACGATGTTTCTCCCTGCGGCCACCCCGATGTGGCGCGCCGTCTCCGGAGAGCCGGTGAACGAGATCCGTCGGACACGGCGATCGGAGACCAGGGCCGCACCAACCTCCTCACCGATGCCCTGGACGATGTTGAGCACTCCGGGTGGGAGCCCCGCTTCAGTCGCCAGATCGGCCAGGAGTGAGGCCGAAAGTGGCGCCCATTCCGCAGGTTTGAGGATCACCGTGTTGCCCGCGGCCAGCGCCGGCGCCAGTTTCCATGTCGACAGCAGCCAGGGGGCATTCCAGGGGGTGATGACGACGGCGGGCCCCGCCGGCATCCGCTCCACATGGTTGTCGGTCCCCTTCGACGACCAGTGACGGCTCTGATAGGACACGGCGAGATCTGCGTAGTTGCGGAAGTTCTCAGCCCCTCGGTGGATGACCCGCGCCTCGAGGCTCTCGAGCAGCATCGCCATGTCGACGCACTCGATGCGGGCCAACATGCCGACGTTGGCGTCTATCAGATCGGCCAAGCGATGGAGCGGCTCGGCCCGCTGCTTTGAGGTGAGTGAGGCCCAACCGGGAAAGGCGTCCACGGCAGCGCTGACCGCCTGATCGGCGGTCAGCGGATCGCCACGAGCGACGTCGGCGAGATGCCAGTCCCAGTCGAGAGGCGAGCGTACCTCGAAAGTTGCCGGCGAGGACACGCGTTTACCCCCGATGAAATGGTCCGGGGACACGGCCGTGTCGGAGATCTCGACTCTGGTGGAGGGCATAGGGATCGTTAGCTAGCTAAGGATATGCTGGCAGGAAGAACATGCCGAGACGTCTCCATGACCACGACGAGGATGTCATCCTCGAAGCCGAGCGCGATATCCGCTCCAGACTGGGGAACCGGGCCCTCGACTTCGAGGCGATGCTGGCCGTCTCCAACATCTATCGGGCGGCCAACGCGGTCCGTAACCGGATGGAGCGCGAGGTGCTCGGGCCTGCCGGCCTCTCGTGGGGCGGTTTCACCATTCTCTTCGTGCTCTGGGTCTGGGGCGAACGGGAGACCGGCCAGCTCGCCGAAGATTGCGGGTTGGCCAAGGGCACGCTGAGCGGCATGCTCACCACCTTGGAGAAGGGTGGGCTGGTCGAGAGATCGCGTCATTCTGACGATGGAAGACGTGTCGTGGTGAGACTTCTCGACCAGGGTCTCGACACGATCGAAACCGTGTTTCCCGAGTTCAATCGTTACGAGGCCAAGTTCACCGCCGACCTCGCCCACGAGGAGCGACGGGAGATGGCCAGGCTCCTGCGTCGGGTCACGGCGACCGCAGACGGGGCCCGTCTCATCGCCGAGTGAGGACCGGGGCCGGTACCATTCGTTAGGTAGCGAACGACCCGAGGAGGGACCCTATGGGCGATATCGTTGGTGCTGGCCTGATCAGCCATGCCCCCACAATCATGTTCGATGAGGCAACGCGGCTCGAGATCAACGACGGAAAGGAGATCAGCCTGGTCCCCGGTCTGGTCCGCCTTCGCGACGAGGTGTTCGACCGGCTTCAGCCGGACACGATCGTGATCATCGACTCGCACTGGTTCTCCACCGTCGAGCACCTCCTCTCCGCCCACGCCCGGCGGCAGGGCATATTCACCTCATCCGAGTTGCCCAGAGGCATGGCCCAGATCCCCTACGACTATCCCGGCGACCCCGAACTGGCCATCCTCGCCGCGAGTCTGGGTGAGCAGTTGGGGACCCCGACCCACGCCTCCGTAGACGACCACCTTCCCGTCTATTACGCCACGATCAACCTCCTCCATTACCTGAGAAAAGACGAGAACGTCGTTTCCGTGTCGGTGGTCCAGACGGGCGAGACGGATGACTTCATGACAATGGGTGAGGCGATCGGTGAGGCGATCGCGAGACTCGACCGGAGGGCAGTGGTGCTGGCGTCAGGCGGGATGAGCCACACCTTCTGGCCCCTGAAGCAGATCACCAAGCACGAGGCGTCGGATCCGGTTCACATCATCACCCCTGAGGCGCGGGCCGCCGACGAGGAGAGGCTGGAGTGGATGCGGGCCGGTCATCACGCCCGGATCGTCGACACCATGGGCGAGTACTTCGCTCATTCCCCGGAAGGCGCCTTCGGCCATTACCTGATGATGCTCGGCGCCATCGGGGGGCGTGACTGCACGGCACCAGGGGAGCTCTTCTCCGACTACGAGAACGCCACTGGCACGGGTCAGGTCCATGTCTGGTTCGACCGCCCCGCGGGTGGATGGGTGGGCTGACATCGGAACCGGGTCGGCGCATGCCAGAATCCCGGAAATCGTGGACGAGCCCACACGAGACGATCTGGCAGGCGACCTGGAATATCTCGCGTCGTCCCTCGAGACGCTGCCGATCGCCGATATCCGCGAGAATGACAGGCTGATCGCGAGACGCGACTGGATCATCCGCACCATCCGCGATTACCTCCTCCCGCGGATGGGCGAACCCACCGCTCCCCTGATCGTGGTCTTCGCCGGGCCCACCGGTGCCGGCAAGTCGACACTCCTCAACTCGGTGACTGGGGCCGCCCACACGCTTGCCGGTCCGCTCCGACCTACCACCAAGGAACCGTTGGTCTTGTCCTCGGAGACGAGGGCGGGCGAGTATCGGCACATCGGCGGTGTCGTCTGCGACGTGGTGACCGGGCGCGCTCCCATCCTCGAGGAGTTGGTCCTCGTCGACACGCCGGATATCGACTCGACGGCGGTGGAGCATCGGGCCATGGCAGAGACCATGATCGACAACGCCGACGTGGTGGTCTACGTCAGCTCCGCCCTTCGCTACGCCGATCTGGTGCCGTGGGAGGTGCTGCGCAGAGCTCACTCGAGAGGGGTCCCGGTGATCCAAGTAATGAACCGGATAAGGGGGTCGTCCGGAGGCGCCCTTGCCGACTACTCGTCGAGGCTCGCGAACGAAGGGCTGGCGTCGGACATCGTTGCTGTCCATGAACATCACATCCGCCCGGGGGCGCAGACGATCCCACCCGCTGCCGTCCAGGACCTACGAGACCGGCTGGTATCTGTCGTCGAAGCACGGCGGGCCGGCGAAGCAGACGTGGTTCGATCGGTGTTCGACACCACAGTCGAGCAAACCCGTCATGTCATCGACGATGCCGCGGCCCTGCTAGACGTGACCGGCTTCGCGACATCGCATGTGAAGAACTTGCTCGACGTCGATCTGGGACGGATCGGGGTCCGCCGTGAGAATGTGAAGGGGGCCGGGCTCGATCTGCGCCCGCTGGCCGACCTCGGTGGCCGCCGTTTTCGCACCAAGGGCATGATCCGTCGACGCTTGCCATCGTCTGCCGAAGTCGACCGCAGCCTGACCCTGTTCGACGAATCGGTGATCGCTGCCGTGGACGCCGACGTACGACGCCAACTCCACGCCGGTGGCCTCATCCACAGTGAGGAGCGAAAACAAGTCCTATCAGACGCTCACCTCGCCGCGCGCACGGCCGTGACCAGGTGGAGGAGCGAGATGGGAGCTCTCCCCGCGGTGGCATCCTCGAACGATCCTCCGTTGGTGTCCCTGATATTGGGGGGTTGCTGCTTCGACATGCCGGACGGGCGTCTCGAGGAAGTGGTCAGGCTCCTGGCTCCGGCGATCGACCTGTCCGAACTTGCCCCCGATGTCGCGGCACGGCTCGTCGACCGTCTCGTTCCCGTCTATGCCGGCGTCGAGTACCGCGTCGTTTCCCGGATGACTCTCGACACTCTGTCGCGGCGGTCCATCGATCGAGTCAAGGCATCGCGGTGGGCAGTGATCGCGAGGTCGTCTTTCGCCGATGCATGATGCGCTTGTTGGCCTTCTCGACAAGGTCGACACGGCTGTTGCGGAGTCGGCCGGGGCTCTAGATCGAACCGAAGTGGAGTCGGTGGCCGCTCTAGCCAGCGCCACGAGGGTCCGGTTGGCCTACCCGGAGTCCATCGTGGTGGTCGCGCTCGCGGGCGGCACCGGGTCAGGCAAGTCGAGCCTCGCCAACGCGATCGCTGGCGAAGAGGTGGCGCTCACGGGAGGCATCCGCCCGATGACATCCGAACCACTGGCACTGGTGCCTGCCGACAGAGCCGAGGCACTCGATGGGTTTCTGGACGAACTCGGGATCTCTGACCGTGTTGAGCACGATGGCCCATCGTGGTTGTGCCTGATAGATCTCCCGGACAACGACAGCGTGGAATTGGATCATCGCCACCGAGTCGATGTTCTCCTCCCCCGGGTCGACATGGTGGCGTGGGTCACCGATCCCGAGAAATATCGGGACGCAGTGCTCCATCACCAATACATCTCGAAGATGTCTCGCTATCAGGAGCAATTCGTCTTCGTGCTGAACCAGGTCGACTGTCTCGACCCTGAGGACGTCGGGGTCGTCGTCGCAGACCTCGGCAAGGCACTGCGCGAGGACGGGATCCTCGAGCCAGAGGTCATAGCCACTGCCGCCAGCCCGGTGGCGGGGCCCCCCTACGGTGTGGACCTGCTGATCGACTCGCTGGAGGCGGCCCTGGATCGTCGCCTGGCCGTGAGTAGTAAGGCCCTCGCCGACCTCGCCAGCGCCTCGTCCAGGTTGGTGGCATCGTCTTCGATGGCACATGCCGTCGACTTCGAGAGTCAGTGGGCTGACCAGGTGGGATCCGCGTGCGATCTCGCGCTCGCCGGCATGGCAGCAGGCGGCGGGCACGATCTCGCCGAGTATGTGGCCCATCTCGCCACCGAGATGGGCGGCGAGACCGAGCATCGTCTGCAGGACCTCGCAATCGAGACCCATGCTGCCTTCCTCAGATGCGTTGCTTCCCAGGGCCCGACCACCGAGCCTGGGAGGTCATGGCTGAGACGAAGACGTAGCCACACTCGTGCAGGCGGGCGTTTGGACCGCGAGGATCTGATTGCCAGGGTCGACGTGGAGATTGGAGGGCCCATCCGTGACCTCCTGGTGCACAGGGGCCGGGCCCATGCCGCGATCACCGATCTCGCCTTGGCGCTGGGAGATCTAGAGCGGAGGTCGGGCTAACTAGCCTCGCCCGGGATGAACGCGACCGCTGCGAACCCACCGCTGGTGACCGCGATCATCGTCGTATCCGCCGTCGTCCTCTATCTGATCCTGGCCGCCGCGGGCGCCCGATTCGTCGAGCGGGTACGGCAGCGGACCCCTGGATCGGCTGCCCGCGTGGCCACTCTCTGGGTGATGGTGAGGCGCGTGATCCTCATCGTGATCGTCGTCCTCGTCATCCTCATGGTGGTCGACATCTGGGGCCTGAACATGGCTCCGTTTCTCGCTGTGAGCACGGCGATTGCCGCCGCACTCGGGTTCGGCGCCCAGAACCTGGTCAGGGATGTGATCGCCGGCTTCTTCATCCTCGCCGAGGACCAGTACCGCATCGGAGACACGGTGACCATCGCGGCTACGACCGGCAAGGTCGAGGACATCCAGTTCCGTGTGACCGTGCTTCGTGACGGCGAGGGCAATGTCCACTACGTCCCGAACGGTCAGATCACAGTCTCATCCAACCTCACCAGCCTCTACGCATCACCGTCTATCGATGTGAGGGTCGGTTACCAGGCGGATGTCGACCGGGCGATGGAGGTGATGCTCGACGAGTTGGCGAGCATGTCTGCTGACCCCAGCTGGTCGGACATGATCACCAAGGAGCCGCAGATGCTCGGAGTGCAGGACTTGGTGGGATCCGGCGTGCTGATCCGAGCCCGGCTCACCACAGTGGCCGAGCAGCGCTGGTCCGTGCAGCGGGAGGCCTTGCGCCGGTTGAAGAACCGTTTCGCGGGCGAGGAAATCGAAATCCTCTGATATTCAGTCGTCGATGGGTCTCGGCCCGGCGACGATCCGGAGCGAGCCCGGGACCCACTCCACGATCCCGCCGTCGACGAGGCCCAGAGACTCGCCGTCGGCCTGGACGGCCACCGGTGGGTCGGCGGCGACCTCTATCCGCTTGACGTGGGGGACCACGTTCATCTCGGGGACTGTGTCGAGCTCGACGTTGCGGAGGAGCTTGGTGACGATGCCCGGGATGCGGCGGCGTCGCAGCCGGCTGATCATGAGCAGGGTCATCGGGTCGGGCCGCTCCGGCGACACCCGGAGCGGGATAGCCCCGAAGTAGGTATAGACCTGGCGGAACTGCAGGAGGGCGGCAATGCCCATCTCCTCGCTGTCGCCGTGCGTCACCCGAACGTGGGGCTTTCGGCGCGGGAAATCCTTGAAGGCGACGCCCAGGGTCGTGCGGGCATAGTGGAGCGATCCGAATCGATATTTCCGGTACGGATCCTTCTCGGCCTCGAGCACGACCGCGGCATCCAATCCGAAACCACAGGCAAAGACGGCGTGGTGCGTGGTCTCGACCGAGCCACGGGTGAGGATCATCCGTGCCGTTCCCATCGTCAGGGGCGGCTCCTCGCCTTCGACGATCAGACGGGCAGCCTTGACCGGCTTGGTCGGGACTCCCAGCAACCGGGCTATGACATTCGTCGTCCCGACCGGGATGATGCCAAGGGCGGCATCGGTCTCGACCAGGCCCTGCGCGACATGATGGACGATGCCATCCCCGCCCATCGCGACGACGACACGGGCACCGTTCTCGACCGCCTGGGCCGTCTTGATCTCGGCGTCGGCCGGGGTTTCGGGCCAAACCGACTCGACTTCCGCGACCCGACCAAGTACCGACATCACCGTCCGGTGGGCGCCACCGGTGAATTGGGACGCCGAGGGATTGGCGACGACCACGATGCGGTCCATTGACGAGGGAGCCTACAACCGATGGCATGGCGTTCGTTACCCTCCCGCACCGTGACGGACTCTGGACCGAGGTTTTCGCTGGTGTCGGGCGAGGGTGATGGGGCAATGCTGGGGCTCGCCGCCGGCGACACCGCTGGGGGGCTCTGTGAGCTGGGGTACAGCGCAATCACCGAGCAGGCGACCGTGATCGCCTATCAACTGATCGAGAGTGAC
>JARDZU010000088.1 GCA_029240695.1 Acidimicrobiia bacterium | reverse complement strand
CTCGACATCGCCCCCACCCCAATCCCCGTGGTTGGCCCGCTCGAAAGTCAGGCCGTAAGTCGTCGAGCCACGGAAATTTATCGCCAGCCAGGCATAACCCTTGTCGACGAAGTACTGGGCGTGGCCATCCCATTCGTCGCCGTAGTAAGAGGTGGGCCCACCGTGCGGGTAGACCACGGCCGGCACCGGATTCGAGGTGTCTGCCGGCCGGAAGAGAAACCCTTCGATCTCCAGCCCGTCGGATGAGTTGAAAGTGATTCGCTCCAGCTTGGAGTGAGGCGCCGAGCGGATCGCAGCAGGTGCGCCGTCATAGAGGATCGACCTCGTGCCATCAGCTCCAAGGAAGGTGATCGACGCCGGCGAGTCGTGTGCCTCATGGATGGCGACTACACCTTGGGCGACCGGCATCGGAGAGTCCCAGGTGCCGCCCTCGGCGACGACCTCGACGGCACCGTCGAGGCCGATCCGGACCAAATCGGCCATTCCCCTCGCAGTGGCGATTGCGAGAAGGCTCTGCCCGTCGTCGTCCCAGGCCAGGGACGAGAAGTCACGTTCGCCGGCAGCGAGTCTGGTGTGCTTGTCGCCGTCGAGATCGGTGAGGAAAACGCCGGACCAATCCCCCTCCTCCAGGGTGTAGGCCACGCGGTTCCCGTGCACCACATGGTTGCCGGCTCGTCGATCGGCATGACCGACCAGGGTCGTCCAGGAACCGTCGGGATCGATGAGAACGACGTCGTTGCGGCTGAAGTCGTCCTTCGGGTAGAAGGAGAGAAGGATCCGGCCATCCGGCGCCACTTGAGCCCTTCCCACATCCCCGTCGGTGGGCCCGAGGGGAGAGGGCCACGGATCGTCGATGTCGACCACGGCCAGCCGCGAACAGCCCTGGCGCTCCACGATGACAGCTAGCCGATCATCGTCTACCCAGGTGCCGGTAGAGCCGACGAGCAGGCGTCGTGACGGCCCGCCCGCGGCAGGGACGATTTGCACCGAGCCTTCGCTGTCGTAGGCGATCCGGGTGCCATCGGGTGACCACACTGGCGCGCTGTCCACCCAGAAGGCGATCAACTCCCTGTTCGTCGTGATGCGGGTGAGCGCCCTGCCACCGACATCGATCGACCAGATGTCGGTGGTCCCTTCGATGTCGAGGGCGAAGGCGATCCTGGCCTTGTCAGGGCTCAGAGCAGGATGGTGCGGGCGGGCCGTGGCGAACACGTCTTCGAGTCGCCAGTGGTCGGGAGGACGGCGATCGGGACGCTGTTGGCTGGGGACACCACCTACGACGTCTTTGCCGAGCCACAGGGGCTTGCTCACCGAAGGACCTCCGAAACACCGGTCCCGAGAAGATAGCCCCGCCTCGGATGTCAGCGGAAGGCGTCGAGGACCGCCATGACATCGGGGCCGAGGGCCCTGAGGTCGTAACCCCCCTCTTGGATGAGGACAGTAGGTGTCGACAGGGCGGCCAGACGCCTCCCGATGTCCCGGAATCCGTCATTGCTGACCTGCAACGGGCTTTCTGGGTCCGATGCGCCGGAGTCCACCCCAAGAGAGATCACGAGGAACTCCGGTTCGAGCGTGGCGACTTTGGCGCAGATCTGGTCGAGGACGGCTACGTATCCCGAATCACCGGTGCCCGGCGACAACGGGACGTTCAGATTTGCACCCTCTCCCGCACCGGCACCGGTCTCCCCCGCGAAGCCACACCAGTGGGGGAACCAACCCTCACCAGGATCGACGTGGATCGAGAAGTAATGGACGTCGCCTCGCTCGTAGAAGATCTGCTGCGTCCCGTTGCCGTGGTGGGCGTCGATGTCGACGATCGCCACCGACGTTGCTCCCTGGCCGCTCAACCAATGGGCTGCGATCGCAACATTGTTGAGGTAGCAAGACCCGCCGAAGTAGGAAGTGCCGGCGTGATGGCCAGGGGGCCGCACCGGGGCGTAAACCGCTGGGGCACCATCGCGGACCATTCGTGCGGCGGTCAGGGCGCCGTCCACCGCCGCACGCGCCCCGCGGTAGGTGCCGGGCCCAATGGTCGTGGCGGTGTCCATGCAGTAGACGCCCGCCATGGCTGCCCTGCTCTTCGGGACCCGGGACGGGTAGGCACCAAAGGCGTCGGGATGCGGGAACGCGTAGGGCACGACCCGATCCGACCCCGGCTCCTCTGTATACCCGGCGTCGATCCAGCCCTCGTATGCGTGCTCTAGATAGTCGATCATCCCCGCTTCGTGAATGGCTTCGATCGGCCCACGGCCGTGCTCCTCGGCGGGGAGCAATTCGACACCCGCTTGCACGAGGCCTGCTCGCAGAATTTCGGCCCGGTCAGCCTCCTCGTCGCCGTCGAGCCGCATCCCGGCCCACACCAGCCATTTGGCGTCATGGGCCAGATACCCGTCCGACCAGACAGCAACAAGGCTCACCCAGGCACCGCCATGGCTCGCGTCACCCGGTCCACGATGAGCTCGACTTCGTCGTCGAGGACGGTCAGCGGCGGGCCGATCAGCAGGTAATCGCCGTTCGACCCGTCGACGTTTCCGGTAGAGGGGTAGAGGATCAGCCCCATCTCCATGGCTCGTTCGAGCACCCGCTCAGTCATCCGGGCCGACCGAGGGAACGGCCTCTTCGACTTCCGATCCTCGACCAATTCGACGCAGATGAGCAGACCGATGCCTCGCACATCGCCGACCAGGGGATTGCCCTCCAGGGCTGTCCGGAGCCGGGCGAGAAGCATCTCGCCCTGTGTGCGGGCCCGATCGACCAGACGCAACTCCCTGATCCGGTCGAGGACGGCCAGGCCGACGGCGGCGCCGACGGGATGATGCGACCAAGTGAAGCCGTGGACCAATCCTCCTGCCTCTTCGATGGCGTCATGGACAAGCCCGGACGCGATCGCGAGACCGAGGGGCCAGTACCCGGACGATGCTCCCTTGGCCGCGATGAGCAGATCGGGGCGTAGCCCGAAATGTTCTGAGGCGAACCACTCACCCGTTCTTCCGAATCCTGTCATGACCTCGTCGACGAGCATCAGAACGCCATGACGCCGGCACACCTCGCCGATCGCCTCCCAGTAGCCATCCGGAGGTACGGCTGCTCCGCTGGTGGCGCCTCCGATCGGCTCGGCGACGAATACTGCCACCCGCTCTGGGCCTGTTCCGTCGATCGCCTCTTCCAGGCGGTCGGCGTGAAACCGGGCGCAATCAGCAGGGTGGGCGGGGTTGGGGCACCGATACTCGCTGACCGCCGGGACCCGAACGGTTCGCCCCAGCCAGGGCTCATAGGGCCTGCGCAATGGCTCCCGCCCCGACACGTCGAGTGCACCTCTCGTGTTTCCGTGATACGAGGACTCGCGGGCGATGATCACGGCTCTCTCCGTCTCACCTCGGGCGAGGTGATAGGCCCGGGCCATCTTGAGCGCGCTCTCCATCGCCTCCGATCCGCCCGAAACCGGGAAGACTCTCGCTCGATCCATCGGGACGAGACCGGCCACAGCCTCGGCGTATCGCTCGACGGGATCGGTGGTGAAGGCCGAAGCGTGCACCCAATCCACTGATCTGGTCTGGGCCGCCATCGCCTCGGCGACCGCGGGGTCACCATGGCCGATGACCGAAGCGACGGCTCCGCCGGCAGCATCCAGGTACCTGTTGCCGTCAGCGTCGGTGATCCATGCCCCGCTTGCCGACACGGCGGTCGGATGCGGCAGATGGCTCCTGGTGAAGACCGATGATGACGCGCTCATGGACCGCGGCACGTTACGCCCCCGGGTACCGTCCCGACGTGTCAGCGAGCGCCTCATCCCGGACCCGGTTGCGCCAACTCGGCTTTCCAATCGGGACCATGGAGACCGGTCCCGAGAATGCGATCACGGACGTACCCGGGGTGCTTGTCGGCCACTCGACCCTGATCCATGACGAGCCCGACGTGGTCCGCACCGGAATCACCATGGTCGTGCCGCGAGCCGACGTTTGGACCGACTACGTCTACGCAGGCAGTCATGTCCTCAACGGGGACGGCGAGATGACCGGTCTGATCTGGGTAGCGGAATCGGGCATGCTGGGCTCGCCGATAGGCATCACCAGCACATCTCAGGTCGGTCTGGTGCGCGACTTCCTGGTGGCCGAGACACACCGTCTAGGAGTAGTCGGCGGCTTTCACTTGCCGGTGGTTGGGGAGACATGGGATGGATGGCTGAGCACGCCAGGGTCTTTCCCGCTGACGAACGATCACGCGGCCACGGCGTTGGCGACGGCAGCCCCCGGGCCGGTGGCAGAGGGATCGGTCGGAGGCGGCACCGGGATGATCTGTCACGAGTTCAAGGGCGGGATCGGCACCTCTTCGCGAGTCGGCGTGGCCGCCGGTGACGCATTCACTGTCGGTGTGTTGGTCCAGGCCAATTACGGCGAGAGGTCGGACCTGCGCGTCGACGGCGTCCCTGTCGGCCGTGAGATCGGCGTGGAGGTGGTCCCCTCGCCATGGGACGACCGTCCCGACGGCGGGTCCATCATCATCGTCATCGCCACCGATGCACCTCTCCTGCCGGTCCAGTGTCGTCGCCTGGCGCAGCGGGCCACCGTCGGCCTTGCCCGCGTCGGTGGCTACGGGCACGAGTCCAGTGGCGACATCTTCCTCGCGTTCTCCACCGCGAACCATCTAGGTGGTGACCGGGAGACACCGCTCGAGGTCCGGACCCTGCCCCTCGACTCGATGGATCCTGTGTTTCATGCGGCGGCTGACGCAACCGAGGAAGCCATTGTGAATGCGCTTTGCGCCGCTCAGACCATGACCGGGCGTGCCGGTCATACTGCCCCCGCCCTTCCCCTCGACCTCCTGGTCGAGGTGATGGGCAAGTACCGGGCGTAATCTCCGCCGGTGACGCACATCGTGGGGTTCGGGGGGTATGTGCCCGAGCGGGTGATGACGAACGATGAGTGGGCCCTGCTGGTCGACACCACCGATGAGTGGATCACCCAGCGCACCGGGATCAAACGGCGACGGATCGCAGCCCCGGATGAGTCGACTCTCACACTCGCCGGCAACGCCGCACGCATGGCCATCAAGGATTCCGGGCTCACCCCCGACGACATCGACGAGATCATCGTCGCCACCGACACCCCGGAGATGTACACCCCTGACACGGCGGCCTTGCTCCAAGACCTGCTCGGTTGTCGCAACGTGCCTACCTATGACCTGGGCGGCTCGGGATGTGCGGGGTTCGTCCAGGCCCTCGACGTCGCCCGGGCCAGGATCGCTTTCAGCCCGAGGACGATGCTCGTGGTCGGAGTGGAGCTGATAACTCGAATGCTTGATTGGAGTGACCGCTCCACGGCCGTTCTGTTCGGCGACGCCGCCGGCGCCGTCGTCCTTGGCCCCGATCCCGGACGGGCCCGTGTGCTCGAGGTCGTATCGGGCACCGATGGTTCGGCAGCGGGGATTCTGACCTTGGCCGCAGGAGGCACCCGCAACCCCTTCAACCGCCAGACCCTGGAATCGGGTGAGTACAACCGGCTGGTGATGGACGGCCGTCGGGTTTTCACCGAAGCAGTCGCCCGGATGAGCCAGGCTGTGAGCGACGTGCTCGATCGGATCGGCAAGACGATCGATGACGTATCCCTCGTCATCCCCCATCAGGCGAATCTGCGGATCATCGACGCCGTGCGCAAGAAGCTGCAGGTGGGCGAGGACAAGGTATTCGTCAATGTCCACGAGTACGGGAACACTGGCTCAGCCACTGTGCCCTTCGCTTTGTGGCAGTGCGTGGAAGCGGGTCGTGTGAGTGAGGGCGACCTGGTCATCCTGACCGCCTTCGGAGCGGGCTTTCACTGGGCGGCTGCAGCCGTCCAGTTCTGACGCGAAAGCCCCCGTCTTGCGACGGGGGCTTGCTGGCTTCAGAGAAGCCGTTTCTCTTGTCCTCCCCCCTCCGGGATGTGGCTCCGGGAGGAAGGTCCTCTTGCCCACCCACCGTATTTCTACATCCGATTCGACTGGTCGGGAATGGGGAATTCCCCCTATCCGGTCACCTCTCGTCGTCGGGTCGGACATAGCCCTCTTCGTAGGCCAGCGCCGTGAGCTCGTGACGGCTCGCGACGCTCAGCTTGTCGAAGATGTGCGCCATGTGGTTCTCGAGGGTCTTCACCGTGATCCCCAGCCGCTCGGCGCTCTCCCGGTAGGTGTAGCCGCGGGCGATGAGATTGACCACTTCCCTCTCCCTCGGGGTCAGACGAGAGATCGGGGTGTCCCCGGTGATGTCCTCGTCGATGTCCAGGAGATAGGCGGCCACATCAGGTGAAACCGGTCGAGCTCCGACGTATGTCTGGCGAACCAGGTCAGGAAGATCCGCCCCGAGGGTGGTCTTGGTGATGTAGCCGTCGACCCCGGCGTCGAGGAGCCGCGCCACGTCTTCCTTCGAAGTCGACACGGTGAGGGCCATGAATCGAATGTCCGGGAAGTCTCTGCGCACCGCCGGGATCACGGCGGCGCCCCCGCCACCGGGCAGCTTTACGTCGAGCACGACCAGGTCCGGGAGCCGTTCCTTGATCAGCTCGATGGCGCTGTCGACGTTGTCGGCCTCGCCGACGATGTCGAAAGACGGGTCGAGGATCGCCCGCATCCCGGCCCGAACGACATCGTGATCGTCGACGATGATCAACCGGAGGCGGTCTGTCATTTCTCGACCGTGATCTTGACTTCGGTGCCGGTATCGGCGCTGTCGATCTCGACGAGCCCACCGACGTTCTCGACCCGACGGGCGAGACGCTCATGCACCCTGTTTCGCTGGGTGTCGTCGGCGAACCCGGTGCCACTGTCCCGGACATGAATGTGGGCTTCTCCGTTGGCAAACTCGGAATAGAGGGTGATGGCGGGCGAGCCGGAGTGCTTCGCCGCATTGGCCATTGCCTCGCGGGCGGCCTCGATCGCAGCGGTCAGGTTGGGGTCGATCGGGGCATCGTCGCGGATGACGGCCTCGATCTCCACCCGATGGGTGTCCTCCACCTCATCTCTCACGGCGAGCAGGGCGGCCCGGAAGCTGTCCCGGTATTCGGACCGCCACTCTTCGATGTTTCGCCGTAGCTCTCGTTCCTGACGTCTGGCCAGATATCGGGACTGGCCTGGATCATCGGCACCCATCCGAATGGCGTGGAGAGTCTGAAGCACCGAGTCGTGGAGACGGTCAGCCAGGGCGGCCCGCTCCTCGTGGAGCACCACCGCGGCCTGCTCTGTGGCCAGCTCGTCTTGTGCCGCCTGGCGGGCGAGGTCGTAATCGCGGAGTTTGTCGAACGTCCAGCCGACGATTGCCCCGACCACGAAGAAGATGACGCTGCCCGCGGCCCGAACCGCCCCCAGGTCGGCGATGACATGGACCAGGAACTGTTCGATACCGAGCAGGAATGCAGCTATGAGTGATCCCGGGAGCCCACCCAGCAAAGCTCCTGTGAAAACAAGTGACAACGGAAGCCCGCCATGGAACAGTTCGTCGGCTCCCGATGCCACCGATGCCGCCCCAATCGTCAGCATGGCCACAGCGTCCAAGGTGAACCACCACCACCCGGCCATAAAGTTGGGCTGGGTCCGGGCCACGAGCCAGGTGAGAAAGGTCCAGAAGATGGCGAGACCGACCGAAGCCCAAACGATCCACATCTCCGGCGGCGGGTCTGCCAACACGGTCACCGCGACCAGGATCAGCATCCAGATCAGACCGAGGAAGCGGAAGACGACGACCATCCGTCGCAGAGTCGCCTCGAGAGCGGCGCTGCCACGCTTCGTGAAGCTGCTCATTTCCCCGGAAACTAGCGGTGCGGGAGGCGGGTTGGTCTTTGGGAGTGGTGAGAGTTGGATGGCGTTCTTTTCGCAATCAAAGGGGGACTGCTTCCGCAGTCCCCCGATGGTCCCCATTGTCGCTTCAAGGGACGGAGTAGATGCCCCGAAGTCCCCGCACCACCGATCATGTCGAAGCCTGGGGAAAAACCAATAGGGGATTACCCCCATGTATGTCGACGGCAGCGTGAAATGCGGTCCGAAACACAACGGCCACCGTTAGCCGGTGGCCGTGTGCGCAGGGCGCCGGGGCCTTTGTGGCCCTTCGCTAAGACCCTTAGAACGTCTGTGCCCCGTAGAGGACGGTGACCATCACCGCTCCAAGAGAGGTGAGCCAGATCACGCTCGGCTTCGAGGCGGCTCGCACCGTTGTGGCGGCCAGTGCCACACCAAGAAGTACGAGGAGCCAAGCTGCCTGGCTTTGCAGTGTGGCCACCAATAGGACCAGGACTGCCGATGCCAGACCGAGGACGGCGAGAGCGATCCGGGCCGCCTGGCCATGGGGATGCGCCGCCCACTCGTCGAGTGATGTGATGGTGGAGACTGTCATCGTGCCGGATATTTCGGCAGTGGCCGTTGGTTTCTTGAGCTCGCCTGGGTGGGCCGATCGAACCGATTTCTCACCAACGGGAGAGGAGCCAAAGCTCCGGCTCCAGGTCACCCGAGTCGATGTCGGCGAATAAGGAAACCGCGGTAGTGAGGGATTGGCGCGCATCGGTCTCCCGGCCGGCACGGTGATGGAGGTCGGACATGTGATTCCACAGAGCGGCCTCCCGATGACGGTGCCCGGTGCGCTCGGCGATGCCGATCGCCTCTTCGACAAGCTCGATCGAACGGCTGGTGGCTCCGTTCTCGGACAGCAGCAGCGCCTTGTTGTTCAAGGCTGCCATGCGAAGGAGATCGTCAGTAGCTGCGAGACGCATCGCCTCCTCGACATGCTCCAGTGCCTCGTCGTGATCGGCTGTCACCACGGCGAGGATGTTGCGGACCCGGGACATCTGAGCCGGGTCGTCCTCTTGCTCGGCGGCCTCTCTGGCGCGCCGGGCGAGGTTGGCCGCCTTCGCCTCATCGCCGGTTCGGTACGCCAGGAGTGCCCAGTCGGCGAGCACGGCCGCAGGGGCTGGATGATTCTCGATGGATCGCTGAAAATGCTCTTCCGCGTCTTCGAACCGGCCGAGCAGACGCTCGACTTCACCGGTCCGATGCTCGATGACACCGATCGAATCGGGACCGGCGTGCGACGCGGCCAGGGTCAGTTCGCGTCGAGCCCGGTCATAGTCGCCGGCGGCCATGGCCAGCTCTCCGAGAGCGAGTCGGGCTCCGGCGATGTCGGGGTCGTCCAGTGCCAGGGCGGTTTCGTAGAACTGGATGGCGGAGTCGTTGGCGAACATCGATTGAGCCAGATCTCCGGCCAGGTGGTACCAGGCCGCCGCTTCGGGATCCCCCGCCGCTCGATACTGCCCGGCGACGGCGGCGGCGAGACGGACATCGGATCGGGCATACCCCCGCTCGGCAAGGGCACGCGCGGCACGCCGGTGGAGCAGACGGCGCCGGACCATGGAGGTCGTTTCGTAAGTGACTCGTTCGAGGGCGTCGAGGGTGAAGCTGAGACCCTCTGACTCGGGGATCTCCCTCAGCAGACCGGCCGCGACGAGCTCCTCCACGGCCTCGACGACTTCCTCCTCGCTTCGCCCGCTGGTCTCCCTGAGGAGGGTGGCATCGCAGATTCCGTTGAGCGCGGCGGCCGCAGTGAGGATCTGCCGCCCAAGGTCGTCGATCTCCAGGAGGCGAGCCTCCATATATCGCGCCATACCGGGAGTAGCGGGAAGTTCGTCCACATCTGCAGTGAGGGCCTCGTTGACCAAGAGGGGCACGCCTCCTGTCTTCTCCCGGAGTCGTCTCGCTGCGTTCTCGTCACCGCCCACCAGCGGGAGCAAGTGCTGGACGGTGAGCGGGCGGATGGCGGCCGACTGATTCGCCGCACCCATCATCTCGGCGACGGCTGGGAGGAGATCGTCCTCGGCCCTTGCCGCCACCACCATGACAACGGGCATCTCCGAGATGCGACGAGCCAGATACGAAAATAGGGCGGCGGATGAAGTGTCCATCCACTGCGCGTCGTCCAGGATGATCACGACCGGACGTTCTCGAGCGAGAATCGACATCACCGTTTGGACCCCCTCGAGCAGCCGCAGCTCGCCGAATCGGTCATGAGAGGTCTCGACAGCTCCTGGAGCGAATCCTGGCGCCAGTCGTCCGAGCTCGTTCATCGCCCATTCGGGGATCTCGTCTCGCATGGCATCGATTCGGGAGGCCACTCCGGACAGGACCTGGGCCGCGACCCCGTAGGGCAGGGTCTGCTCCATTCGGAAAGCGCGGCCGATGAGGACATCCCGGTCCCGGGAGGCGATCGAGGCCAGCTCTTCCAGAAGACGGGTCTTTCCCATCCACGGGGCACCGGTCATGGCGAAGACGAGCCCACCTCCGCTCATGGTGTCGCGAAGCGCTTCCAGGAGTTGGTCGAGCTCGGCCTCACGATCGATCATGTCAGGCTGTGTCTGACGTCGAGCCGCAATCTCGGCCTTGACCCTTCGTGGAGCGCCCGGGGCAGGGGGAAGATCTTCGTCGAGGATCGCCTCGTAAAGCTCGGTCGTCTCCTCGAGGGGCGCAACTCCGAGTTCCTGATCGAGGATGGTCACACAGTTGCGATATGCCTCGATGGCACCAGGCCGGTCCCCGGCCCAGGCGTGGAGCAGCATGAGGAAGCGGTGCGCGGGCTCGTGTAGCGGGTCGAGCTCGATCCATTGGGCTACTGCGTTGACCGCTGCTGGGTACTCGCCTGCGGCGGCCAACGCGGTTCCAAGCCGGTTGAACGCCTCACCGATTCGAATCCGGGTGGATTCGGCGACGCTTCTCACCCAGTCGTCGAACTCTGGTGAGGCCTTGACCGAGAAGCCTTCCAGGAAGTCACCCCGGTAGAGGTCGGTGGCCCGGCGAAGATGCGGGATGCATCGGTCGCAGACATCACGGCGGTCGTGGCCATGTTCGCCTGTCGCCTCGAGCTCTCGCTCGAGGATGTCGAGATCCGACCTGATCTCGCCAACGAGCGTGACGAGATTCCTGTCGGCTTCGATGAGATCGGTCCCGGTGGCTCCCTTCAATGCCGACAGCGTCCGACGCAGCGTCGCCCGGGCCCGTTCCTGGGAGGAGTCGGCCCAGAACAACCCGGCCAACGTTTCCCTGCTCGCCGACTTCTCCACCACCAGATAGGCGAGGAGGGCGATGGCTTTGCGGGTGTCTACGACGACCGGACGTCCGGATATGGAGACGTCGGGTTGGCCGAGGAGTTTGATTTCGAGCAAGCGGCGAAGGTAGCTCACCGTTACGGCTATGTGAACTCGCCTGGAGCCGGAACGGGCTCCGATGTTCCGTGAGACAGGCGCGTTTCACTTACGTAACGCTTCACTACCAATCTGTGCCCTGCATGAGGGACGGAGAGGAACGACTCCACGGAGGGAACAGGTCAGCCGCGCTGTTGGCCATTCTCACTTTGGTGCTCCTATCGGCACTGGTCTTGGGTGGCGTCCTCGGCTGGTGGCCTCGGGGTATCGATGTGGAATCACTGGCTCTATTCGGCACCGCCCTTCTCTTCGGGGCGCTGGGCCCACTGATCCTGTGGAAGGCCGACGGAAATCGGGTGGGATGGGTCTT
>JARDZU010000257.1 GCA_029240695.1 Acidimicrobiia bacterium | reverse complement strand
CCGATCTACCGCGCCGACGCTCGACGCCAGGTGGTCGCCGATCAGCAGTGGACCATGGTTCAGGAGGAGGAGGGACAGAACATCGAGCTGCTCGACCTCTCGAGGCAGATACTGAAACTGACCAAGGACGTGCATTTCCTCACACTCTCCCGATCGGATCACAGCGTCGACCAAGGGGGGCCATCACACTCGGACTGATGCCGCACGAGATCTTCCACGCCACTCGGACAGGCCCAGAAACGACCGGCCAGGCGACTCCGCCAATGACTACGAGCCACTCGAACGCGGCCAGCCACGAGGAGTCGCGCAGCCCGACATCTACGAGGAGCTGAAGGCTGTCGGCTCCTTTGATGAGGCTGAGCCGCGAACCAGGGCGACCCCCTGGGGTCAGCGCCAACCGAGTCCTGGTGCGACGTACTTCACGATGCTCTCCAGGGCGTGAGCGTTGTATTCGACACCTAGCTGATTGGGCACGGTGATTAGGAGCGTGTCGGCGGCTGCGATGGCCTCATCTTCAGCCAGTTGCTCTATGAGTACATCCGGCTCGGCCGCGTAGGAACGCCCGAAGATGGCCCGGGTGTTCTCGTCGATGTACCCGATCTGATCGCTCTCCTGCCTGCCACCACCGAAGTAGGCGCGGTCCCGATCGTCGACCAGAGCGAAAATGCTCCTGCTGACAGATACCCGGGGCTCACGGGTGTGGCCGGCTTCCGTCCACGCTTCCCGATAGACCTCGATCTGCTTGCGTTGCTGGAGGTGGAGCGGCTCCCCACTCTCGTCGAACTTCAACGTAGACGTCTGCATGTTCATCCCCTTCTGAGCGGCCCAGACCGACGTGTCGTTCGAACCTGAGCCCCACCAGATCCGATCGCGCAAGCCTTCTGAATACGGTTCGACCCGAAGCAGACCGGGCGGGTTGGGGAACATAGGTCGCGGGTTCGGCTCAGCAAACCCCTTGCCCTCGAGCAAATCCAGGAACACGTCGGTGTGTCTTCGCGCCATGTCAGCGTCTGTCTCACCCTCAGCAGGCGCGTACCCGAAGTGGCGAAACCCGTCGATCACCTGCTCCGGTGACCCCCGGCTGATCCCCAACTGGAGGCGTCCACCCGCTATCAAGTCGGCCGCCCCGGCATCCTCGACCATGTAGAACGGGTTCTCATAACGCATGTCGATGACTGCGGTGCCGATCTCGATCCGGTTGGTTCGTGCACCGACAGCCGCGAGGAGAGGGAAAGGCGAGCCGAGCTGTTGGGCGAAATGGTGAACGCGGAAGTAAGCGCCGTCGACACCGACCTCCTCGGCGGCGACGGCCAGCTCGATCGACTGGAGAAGTGCATCCGAGGCGGTGCGCACTTGCGAGTGAGGTGAGTCCGACCAGTGGCCGAACGAGAGAAAGCCGATCTTCTTCACGATGTGGTCAGTCTCGCGCACGTCAATGGATTGGGAGCAGGGACGGCGTCGACGCATCCTGCCGCCGAATCGCCTCGCGCACGGATGCCATCACATCAATCCCGAGCACGGCAGGTTTTGCGTCCACAAGCGGTGGCGTACTGAGTGTCGACGGTATTCGGCACCCGGAATCCGCGATGCGCCCACCCAGAGGACTCGAACCGCTCCGTCTCTTCACCATGGTCGATTCGGACCACCCGAGACCGCGGTCTCGGAGGAAACCTATTCACGGGCTGGGAGATCCCTAATCGGCTAAGAGTTCGACGCCAACCGGAATCGGACACGTCGAAATTACACTCCGGGCGTGACCGACCAGGAATCGCGCCTTCCCGGGCTCTCCACACATGCCGCCCGCAGCCAACAGATGTGGGATTCGTTCAGTGACGAGTACCAGGAGTTGCATGGCGGCCAGCTCGCCAAGAGTGGAGGAAACGCTTGGGGCACAGCGCAAGTGCCAGAGTCACAATTGCAGATCCTGGGCGAGGTGGCTGGAAAGGACGTCCTCGAGTTGGGCTGTGGGGCTGCTCAATGGTCTATCGCACTTGCGTTGCGAGGAGCACGGATGGTCGGATTGGACCTATCCCAACGTCAACTTGAGCACGCCCGAAGGCTGATGGCCGAAGCAGAAGTCGATTTTCCTCTGGTTCATGCCAGCGCCGAGAATGTGCCTTTCCCCGATGCCAGCTTCGACATCGTCTTCTGCGATCACGGTGCCATGACCTTCGCCGACCCGTACCGGACCGTCCCAGAGGTCGCGCGACTGCTCAAATCCGGCGGCCTGTTCGCCTTCAACCATCACTCACCGTTCGAGACCGTCTGCTGGCGGGCCGACGTCGACGAGGTCGGTGACCGGCTTGTACTCGACTACTTCGGTTTGCACTCGATCGACGACGGGGAGGAGACGGTATTCCAACTTCCATACGGCGAGTGGATCAGGCTCTTCCGTGCGAATCACTTCGCTATTGAGGATCTGATAGAACCCGTTCCCAAACCCAATGCAACCAGCAGCTACCGGTCGGCGGAAGCTCTGGCCTGGGCCCGTCGCTGGCCCGCCGAATCGATATGGCGACTCCGCCGCGAACAGGGGGTCTCATAGCTTCTGTCCAAGAGCACACCGTGGGCACCACGGACCTTCTAGAGAGTTGACACAGGGTTTCGTCCACAACGGTCGTGCTGGCTGCGAGCATCTCAGACTGTCATCACCAGGAGTCTGACCCAATCGTCAACAGCGCCATCGCGCTGAGTCTTCTCGGCCCGCCTCGCCAATCGCGTCAACGGGTGGCAGCGAGCGGAGGTCGTTCAAGCACCCGTGGTCGGTACTCGACTACCTGGATGCGGTTATCGAATGTGTGACTGCCGATCATGTCGAGGGCGACGTCTGGGTAGCCGTCGTAGATGCGTTCCGCTCCGGTGGCGCCTGTGATCACCGGGAACATCCCCACCCGGAACCTGTCGACGAGTCCGGCTTGAAGCAAAGCTCGGGCGAGGCTGAGGCTTCCAATGGTGCTCAAGATCCCCGCGTCGTCCACCTTCATTGCCCGTACCGTTTCGACCGCATCGTCTCTTACGACCGTGCTGTTCGCCCACGCCAGCGGCTCCTCAAGAGTCGTTGAGAAGACGAATTTCGTCGCTCGGGTGAGTCCGTCGATCGAGTCCTGCTCATCTTCAGTGAACTCGTCCGTCCCGGCTGGTAGCTCTCCGGCCGAGAAGCCGGACATCAGCCGATAGGTGTTGGCGCCCATCAAGTACGTGACTTCGGGTTGTTCCTCGAGCCAAGCAAGGTACTCCGGCCCTTCTAGGCCCCAGAAGCCCGGCCAACCCTCCCCCGATGCATAGCCATCCAAGGAGGTGATGAAGTCGACCAGTAGTTCCGCCATCGGTATGCCCTTTCTTTCTGTGATGTATCTCGATTTGTGATGCCCAATCTCATGACCCGGTGAAGATATCGGGAGGTTGTCCGGCGCGCCGCCGAGGACAAAGCATCAGCAACCACTTCGCGCGAGAAACGAGGGATCCGGGTTTCACAACCCTGAACAGGGGCATTCGGTGGAGCTGACGGGATTTGAACCCGTGGCCGCC
>JARDZU010000256.1 GCA_029240695.1 Acidimicrobiia bacterium | reverse complement strand
GCGTTCTGGGCGATGCCATCGACAATGGCGGGACGAGTCTCGACGACCTGGCATATCTGTTACCCGATGGACGGGCGGGGGAGAACCTCGACCGGTTGCGCGTTTATGGCCGAACCGACCTTCCCTGCCCCAACTGCGGCACGCCGATCCATCGCATCGTCATCAGGGCCCGATCGAGTCACTTCTGCCCGACCTGTCAGCCGGCTAATCCGTGACCAGGGAAACGCTCGAACAGGGATTCTCTCGAATCATTGGCCGACAAGGTCGAAACCCTCATACGGTCAGTGGCCCGGCTCCCACCTGAACGCGTGCCGAGTCGGAAGAAATCACAAAGAGCCGCCAAACGGGTCGTGTCGGTCGAGATTTTCCTGAGCCGGTGATCTTCGTCCTACGAAAAAATAGATGACAACGGCGACGACAACCCAAAGCCAAACCTGATCGAGGAGCCAAGTCCAAGCCTGTTGAAGGATGGGTATGACCTCTTCGATTTGCAGGATCTCTTCGATCAAGAGGTTCCGGACTCTACGCCGCGTCCGTGCAACGCATCCTCACGCTGATTGCTGTGACCCTTGCTCAGGAAGTCCCAAACGTACTCCAGCGGGAAACCAGACCCGGTCAGAGTCCGTCGGGCTGATCCCCGCGACTTCCTCCGGCTGGACGACAGACATCCGATGCACGTTCCTCGGAATAACCGCCATCTCAGGGCATGGAATGTCGGGATCGCCGTCCATCGGAGGGATCCAAGCCGTTGATACGGGTCGGAGAGGCGGCCGGTACGATCCCCTAAGCGGGCAGAGCGTTGTCAGGTCATGTCTGTCCCAACTGTCAGCCGGAGCGAGCTTGATCAAGGCGGTCCATGCCAATGTCTCAGGGCAGGTGCAGCAGGTCGGATACCGACAGGGCTGCCGCCAGGTGGCGCGCTCGCTGGGTCTCGTCGGCTGGGTCAGGAACGTCGCTGACGGCCGGGTCGAGGTTTTCGCCCAGGGGCCTGCCGACAACGTCGATCGGCTCATCGGTTGGCTGTGGGCCGGACCATCGATGGCGATCGTGACCGGTGTGGAATCCGACGCGGTGGCCCCCGATCTGACCTTGCGTGACTTCTTCATCTACCCGAACCCGATGAAGAGCGACTAGGCAGGAGGCCGCTGTTAGCCTGCTTCGGGTAATCACAGTCGTGTCATTTGCCAGGTGTTTGCTGTGTATTTGAAGTCACTGAAGCTCGTCGGTTTCAAGTCTTTCGCCGACCGGACTCGACTCGAGTTCCGGCCCGGAGTGACCGTTGTCGTGGGCCCGAACGGCTCCGGCAAGTCCAATCTGGTCGACGCCCTGTCGTGGGTGATGGGTACGCAGTCCACCAAGTCTTTGCGGACCGGGAAGATGGAGGACGTCGTCTTCGCCGGCACCGCCACCCGGCCTGCGTTGAATCGGGCCGAGGCAACGCTGATCATCGACAACGCCGAACGGAGGCTGCCCCTGGATCTCGACGAGGTGGCCCTGACCCGTCGTCTCTACCGGGATGGCTCGTCCGACTACGAGATCAATGGGGTGGGCTGCCGGCTGCTCGATGTGCAGGAACTGCTCAGTGACTCAGGCGTTGGCCGTCATCAACATGTGATCATCGGGCAGGGTCAGGTCGACGAGGTGCTCAACGCCTCGCCCGAAGACCACCGGGCCGTGATCGAGGAGGCAGCAGGCATCCTCAAACACCGCCGCCGCAAGGAGAAAGCCGAGCGACGTCTCGAACGAACCGACGAGGACGTGCTCCGACTCCAGGACCTCATCGGGGAGATCGAGCGGCAGTTGAGACCCCTCCGCCGTCAGGCGCGGGCAGCCGAGCGCTATCACGGGCTCAAATCCGAGGTGCGCGATCTGAGTCTGTACCTCGCCGGGGCGGCCCTGGATGCCTTCGAGACCGAGATGGATGCCGGGAGCGTCACCCTGGAGACACTGACCGGTCAAATCGCATCCGACGAGTCGGAACTGGGCGTCCTCACAGCATCCGTCGAGGCCTTGACAGCTCGGGCATCGACGGTCGGAATGGAGCTCGAACGCGACACCGGGGCAGCTGCCCGTCTCGAGACAACGGTCGAGAGATTGCGACGTCTCGGAGCTGTCGCCCAGGAGAGAAGCCGTGCCGTCAGCGGGAGGAGGCAGGCCGGGATCGACCGCCGATCGGATCTTCGTTCGGAGCTTGGCGGGATCGTCGACGAGCTCGTTGGAGTCAATGCCTCCGAGACCGAGGCGACAACCCATGCGGAGGCCATGGAAGTGAGATTCAGACGTCTCGAAGACGAGGAGCGGGCTATCGCCACCCAGAATGCGTTGTCCCCGGAGGGAGCGCTGGCGGCAGTGCGTGGCGAGCTATCGGTGCTCCAGGCTGCCGGTGTGCGCGACGGCCGCGAGGTGGAGGGCATCAATCGCAGACTCGCCGTCGTCGACTCGCAGCTCGGCGACGAATCGGGCGAGATCTCGCGGATCAATGACGAGATTCGTGCCCTCGACGAGGACGTGTCCGGTTTCCAGCAGGGCTATCAGAAGGCGAGCCGCCGGCGCGAGACCGATCAAAAGGCATGGTCCGAGGCCGAGGAAGCGATCACCGAGGCACGATTGGCTGTTGCTGCCACCGAGGCGAGAGTCGATGCCTTGGAAGCTGCCTTGTCCGGCAGTTTCGACATCGAATCCCGGCGCAAGGTGGAGACCGTGGACGGAGCTCTTGGGGCTCTCGTCTCCCGTCTCGACATCCCGGCCGGGTTGGAGAAGGCGGTAGACGCGGCCCTGGGGCGCTGGGCCGACGCTGTCGCCTTCCAAAGCGTCGATCGGCTCAAGGAGGCGGTGGAGACGGTCAAGGCTGACGGAGGAGGCGGCGTACCGGTCGTGTCGGCGGTGAACCGGGGCTCGGCGCCGGCATCCGAGATCGCCGCGGCGTCCGGCGTGGATGCATTGGTGGATCGGCTCGGACCGCGTGCTGACCTTGGCTTGGCCCGTCATTTGCTCGGCGATGTCCTCCTCGTGGAGGGATGGGGATCCGCTCTTGCCCTGGTCGCCCGCCATCCTGCCCTGAGGGCGGTGACTCCTGAAGGCGACCTGGTGTCGATCGACGGTGTCCAGATCGCCCAGCCCGACGGGGCCGGGCCGGCGATGGTCGAGACAGCCCGGGTGATGGCCGAACAGGCAAAGACGGAGCTTTCCCGCGCATCCTCCATCCACACGGCCGCCAAGCGCGATTTCGAGAAGAGCCGCGACCTGGAACGGGGGGTCCTCGAACAGCTCGAATCGGCCGAGGCGGCACTGGCTGGACGGGCCGAGGCCATGGGCCGGCTCCAGAAATCCGTCGATGCCCTCGAGGGCGAACGGGCCCGACTCAAAGAGCGGCTCGGCTCGATCGAGGAGGGAGCGGCAGAGCGGAAGAGGCAGATCGCCGAGCTCGCCGGGCGTCTCGAGGCTCTCGAAGGAGAAGAAGCCGGGAGAATGAAGGTTTGGGAAGAGTTGGAGGGACGGCGAATCCAGATCGCTGCCGATCGCGAGATTGC
>JARDZU010000087.1 GCA_029240695.1 Acidimicrobiia bacterium | reverse complement strand
CCGATCCACGCCGGGCATCCCGGCACGATCTCGATACGCCGGGATGTCTTCGAGGCGTACCTGGCCAACCTGTGCGAGGAGTTGGTGGCAATGGGGGCGAGGACCTTCGTCTTCGTCAACTGGCACGAGGGGAACATCGCCTCGCTCGATGCCGTGGCCACCGATGTCCAGGACCGCGAGGAGGTCCTGTTCGTCACCGCGCACGCCTGTTACACGGCGCAGCGCATCTACGCCCCGGCAGGGGGGGAGCTCACTCATGGTGGCGGGATCGAGACCCTGGCGGTGCTTGCCCACGATCCGGAGCTGTTCCATTCGGGTCGGGTGACGGAGCCGACGCGGCCGGAGCGTGCTGATGAATTGGACGCAATGCGTCGCTCCCGGGAGGTGTACGGATATATCACAGACGTGACCGAGATCGCTGACGACGGCTGGTATGGGAACCCGGCCTGGGCGGAGGAAGAGCGCGCCGGGCAGTTCGCCACCACCGTGGCCAACGAGATCGCTACCACGGTGGAGTCCATCCTGAAGCTGCGGAGACCTCGATCTTGACCGTTGTCGGCCCGGACGACCTCGATTTTCGCGACTTTCCCGGAAGGTCCACCGCCGATCCGTTCAAAACCGCTGGCCAGGGTGCTTCAACCGTGCGCCAGGTCCTCATCGAGCACGTTCCCACCAGATCACCGCATTTACACCCGCAGAGCGAGGAGATCGTTTACGTGGTAGCGGGTCGCGGCCGGGTCTGGCTGGATGGTGTGGTGCATCCCGTTGGCCCGGGGTCCTGGTACCGCATTCCCGCGGGGACGCCACACGCAACCATGGCAGATCCAAACGAGCGGATGTCCCTGGTGTGTTTCTTCCCCCACGATGATTTCGCCAACAACATCGAGGAGCTCGACCTTCTCCTCGAGACCGATGAGGAGGGGACCGATGAGTGAGCGGGTCAAACTCGCCTCTATAGGGCTGGGCCGCTGGGCCCGGGTGCTCGCCAGAGGGGCGCAACGGGGCACAGTGATCGAGCTGGCGAGCTGCTTCTCCCGTTCAACCGAGAGTCGGAGCGCGTTCCAGGAGGAGTTCGGCGTTCCTCAGGCTGCTTCCTCTCTCGACGAGCTGCTCTCCGACCCGGAGATCGAGGGAGTGCTGGTCACCACCCCGAATGACACGCACAAGAGCGTCATCCTCGAGAGTCTCGACGCGGGCAAGGCCGTCTACACCGACAAGCCGATAGCCCACACGATGGAGGACGCCGGTGAGATAGCCAGAGCGGCGGCCACATCCGGCAAAACTTTCGCAGTCGGGCACAGCGCGCGGCGGCTCGGGGGGCATCGGGCCATGAAGCAGTGGATAGAGACCGGCAAGATCGGCCAGGTGTCGCTGGCTGAGGCCAACTTCTCGAACGAGCGGGGTCTGGAGCTGACCACTGACACTTGGCGCTGGTTCGCCGACAAGAGCCCGGGCGGGGCGATGATCCAGCTGGGTGTCCACCACGCCGACAACCTCCAATATCTCCTCGGCCCGGTCGCTTCAGTGTCGAGCCATGCGCGGAAGCTGTACACCAAGTCGGAGGTGCCGGACGCGATCATGTCGATCCTCGAGTTCGAGTCTGGCCCTCTCGGGTATCTGGGCACCGGCTGGGCCTCACCGGGGGTCTATCAGCTGCGCCTTCAGGGCACGGAGGCGAACCTCTTCTACGATCTCGACTTCAACAACTGGGATGAGTCCCATCTCGTGGACTCGAAGAGCACCCTCGTCAGCCAGGCATACCGGGAGTCGAACCGACCGTCCGTCGACATGCCTCACACCGACATGTTCCGCGAGCAGTTAGACGAGTTCGCCCTCGCCATCAGAGGGGAAGCTGAGATCGAGGTGGGTGCCTTAGAAGGGATCAGAGCTCTCGCCGTGGTTCATGCCGCTCTCGAGTCGTCGAAGCGGAACGGCGAGGCTGTGGCGGTGTCGCCGATGGTGGAGAGAGCAGGCGCCCTCCAGTGAGAGTCGATCCCGCAACGACCCGCACTATCCACCACTCCGATCCGCTTGTCCAGGAGGTCCTCGACATCTGGGCCGCTCGCTTTCTCCACGGGATCGCCCTCGGCGACCTGACCGGAACGGTCGACAGAATCGGCACCTGGCCCGACTGGGGACCGGAATGGATGAAGACCGCCCGAGTGCACGAAGAGATGGGCGAGCAGGCCTGGGAGGAGGGGCGCCACATCTCCGCGGTGTCGTCGTTCCTGAGCGCGGCGGCCTGTTATCACCTGTCCTACTTCCTCTCGGTCGACGACGAGGAGGCTCACGCTCACGGTCTCGCCAAGATGCTCGAGTGTCATGACCGTGTCCTCCCGTTCATGCAGCCCCCGGTCGAGAAGGTCAGCATCCCGTTCCCCGATGCCGACCTCGTCGGGCTCCTGTCAGTCCCGACGGGTGGCGGTCCCGCCCCGATCGTTGTTTTCCTACCCGGTCTCGACTCGACGAAAGAGCAGCGTCATGGGGGTCGCGGAACGCTGCTCCGCCGGGGCATGGCCGTACTCAGCCTCGATGGCCCCGGCCAGGGCGAGATCAGCACCAAGCTGCCGATACGCCACGACTACGAGGTAGCGGTGTCCGCGGCCATCGATTACCTGGAGGAACGGGAGGAAATCGACGCGACGAGGGTCGGTCTGATCGGGGCCAGTCTCGGCGGCTACTACGCCTGCCGGGCGGCCGCCTTCGAGCCCCGGGTCACGGCGGCCGTTGCCAACTGCGGCCCGTACAACTGGATCGACTGCTGGGACGAGCTGCCCGGGGTCACCAGAGGGGCCTTCCGCAAGTACTCGTGGTCCGCCTCAGACGAGGAGGCCAGGGAGAAGGCGAAAGCCCTCGATCTCACCGGTGTCGCCGACAAGATCGAGCAGCCGTTGGTGGTGGTACATGGGATGCTCGATCCCCTCATCGGAGTCGATCATGCCCGGCGGATCGCCGAGGAAGCTCCCAACGCGACCTTGGTCACCGTCGACGACGCAACCCATGGTGTCAGCAACCTGAGCTACAAGTTCGCGCCGTGGGTGGACGACTGGATGGCTGGGCAGCTCGGCGGCACGATCGTCTGAGCCTCTTGTAATTGTTCGCGAACTGAGGGCGCTGGACTTCGCTGAGCGATGGCTGCAACCCTGGGTTCGCGAACTGACCGTCCCTGCGGCTAGACCACGATCAGCTCGTGGGGGAACTTCGTCACTTGCTCGTGGCCGCCGTCGGCCAGCACAAAGGTGCGCCCGAAGAAGATCCCGAACAGCCCGTCGGGTGTGATGATGGTCGGCTCCAGCATGGCCACCGTCCCGGCCTCTAGATCGAGCTCGTCATCCCCGGCGACCACATGGTCCACCATCACATGTGGTGGGTGGCTGACGAAGTCGATGCAGTGGAGATACAGCGATCTCGAGTCGTAACCCTTTTCGCGGAAGAAGGCGCCCGCCTTCATCACGTCGTCCCAGGTGTTGCCCCCGACCAGCTGCTGCGCCATCAGGTCGAATCCGGGAACGACGACTTCGTCGAAGAAGTCTCGGATCCAGGCTGGCGGCTCACCGATGCAGATGGGGGTACCCAGCTGAACCGAGTATCCGTTGTATCCGCAGGCCAGCTCATTGATGATGATGTCGCCCTTCTCCAGCCGCCGGCTCGATGGCCACGGGTTGCCGAACACCATGCCGGGGTCGTTCATCGGCGTCGATCCGATGATGTTGAAGTCCGTCTGGCCACCGCCGTCCATCACGGCGTGGGTGGCCGCGGCCGCCAGCTGATACTCGGTGACGCCGGGACGGGCTATGGCGGACATGGCGTAGAAGGCCTGGTCCATCAGCTGGCCTGCCTTGCGCACACACTCGATCTCCTCGGGGCTCTTCTTGTGAACCAGCTCGTGGAAGAAATCCCCGACACGCTCCAGGGTGGCCTCGGGTAGCCCGTCACGCAGTCTCTCCCACTCGTCGACGGGAAGATGGTGCCCGTAGACGGGATCTACACAAGACATCCCAATCGTGGCGTCGGCTAGGCCCCACTCCTCGATCAACTCGACGATCACGTCTCCGGAGTGCCCCCAGCGGGAGTGCCTCACGTCTTTCAGGGGTGTTGCTCTCCGGACTGCCTCACGATGGGCCCCTCCCGGGCCGCAGATGAGGACAGGCTCCCCCTCGGGAGGGACCACGGCGTAGGCCGACATGCCGTGCCACTCCCAGTGGTTGCTGAGCCAGCGCATCCCGCCTCCCCAGCTCCAATGATTGGGCCCGCCCGAGGCGATCAACACGTCGAGGCCGAGCCGCTTCATCTTCTCCTGGGTCGCATTGAACCGACGCTGGTACTCGGCATCGGAGAATCGTTCGTAGACCGCATCGGAGTACCAGGGGGTGTTCGTCACCCGGCCGAAGACCTCGGTGTGCATCTTCCCTACGGCGTCCTTGAAGTCGACATCACCAGGTGTCACGGAGTCCCTCCTTTAGGAAGCAAGCGAGTCGAGCAAGCCGAGCCCGTCCAGGTCGGCACGCAGGGTTTCCAGGCGCTGGTCGCTGAGTGGGATCAGCGGCGGGCGGACCGGCCCCTGCGGCAGGCCCATCAGGCCCAGCCAGCCCTTGAGCTCGGCGATCGGGATCGCCCCGCCACCCTGTGCCAGCCACTGGTCGCGCATCCATCGCTTGAATGCATCGCGTTCCTGGTCCAACGTCTTCTGGAGCGCCCAGGCCCCATCGATGTCCCCTGCGTCAGCGAGCCGTGTGTAGTCCAGGATCGGGCGGCGATCAGGTGTCTGATACATGGCGAGAGCAGGTGTCGACATCAATGCCGGGAAGCCATGATCCAGGTGCAGCCCGAGCCAGTCCCCCTCATCGGCGTCACAGACCACGATCCGGTCGCCCACGAGGTCCTGAACTTCGAGCAGGTGCTCCATCGGCTTCGGATTCTTGATACCGCACACCGTCTCGAGGTCGCTGAGCTCGGCGATGAGTTGCGGGCTCAGTGCATATCCCGAGTAGGACGTGTTGAAGAGAAAGAATGGCACCGCGGATTCCGTGGTGAGCCGCCGGTACCAATCGCGCACGATGTCGTCACTCGGCTTGATCGGGAAGTACGGGTTGATCGCTATCACGAAGTCTGCGCCGATCTCCTCTGCATGTCGGCTCAGCCTGGCGGCCTCCGAGTACACGTGATGCCCGATGTGCGCCATGATCGGCACCCGCCCGGTAGCGGCACTCACCACCAGCTCGTGGACACGGGCACGCTCCTCGATCGTCATCGACCAGAACTCGCCCATTACCCCACCGCAGAAGATGCCGTCCACTGCCAGGCCCTCGATGTAGTAGTCGACTGTCTTGCGAAGCGTCCCCTCATCGATTTCCCCCGACGGCGTGAACGGGGTGGGAATCGCGATCCAGAGCCCGGTGATCTTTTCGAACGCCGTCTCCTTGGCGGGGCTCAGCGCTGTCATGTTCGGTGATCTCCTCTCTCCTCGCGGATCAGGGGCCGTGAGTTGCCGCAATGGATTGCACCTGAGGACCCGACGCTAGCAGCGCATACGTTTGTGCGAATAGAGTCCGGGCCATGCCGGAGCAGCCTGAATACACCAGGGGAGAGGCCAAGGCTTGGGCGAGGGAGATCTTCCATGGGGCATGCAACGTGCTCATCCCCTCATACACGTCAGATCTCAGGTCGCTGAATGAGGCCGCCATCCGCCACGATGTGAGACGCAACATCGAGCTCGGGTTCTGGGGCGCCCTTCTCGTCTCCGAGGCGGGCACGACTCTCGACGAGATGCGCACATTCATGGAGATCGCCCTCGACGAGGCGTCCGGGGAGCATCGGTTTCTGCTGCAGGGAGTGTTCGACACGCCCGGCGACATCATCGACATGGCCAACGACGCTCGCGCCCTCGGTCTCGACGGGATGCTGCTCGGGCACCCGAACAGCTTCTATCCCTCATCGGCACACGAGGTCGAGGGTTACACGGTCGACATCTGCCGGGCAACGGATCTCGCGGTCGTCCTCTTCGTCGTCGAGCACTCCAACCTGCGGCGTCTCGATGTTCATGGGTTCCCTGCCGACGTGCTCGACCGGTTGACCGGGATCGACACCATCGTGGCTGTCAAGTACGAGCTGGGAAGACAGCAGACGATGAACACCTACGAGACCTTCAGACGCCTGCAGGATGCCGACGTGCTCCTTTCCGACCCAATGGAGTTCAACGCGCCCATGTGGGTGGACATCTTCGACATGCAGTGGATGGGGACGAGCAACTACGAGTTTTACGGGTCGTATGTCCCGCGACTCCTCGACATGCTCCGCGCCGGAAAGACGGAGGAGGCCATGGGCGAGTACTGGCGCATTCAGCCGGCTCGAGACGCTCGGTCGGTGACCATGAGCTCGGGTGGATCGAACTTCGTGCACCGCTATCTGTGGAAGTTCCAGGCATGGCTCAACGGGTACAACGGAGGGCCGATCCGACAGCCCGCGATGAAGCTGTCCGAGAGTCAGATGAGAACCTCGACGGAAGGCGCCCGGAAGGCCGGGATCGCACCGGGGGACGAGCCGTTCGCGGATTTCTTCATCGGCCGCAACCCCGTCTGACCATGAGAATCCTCGATGCGGCCGACGTAGACCAGCTGATCGATGACGAGATGGTCCTCGACGCCATACGCCGGCTTTTCTCGCTGCCGACAGGGCCTGAGGGGATCGGTCTTGGGCGCATCGACCTGACCCATCCCAAGGGATGGCTCCGCTCTCTCCCTGCGTTCGTTGCCGGTGAGGACCTGCTGGGATTCAAAGTCCTCCACCGGACATCCGGAGTGGGCATGAGATACACGATCTACGTACATCGGCTCAGCACCGGCGAGTTGATCGGCGTCGTCGATGCCCTGGAGATCACCAACCTCCGCACCGGTGCCGTCTCCGCCCTCGCCACCGACCTGCTCACTCCCCGGAACGTGGGAGTGGCGGCGATCGTCGGCACCGGGCCAGTGGCCCGGGGCCAGCTTCGCGCCCTCGAACTGGTGAGGCCTGCGGCCGAAGTGCGGGTCTTCGCCCGAACGCCGGAGAACCGACGAGCGTTCGTGGAGGACATGTCGCGATTCGTCTCCGGCATTCTCGTCGACTCGCCGACCTTGGAGGATGCCCTCCAGGGTGCCGAGATGATCACGCTCGCCACGAAGGCGACGGCCCCCGTGCTTCTGGCCGAGCATCTCCACCCCGGTGTACATGTGAATTCGGTGGGGCCGGCCAGTAGGGATCGTGTCGAGGTCGACCCCGGGATCTTCGACTCCTTCGATCGGGTCGTCTGCGACTCGGCCTCGCTCGTCCTCGATGAGGCCGGCGACGCATATCAGGCTGTATCGAACCACGGCTTCCAGCCCGAGCACGCCGAAGACCTGGCCAGCCTCGTGGCCGGGATTACACCCGGAAGGAAGCAGCCGGAGGAGATGACGCTCTTCAAGTCGGTCGGTACCGGCGCCCAGGATCTCATCGTGGCGGCCGAGCTCCTCGAGCGGGCGGCCGCCGCCGATCTCGGGACAGTCGTGGGCGACGTGAACTCGATCAAGCCGATCGCCCCGGGTGGGTGACCCGACGGGTCATCCCGCTTTGATCAGCTCAAACGGGTAGGAGTGGAGCGAGCGTGCCCCATCGTCGGTCACCACGCAAAGCTCGCCGACCTGGACGCCGACTGTCTCGTCCGGTGAGATCACGTTGGGTTGGATCACGATCGTCTGGCCTGCTTCGAAGACCCAATCGTCGTCTACGCCGTGAGTCGTTTCCCTGGTTCGGATCGATGGGGGGAGAAGACCGATTCCGTAACCGTGCACAAGGCCATCCCTGATCGTGAATCCCCGTTCCGAGATGGCGTCCGATGCCTCCCACACATCCTCGATTCCGGCGCCGGTGCGAATCGCATTCGCCACGCCGTGATAGACGTCTTCGGCGGTGGCATGAAGCTCCGCGATCTGGGGCGTTGGATCTGCCGAGACGGTGAATGTGCGGAGGCACTGACCGGCGTAGCCGGCATAGGCGATGGCGATCTCGCACGTCACGACGTCACCGATCTCGATCACTCGATTGGAGAGCACCTGGGAAGGAACGCAGCGTTCCGGTTGGCTCATCGGGGTGGAGGCCAGGTAGTAGAAGCCGGTCGTCCCACCGTCGGCTAGATAGGACGTCTCTATGGCCGCGGCCAACTGGTACTCCCTGATCCCCGGCTTCAACGCGTCACGCAACCCGGCCAGGGCGGCATCGGTGAAGGCAGCACCCTGTTGTAGCCACTCGAGCTCCTCGGGACTCTTTTTCAGCCGGATCTTGCGGAACGAGGGCGTGACATCCTCGAACTGGCACTGTTCTCCGGTCGTCCGCCGCATAGAGGCGTGTTGCTGATACGGCATCCACCCGACGACTCCAACATTGCGAAGCCCTCGTCGAAGGAGCTCTTCACCAACCGTCTCGCCGTTGTCCACCCCACCCCATCTCACATCGTCGAGAAAGGAGACCTCGGTTGCGTTTGGGACGTGGTTGTAGCTCTGGGCGAAGAGTGTCGTCTCGCCCCCGGCGGAGAGGACGACATAGTTGTCCCGCATCCCGAGGTAGCCGGAGAGGTAATAGACGTCGGCCTGGGCGGTGCGGTTCTGTGCCGACCAGCCGAAGACGACCAAACCATCGAGCTCGTGCTCTTCGATGAACTCTCCGACCAGCGCTCGCCGCCTTTCGACCTCGACGTCGCTGAAATGGGGGTAGAGATTTGTGTTGGGGGACTCCACGACGTCACTCCATTCTCGGTTTTTGGCCGACGGACCCTAGCCGTGGATCCGCCCAGAAAGCACCCCGTATCGGTTGCAGTGCCTTCCGCTCCTGGTTAGCGTTGCAAACGATTGGGCAAACAATCTAAGCCAGTTCTTGTGGGACAAAATTCGAGGAGGACCTCACATGGGACGTAAAACGATTGCGTGGAGGATGCTGGCCTTGGTCGCCGTCCTCGCGCTGGTTACCGCGGCTTGTAGCAGCGGGGAGACGACGGACAGCACTACCGGAGACACGTCAGGTACCAGCGCAGCCAGTGGGGAGGTCCCCAACCCCGATGTGCTCGTGGCAACGGTCAACGACGACGTGTTCAATCTCGATCCTGCCGCGGTGAACGGGAACGATGTGGGCATGGACGTGATCCTCAATGTCTACGACCGACTTGTCGCCCTTGCCCCCGAGGACGGATCCGTGATCCCATCACTGGCCACCGAGGTGCCCACCATCGACAACGGGATGGTCTCCGAAGACGGGCTCACCTACACGTTTTCCCTCCGGGAAGACGTGGTCTTCTCCGATGGGTCCGAGATGACCGCCGAGGACGTCAAGTACTCCTGGGACCGGGTGGTCGAGATGAATCTGCCTGAGGGTCAGGCTTCGCTCTTCGAGAACGTCGTCGAGACGACGGTGGTGGACGATCAAACGTTCGAGGTGACGCTGAACCAGGTAGACGCCTCCTTCCTCGCCTTCCTAGCTGCTCACCCAGTTGCGTCCGTGGTGAGTCAGGATGCGGTGGAGGGCAATGGTGGGATCGCTGCCGGCCAGCCCAACGAATATATGGCCCAGAACATGGTGGGCACCGGCCCGTACACATTGGCCTCCTGGGAGCGCGCCGACCGCATGCAGTTCGACATCAACCCCGACTACTGGGGCGAGCCGGCCCACCTCCCCGTGCGCTGGGAGTTGATCGTCGACTCCCCGGCCACCGGTATGCAGGCCCGTGAGTACGACATCGTCGACATCAGCCCAACCGACGTGCCCTCCTTCGAGGGGATCGAGCACGCCGTAGTCGACACCAGCGTGCTCGACCTGCAGGTGCTTCAGATCGGGATGAACATGAACATCGCCGAGGGTGCACTCCCGGAAGGGGACACCATTCCTCTCGATTTCTTCCAGGACGTCCGTATCCGGCAGGCTTTCAACTACGCCTTCGACTATCAGGGCTACATCGACGGGATCCTCGGCGGTCTGGGCGGCCGGAACAGCTTCATCCTCCCGGTTGAGATGTACGGCTACGACCCCGATGCCCCCATCTACGAGACCGACCCGGCGATGGCTGAGCAGCTGTTCACCGAGGCCGGATACTGGGAGGAAGGGTTCACCGTGTCGATCTACAGCGACCAAACCCATGAGGGATTCACCGGGGCGGCGCTGACCCTGAAGGACAGCATCGAGGCGTTGAACCCCAACTTCCATGTCAACGTGCTGGCTGTGCCCGAGGCGCAGTTCGACGAGATCCTGGCGACCGACCCGCTCCCGACGGGGATGTGGTCCTACACCAGCTCGCAGTACAGCACTCCCGATGCCTATCTCTTCGACAGCGCCCTCTCCGACGGGCGTTATGGCGCGGTGAACAGCTTCGTCGACGGGTACACCGACTCGGCAGCGGTCGACGAGCTGATCAACTCTGCCCGCACCGCCCTCGACGAGCAGACCCGGCTCGACATCCTGTCCGAGATCCAGACCGCCCTCTACGAAGAGGCGATGTGGATCATGCCCGCCAACGAGGGTGCCCCCACCGCGCGCGGTGATTGGGTCACGGGCCACGTCGAGAACCCGATGTGGCCGCGGCCCTCGCAGTATTGGGCTCTGTACGACAAGTGAGCTAGCACCGTCCGGTTTGTCAAATCAATTCCGGGTATCCGGTCCGGGTCAGGGTGACTACCGGGGCGCGGTGACGTAGACTCGCCGCAAGGAGCTTGACTGGTGCACAGGTACATAGGGCGACGTCTTCTAGGGCTTCCCCTCGTCATCATCATGGTGAGCGTCCTGGTGTTCGCCCTCACTCGAATCGGCGGCACCCCGATCGGCCCCTATCTGGAACCCGGGATGACCGACGAGGAGATCGCCGCCCTCGAGGAACGGTTCAATCTCGATGAGCCGCTACCCATGCAGTACCTGGCATGGTTGGGCGGCGTGGTGCAAGGGGACCTGGGCTGGTCGGCCGTCGCCGCCGCGCCCGTCGTTGACGTTTTCAGGCAGAGGATTCCCGCATCCTTCGAGCTCGGGGCCTTCGCCGCGCTGTGGGCGGTGACCCTCGGGGTGGGCCTGGGCACCTTTGCGGCGCGACGTCGCAATCGCGTCGGGGACCAAGTCGCCGGCGTGGTAGCCGTCGGCGGGGCCAGCATGCCCACCTTCTGGCTCGGGATCGTCCTGCTCATCATCTTCTGGTCCTACCTGGGATGGTTTCCCCACGGGCGGTCCGATCCCGATATATGGGCCAGCATCCCCCACCCCACCAACTTCTACACCATCGATGCCATCGTCGCCGGGAACGTGAATGCCCTCAAGGATGCCCTGTGGCATCTGGTGCTTCCTGCACTGACCCTCGGCTACGCCGCCGTCGGCATCGTCACCCGGATGATGCGCTCCTCACTCCTCGAGGAGATGGGCAAGGACTACGTCGATGCCGCCCGGGCCCGTGGTCGTCCCGCGAACCTGGTAGTCCGGCGCCATGCCCGGCGCAATGCCTTCCACCCCCCAATCACGATCATCGGGCTCTCGCTCGGCATCATGGGCGACGGGACGGTGGTGGGGGACCCCAGCGTCGGCTGG
>JARDZU010000086.1 GCA_029240695.1 Acidimicrobiia bacterium | reverse complement strand
CTCCTCGATCCTGCCCGTTTGGGCCGAGCCGCCGACACAGTCGACCGGGCCGCAACGGGAGTCTGGCCCAGGAGAATGGGGTCCGAGTCGAGCACGGCATACATGTGCGTCGTCGACGAAGAGGGCTTGGCCGTGTCCATCATCCAGTCGAACTTCGAAGGGACCGGCTCCGCGTTCGGGGCCGGCACGAGTGGGTTCTTGCTCCACAACCGGGGCAGCGGCTTCTCCCTGACTCCGGGACATCCGAACGAGCTGCAGCCCGGGAAGCGCCCGCTGCACACCCTCTCCCCCACCCTCTGGACCCGCGATCGGGAGCCAAAATGGGTGATCGGGACCCGAGGCGGCTCGGTGCAGCCTCAACTCGTGGCTCAGGTTGCGGCACGAGCCATCCTCGCCGGGAAGACCATCGAGGAGGCTCAGACCGCGCCGAGATGGGTGGTCCGGGAGTTCGGACCGTTCTCCGAGGCGCGTCTCCTGGTGGAGCCCGGTATCGCCGGGGCCACGCTCGCAGACCTGCGGTCGCGCGGGCACCTCATCGAAGAAGTGCCCGACCGCCAACCCGGTTGGGGGCCGGTGTCCATGATCAAAATCGACGACGAGGACCGCACCACCTACCCGGACCCCCGTGTCGACACCACCAGCGCGATCGTTTTCTGATTACGCCTTCAGCTTGCCAATGACCTCGCGGAGGGCCTCCGGCTCGGCGTCCAAACTGGAGCCGATCGTGTAGAAGCCGATCCGCTGCACTCGATCGCCGTAGCGCTCCCGAATGGCGTCAGCCAGCTGGTCCGCTGTCGCCGCCACCCCGACGGTGAGAACGGCATCGTCCGGTACCAGCGCTGCCATCTCCTCCCAGAGGCCCCGCTTCGACATCGCATTGAGCTCACCGCCGAAATCCCATCCCTCTGCCTCCAGCACCGGCAGGTATGAGGGCGTGGATGCGTAGAAGGCAATCTGCTGCCGGACCGGGCCCATCGCCTGCTCGACATCGGAATCGGTCGCTCCGGTCATGACGAAAACGGTCGTGGCCAGCTCCACCTCCTCGAGCGTCCGGCCAGAGCCCGCTGCCCCGGTTGCGATACCGGGCAGGACCACGTCATCGAGATAGCGGACCGTGTGGAACGGATGGACATGGAACCCCGAGCAGAGCTCTCCGGCGAGTCGGCTCAGATATGGGCCAACTCCGGCGATGTAGACCGGCACATCCGGGTTCGGGATGGGACCCGGATTGAAGAACGGAGTGATGAGAGAAAACCGGTAGTAGTCGCCCTCGAAGGAAAGCGGGCTCGAGTCTTGAAATGATCTCCAGATCGCTCGAAGGGCAAGGATGTACTCCCGCAGACGGGGAACCGGGCGATCCCAGGTCGACGAGAAGCGCCGGACGATGTGCGCTCTGACCTGTGTCCCCAGCCCGAGCATGAACCGGCCACGCGACATCCGGGCGAGATCCCAGGCGGTCATCGCAGTGATCATCGGCGACCTCGGGAAGGCGACGGCGATCGCCGTACCGAGGTCGAGCCCGGGCTCCGCCGCGGCAGCGAGGGCCAATGGCAGGAAGGGGTCATACTGGGTCTCGGCGGTGAAGAAACCGTCATAGCCGAGCTTCGCCGCGCCCTCCGCCGCGTCAGGAGCGCCCTCAGGCGGGCTCGGTGGGTAATAGAAGTCGACTTTCATCAGCCGGCCAGGGTAGGTCAGGGCCAAGGATGGGTACGATCATGACCGATGAAGACACTGGCCAAAGTCGTGGGTGTCGTCGGCGCGGCGGCCGCCCTGGTGTGGGCGATGCGCGACCGATTCATCTCGGTCGCAGCGTCGCGCGAACCGGAGCCGCCCGTCCTGCGGACCGCCGCTCCTGCTCCGACGGCTTCGGGGATCGACGCCATCGACGGGATCGGGCCTGTGTTCGCCAGCCGTCTGAAAGTCGCCGGGATCGACGATGTCTCCAAACTGGCCTCGGCGACTCCCGACACCATCGCTGAGGCAGCCGGTGTCAGCGGTGCTCGGGCCAGGACCTGGATCGAACAGGCCCGTTCGCTAGCCTGACGTGCCCTACCTCCACCAGCCGGAGGACCTCGACAACCTTCTCGAAGGTGAGCCGTCCTATCGGGCCGACCAGTTGCGCGACTGGCTCTACCGGACGTCTGTCCTGAGCAGCACGGACATGACCAATCTCCCGGCCGAGGTGAGGAGCAGGCTGGATCCGCTCTGGCCGTTCGACGTGGAAGCGGAGCAGTCCGCCGACGGCGGAACCACCCGCAAGTGGCTGTTTCGTGCCCCGGACGGAGCCGCCATCGAGGCCGTCCTCATGGGCTATCCACGCCGAGCCACGTTATGCATATCGAGCCAGGCCGGTTGTGCGCTCGGCTGCACCTTCTGCGCCACCGGCCAGTTCGGGTTCGAGCGACATCTCGAGGCGGGCGAGATCGTGGCTCAGGTGGCCTACGCGCAGGCTTTCCTCCGTCAGATCGGGATGCCAGGCACCCCCGATCATCTGACGAACGTCGTCTTCATGGGAATGGGAGAGCCCCTGGCCAACTACGACCGGGTCAGGGAGGCCATTCGCCGGATGATCGAGGTGATGGGCATGTCGGCGCGATCGATCACGGTGTCAACCGTCGGCATCGTGCCGGGAATACGACGACTGACCGATGAGCCGTGGCCGGTTTCGCTGGCGGTGAGCCTTCACGCCGCCGATGACGACCTGAGGAGCACGATCGTCCCGATCAATCGGCGCTACCCGCTTGCGGACCTCGAGGAAGCGGCCGCCGGGTACTTCGAGAAGAAGCGGCGCCGGCTCTCGATCGAGTGGACCATGATGGATGGCGTCAACGACACCACCGACCAGGCAACAAAGCTGGCTGCGATCGCCAGTCGGCTCCACGCCCACGTGAACTTGATCGCGCTCAATCCGACCCCGTTGACCGAGGAGACGGCGTCGAGCGAGAGGGCCATCGACGCATTTGCCCGGGAACTCGGTCGGCGTGGGGTCAATGTGACAGTCCGCAACACGAGGGGCCGAAACATCGACGCCGCTTGCGGCCAGCTACGCCTGCTCGTCGGCAAACCGGGCCTCAAACCCCGTGTCTGACTGACAAACCTGTTTTGGTGGAAATTTCGCGATCTGCGGTTAGGGTGGACCCGCGGACGGAACAGGGGCCTGAAGGAGTTGGACCTTCATGCCAGTCAATCGACGCGCCCGCGCCATCGCTGTTGGCTCGGTTCTCGCCCTGACTGTGGCTCTATTTTCCTTGGAGTACACCGTGAAGCGCGGAGACACCCTCAGCGAGATCGCACGTGACCACGACGCAGCCCTATCCGACGTGATCGAGCTCAACGAGCTCTCGAATCCCGATTTGATTCGCCCGGGCCAGGTGATCCTCATCCCCGGTGTCGACGGCTCGGTGGAGCAGCTCCACGTGGTCAGCAGCGGCGAGTCCTTGAACAAGATCGCCTCCATCTACGGTGCCGCTGCCTCGGCGATCGCCGATGCAAACAGCATGGCCAATCCCGACCTGATCCTCCCGGGGCAGGAGATTGTCATACCCACTACCAGGAAGAAGTCTGCGGTCGCGAGCGCCCCGAGTGCCTCCGATAGCGAGAGCTCGTCGTCACGATCGGGTCGGTACCACATCGTTCAGCGTGGCGAGACCCTGGACTCGATTGCCGGGCAGTACTCGGGGCTTTCGCCCGACACCATTGCCGCCGCCAACGGGATCACCAACGGACAGGTCTACACGGGCACCCGGCTCTTCCTCGACGGCCCGGCCTTCGTAGGGACAGGAAGTGGGGGATCGGCCAGCTACGTGGTGAAGGCGGGTGACCGCCTCGGCGACATCGCCGCCAAGCACGGCACGAACATCTCGACGCTGGCCGACCTGAACGGGTTGTCCGACGTGAACATGATCAGGTCCGGCCAGGCCCTGGCGGTACCGGGCGCGTCGAGCTGGGTTTGCCCCGTCGAGGGTGGCCGCTACTTCAACGACTGGGGCTTCCCCCGCGGAGGCTCACGATTTCACGAAGGCAACGACATCTTCGCCGCGCAGGGCACACCGGTCAGGGCACCGGTCTCGGGCAGGGTGGAAATCATCGAGGGGACCGTTGGCGGGCTCCAGTTCAACCTGTATGGAAATGACGGGACCGAGTATCTCGGCTCACACCTCGATGCGGCGGGCGCGACCGGCGAGGTGAGCGCCGGCGACGTAATCGGCTACGTGGGGACCTCGGGCAATGCAGCCGGGACGACTCCCCATCTCCATTTCGGGATGTACGGGAAGATTGGTGCGATCAACCCCCACCCGACACTGGTCTCAAACGGCTGCTGACACGAAGGCAACTCAGGCCATCACCTCGCGGAGATGATCGAGTCTTATGGCACCTGCATCGAGCAAACGTCGGTGGAAATCCTTGCTGTCGAATGATGCTCCAGCCTCGGCCATCGCCTGTTTCCGGATGTCGAGGATCTCCCGCTCCCCTACCTTGTAGGAGATGGCCTGGCCGGGCCAGCCGAGATACCGCAACACCTCCGACTCGGCCAGGTCTCGCGGCTGCCTGCCGATCCTCTCCATGTAATCCACGGCGAGGTCGTAGCCCCACACATGGCCGGCATGGAGTGGGGCGTCGTCGGGGATTCGCTTCTCCAGATGAGTCCCAATGTCCACGACGACCCTCGTCGATCTGAACAGCTGGCTCGCGAGCAGGCCCAACCGGTACTCCGGGTTCTCGAAGAAGCCAAGCTCCTCCATGAGGCGCTCGGCATAAAGCGCCCATCCCTCGCCCGATCCCGGATACCAGACGAACAAGCGGTGGAAGCGGGACAGTTTCTCCCTTTGCATCACTGCGATCCCGACCTGGAGGTGATGCCCGGGGAAGCCCTCGTGATAGGCGGTCGCCACCTCCTGCCAGTACGGGATCCGGGTCCTCTCGCCGAGGGCGTACCAGATGGATCCAGGGCGATCGAGGTCCTCTGACGGTGCCACATACCACGCTCCAAGCGCGCCCCCCGGAGGAGCCAGATTGACTGTCACGTCGCACATCGGTGGGGGCACGTCGAACGCCGACCCATCCAGACGCTCCACGGCATGCGCCTGGATATCCCGAACGAAGTCCGCAAATGCGTCATGGTCGAGTGCCGAGCGACCAGGGTCGGTATCCAGCAGGTCGATCACCTCGTCGATGTTCAGATCGGGGTCGATCTCTGCTGCGGTGT
Source organism: Acidimicrobiia bacterium (assembly GCA_029240695.1). Lineage (GTDB taxonomy): Bacteria > Actinomycetota > Acidimicrobiia > Spongiisociales > ZC4RG35 > JARDZU01. Next base: position 6,382 of record JARDZU010000086.1, on the reverse strand, counting down.
CCTTCATCTCGCCGAGCAATCGGTGCACCTCGGACCATCCCCAGTCGTAGGTCTCGTCTGGGTCGAGGTGCAATCCGAGGAACCGCTCGGATTCTTCCTCGTAGCGGTCGAGACCTGCGGCGTCGGAGGTCTTGGCCAATGGCAGGTACACGGCCTCGAGCCAGTCAGCGAACCCGGCCGACGCCGTTCGCGCCTGCGCGACAGCTTCTGCCACCCGATCCTCGTCGCCTCCATTTGCCGCCGCCATCAGCGGCAGCGCCGTGAAACGCGACTCGGGCCCGGCCACCGAGCGCACCTGTTCGATGACGCTCAATACCTGGCGTCGGGCCACGGCCTCCCCGTCGTCCAAACCAACCTGGAGGCTGGCCCGGTACCCGGCGAGCATGTCGCCCCAGGTCGAGAGACGGATGGCAGCGTTCTCCCACGCCTCACGCCCGTCCTTCGGCATGATGTCGAAGGTGTCACGGGCAGTTTGAAAGGGCCCATAAATGTGGTTGAGATCCCGCTTCCAATGCCCGCTGTCGTAGAGCCGCCGCCCCGACTCCAGGTAGCCGCTCACCACCCGAGCCGCCATCGCCTGAACCGGGTCGGGGTGATCGAGATGCAGCGCGAGCTCGGCGACGGCCTTCGCCCTGAGCTCCTCCTTGGCCGCCTCACCTTCGGGCGAGAAGTCGTCCCATTGATGATCCCGAGCGGGAATACCGGCCTCGGTGGCGGCGATCGGCGACAGATCGGCGTACGCCTCAGTCAGAAGATCGCAAATCTCGAACGGTGTGGTCTCTGGCATACTCAGGTGAGCGGGGAGCGTAGACCCGATACGCTTCGACGGTGGAAGAGGTCATCGAGGTCCGCCAGGACGAGCGGTTCGATGTCGACCGTCTGACCGGCTGGATGACTGGCCATAGATCGTTGCCCGCGGGATCTCCCTCGGTCCGGCAGTTCGCGGGTGGCAAGGCCAACCTCACCTACCTCCTCGAATTCCCGGGCGGTGAGCAGCTCGTGCTGAGGAGACCCCCCCTCGGCCCGGTCGCCGAGACCTCCCACGACATGACGCGGGAATACACGGTCCTCTCCCGACTCTGGAAGGGCTTCGACAAGGCGCCGCGGGCCATTGCGCTCTGTGAAGACCCAGACGTGATCGGTGCCCCATTCTTCCTGATGGAGCCCAAGCCCGGTGTCGTCATCCGGGACGTCGTCCCCGATATCTTCGGCGGGGGCAGGGACGAATGGGCGAACCGCAAGCTGTCAACCGTCGTGATCGACACCCTGGTCGAGCTCCACGCGGTTGACCCAGTCGAATGCGGGCTGGACAACCTCGGGCATCCGGACGGGTTCCTGGAGAGGCAAGTCGAGGGCTGGTGGGGTCGCTGGGAACGGGCCAAGGACGACGAGGATCCGATTGCCGACGAAGTCGGCATCTGGCTTCGGTCCGGTGTGCCGCAGTCGGGGCGCCCGACACTCATCCACAACGACTGGCGTCTGGACAATATGGCGGTGTCGCCGGACGATCCCGGTGTCTGTGTGGCGGTCTACGACTGGGACATGGCGACGAGGGGCGACCCTCTCGCCGACGTCGGCACGCTGATGGCGTCCTGGTACGACGAGGGAGAGGAGAAGTCGACCCTTGCGCCGATGCCCACCACCTCCGCCGGTTGGCTCGACAGGAGTGCGGCGCTCGACCGTTACGGAGAACGCTCTGGTAGGGAATTGGCCCAAGCCGACTGGTACGTCGTCTTTGGGACCTGGAAGCTCGGCGTCGTCCTCCAACAGATCTACATCCGGTGGCTGAAGGGGCAGACCAAAGACCCCCGGTTCGAGCCGCTGGGAGAAGGTGCCCGCGCCTTGTTCCGCCTCGCAGCCCTCAGGATGCCCTGACTTCCCCTCGCCGAGTCAACTTGGGTTGACAAATTGGTGGCTGTCAACCTAGGGTGACATGTATGACATTCCCAAAGGTCGTCGGCGCGGACAGCGCGGACCCCGCTCAGGGCCTGCAGGCCGTGGTTGTTCTCCGGCGCACGACGGAGAGGTTGGAGGCGATCCATGTCGGGGCCGCCCGGGCCCATGGCTGGACCTGGCAGCAGATCGGAGATGCACTGGGCGTGTCACGACAGGCGGTCCACAAGAAGCATGGGAGGTAGCAGTGTTCGAGCGATTCACCAAGGACGCCAGGCTCGTAGTGACTCACGCCGTCGAAGAGGCGGAGAGCCGTGGCGATACACGCATTGGCACCGAGCATCTCCTCATCGGCGTGGCCCGTTCACCATCTCTCGAGGGTCTGATGCCCGACGTCGAGTCCCTCCGCGCCGCGCTCGACCGCATGGACCGGGAGGCGCTGGCATCGGTGGGCCTGGACCCGGAATTGATCGAGTTGGCCGGCCCGGCACGTCATAGGAAAACCGCGCATATCCCGTTCACGAGCGGGGCCAAGGACATCCTCAAGGGAGCTTTGCGTGCGGCGCTGGATCTGGGTCATAGATATATCGGTGTCGAGCACATCGCCATCGCCCTGACCGCGATCCAAGGCCCCGACCGCGCCACCGGCATGCTCCGCGGTCTCGACCTCGATCCTGATGCCCTGCGAGCGGTTCTGCTTCGTCAGGCGCGCCAGGCATCTTGATGCGAACCTGAAATAGGCCATATAGGGCGGCGGGCAATGGTCCTGCCGTTGTTAATTTGGTGACTGCTATGAATTCGGGAGACCTCCCCCTAGGGACGGTCAGCTTTCTCTTCTCCGACATCGAGGGCTCGACGAGGATGCTCCAAGAGCTCGGCGATGCCTTTCGGCCTGTCCTGGAACGCCATAACACGATCGTGCACGAGGCGGCCAACAGCCATCGCGGCCGGATCGTCAAGAACGAGGGTGATGGCTTCTTCGTCGCCTTCCAGTCCGCACTCGACGCGGTCTCCAGTGCCGTGGAGATCCAGCGCCAGCTGGCGGCGGAGGACTGGGAGTCGCCGCAAAACGTGATGGTGAGGATTGGAGTTCACACTGGTGAGGGCAGGCTGGGTGGCTCCGATTATGTCGGCATCGACGTCCATCGGGCCGCACGCATCGGGGACAGCGGGCACGGCGGTCAGACCCTCGTCTCCGAGGCGACGGCCCGCCTCGTCGAATACAACCTCCCCGAGGGCACGCGCCTCGAGGATCTGGGAATCCATCGGCTCCGCGACCTGACCCACGAGGAGCACATCTTCCAAGTGAGCGTGGAGGGGCTGTCGACCGAGTTTCCACCATTGCGAACCCTGACCTCTTCCAAGGGCAACCTCCCCATCAGGGACCTCACGCTGGTTGGCCGTCAACTCGAGAAGGACTCTGTTCTCGTGGCTCTGGAGGAGTCGCGGCTGGTGACGCTCACCGGGCCTGGTGGCGTAGGGAAGACGACATTGGCGTTGAAGGTGGCCGAAGAGCTCGCCTCCAGGTTCGAGGACGGCGTGTGGTTCGTCGAGGTCTCGAGGGTGGCGGACGACAACCTCCTGGCGGCGGCCGTTGCCCGCCAACTCCACATCACGGAGAGCCCGCTCCAATCGATCACCGACACACTGATCTCCCGCCTGGCCAAGGCCCACTCGCTGCTGATCCTCGACGGGTGTGAGCACCTGATCGACGCCGTCGCCAAGCTGACCGACCAGCTGCTCCAGGGCACCGAGAAATTGAAGATCCTGGCCACCACGCGGGAGTGGCTTTCGATCAGGGAGGAGCACCTGGTCCAGATCTCCCCGCTGGCGGTTCCAGGTTCCGAAATCAGGTCTTTGGACGGGATCGCCTCGTTTCACTCGGTCGAGCTATTCGTGAACCGGGCACGTCTGGTGAATCCGAACTTCGAGCTTGGCCTGGCCAATGCACAACAGGTCGCGGAGGTCTGCCGGCGACTGGACGGAATCCCCCTCGCCATCGAGCTGGCCGCAGCACGCCTCAAGGTGTTGTCGGTAGGACAGCTCGTCGAACGGCTCGATCAGCAGTTCGCCCTCCTTGCCGGGACGGCTCGAGACCTGCCACCTCATCAGCAGACACTCGAGACCACTCTCGACTGGAGCTATGACTTCCTCGGGGGTGCGGAACGCGCGTTATTCACGCGGCTTTCGGTGTTCAACGGTGGGTTCACCCTGGAAGCCGCCGAGAGCGTCTGTTCCGGAGGCCTCGTTGCGCGGGAGCACGTGATGAACCTGCTCGGGCGACTGGTCGAGACATCTCTTGTAATGGCAACCGAGACCGACCCGATCCGCTACCGCCTCCTCGAGCCGATCAGCCACTACGCCCGGATGAGGCTGGACGAGGCGGCCGAGCTCTCGACGCTCCGCGACCGCCATGCCGAGTTCTTCCTGGCCATGGCGGAGGAAGGTGACAGCGAGATCCTCGATAACGAGCAGAACGTCTGGGCCGATCGTCTCGAGCGTGACCGTTACAACCTGCGCGCGGCCCTCACCTGGCTGCACGAATCGGGCCGGGCTCAGGATGCTATGGCCATGGCCGGTGCCCTGCGCTGGTTCTGGGTCATGAAACGGGAAGTCAGCGACGGTACGGAATGGCTCGAGCGCACGCTCGCTCATCGGGAAGGCGTCGATCCATCGATAGTCGGCCGTGCGCTGAATGGCGCCGGGCTCCTGGCCAGTCGCCGGCTCGCGTTCGACGAGTCATACGCCGCCCTAACCGAGGCAATGGAGATCTATCGTCAGCTCGGGGATCGACATGGCGAGGCGCGCCAGGCTTATCAGCTCATGGCAACGGCATGGCTACGTGACGACCTGGAAGAGGCGAAGCGCCTTGCCCCTGAAGCCGAGCGCATCAATCGCGAGGTCGGTGACACCTGGATGCTGGCCTGGACCCTCGCCGTCTGGGCAACCATGGCGCGCCTCCAAGGAGATCTGGAAGAGGCACGGGAGAAGATGATCGAGAGCCATGGACTGTTTCTCGCTCATTCCGGAGTACTCGACGTGGGGTGGTCGGCGCTCAGGCTCGGCGCCGTGGCCCGCGATGAAGGCAACTACAACGAGGCCACAGACAGATACACCGAGGGTCGTGACCTCCTCGTCATCGCCGGCGACTCATTGGGGGTGGCTCATGCGGATGCTGGGTTGGGGGCGATGGCTTGGCTCGCCGGCGACCACGACTACGCGTTGGAGCTGTTCAAGTCGGTACTCGAGGGATTCAGCCTCTATGAGGAGACGGCCAACAACCTCTTCGAGATGAAGACGATGATCCAATCGAACCCGACGACAGCCGAGCTACAGAGAGTCGTGGAGCAGAACCGGAACCGGGCCACGGTCGTCAATGACAGAGCCGGTGCGAGAGCTGCCCTCGGCGAGTATCTGTACCACATGGGCAAGACTGCACACCGGCAGGGCCAGTTCGAACGGGCCCAGGATGCCCTGGTCGAGAGCCTGGTGCTGTCCGATGGCGCCGAGGACATGCTAGGTGTGGCCATAGCCATCGCATCGCTCGCCGTCAGTGCCCATGCCCAGGGTCGCGACGTCGTCGCCGCCCGTCTCTTCGGACTCGCAGACTTGGTCGCAAGCAAGCACCGCGTCGCAATCTGGCCGCCGCCGGAGGAGCACGATTACGCCGCCCAGGTGGCCTCCACCCAGGAGAGTCTGGGCAGCCAGGAGTTCGCCCACGCCACGGTGGCGGGTGAATCTCTCACCGTCGAGGATGCGATCGCCCTGGTGCGCCGCGGGTCCTGACAACGCATCAGGTCTCGAGCCGATGCTCAGAAGTCGATGCCTCGTCTCGCCATGACTCCCTGGTCGAAGGCGTGCTTCATTTTCTTCATCTCGGTCGCGGTGTCGGCCACCTCGATCAGTGCGGTGGGGGCATCACGGCCGGTCAGAATGAGATTCAGCCGGCTGGGACGATTGGCGATGGCGCTCAGCACGTCCTCGATGTCGATCCAGCCCCAGTTGATGGGGTAGGTGACCTCGTCCAGGATCAAAAGGTCGTACTCATCAGAGCCGATTCTGGTCTTGGCGCTGAGCCACGCCTCACGGGCTATCGCCTCGGATTCGTCGATATCGTCGGAGTCCCACGTGAACCCATCGCCCAGGGCCCACCAGTCGATCCCCAGCCTCCGGCCCACATCCTCCTCACCGACTTTCCACTCCCCCGACTTGAGGAACTGGACGACACCTACCTTCCAGCCACGGGCTATTGCCCGCAATGCGGTGCCGAAGGCGGCAGTCGACTTCCCCTTGCCATCGCCGGTGTTGACCAGGACAAGCGAAGGGGCCCGATGGTGGCCGGTCGGCGGTGCTTCCGTGGGTGGGACATCCTGGGTAGTCATTTCAAGCTCCCGTTCTCGACAGATTTATCGCCCCGGATGGGCCAATCGAGTACAACCAACTCGCCTGGCCTCGGAGGACGGCCCGATCCAGACAGGGCCTGAAGTAG
>JARDZU010000085.1 GCA_029240695.1 Acidimicrobiia bacterium | reverse complement strand
CAGCGAGAAGACAACCAGGGGAAAGGTTGACGTGGTCCTCGAGGACACAGTCATGTGACACCACCGCACCGGTGTTGACGATCACACCCTTGCCCACCACTGCATCCGAGCCGACATAGGAGTGAGCCAGGATCTGGGCTCCCTCGCCGATCGAGGCGCTGGCCTCGACGAAGGCCGTGGGGTGGACGAGCGCCGGAAGGACGAACCCACGGGCGGCGAGCGCTTGAGACACCTCGACCCGCGACGCCATGTTGGAGATGCCGCCGATTGCATTTGCTGCCAGGCCAATGCCATCACGCCGTATCGAGGCAAGGTCGTCGCGATTGCCCAGCACCCGGACGCCCAGAACGTCCGAGCCTCTCGCCAGACGGTCGTCGACGACGCCAACCAGCTCCAGTTGGCCGACCTCCCGGATGAGCTCGATCAACGTCTTGCCGTGGCCACCGGCGCCGAAGACGACCACGGAGGAAGGATCGGCCGGTGGTGCCTCCACCCTGTCCACATCGGCAGCCTCACGAACGTGACTTTCGGTGATCAGGACCCCAACGGGGAGTGTGCTCAAGTCGAGCCCGAGCTCCCTGGCGACCGCGAGTGCCGGCTCCGTGATCCGCAGGTCCCCGGGGACATCGTCACCCTGTTCTCCATCGTCATCGGCCGGTGGGGTCCATTGCGGATCCTCAGACAGGTAGCACAGCACGTTGCCGGCTGTCACCGACGAGCCCAACTTGGCAGCCAGTCCAAAGACGTATCCCGAGACTTCGGCGTAGACGTCCTCGACCGACTTCGAGGTCTCGAGGGAGCAGAGGACATCACCGGCCGAGACGTGGCCCCCTTCGGGGAACGCAACATCGACGACGAGGGCATCCGGCTCGTTGGGATTGACGAGCGGGACCTCGACGACGACCGGATCAGCCATCGAGTGCGGCGACGAGTTTCTGAGCCGCGCCGACTATCACGTCGACGTCGGGCAGGACCGACGCCTCCAGCACCCGGGAGGCCGGCACCGGGCTGTCGAATGCAGCCACCCGGGCGATGCCGAGCTTCTGCGCTGACGTCTCCACGGCCCTCGCCACTACTTCGGCACCCCACCCATGAGTGTGGGTGCCCTCCTCCACGGTGAGCAAACACCCGGTCTGCCGGAGTGAGTCGGCGAGAGCGCGAGGTAGATCCCCGCTGGGACCCAGCGGGTCCAGCTGTTCCAAGACGACCAGCTCTGAGAAGATCTCGAGCTCGTAGGCCATCTTCAGCTGGGCTTCGGCCGCCCTCTCCGCCATGTCGCCATAGGCAGCGATGGTCAACTGGGGTCGCGGTGCGCCGGCGACACCCACTGTCGCTGCGGTGGCGTAGCCCTCCTGGACCTGCAACCGTGACTCGAGAGCAGAGAAGGCGGGGTCATCGAGCCGCCTCTGGTATTGGAGCTTGTTCTCCACGAACAACACCGGTCCGGGATCGTCGATCGCCGCCCGCAGCAGCCCGCCCGGATCCGTGAAAGCGGAAGGTGCCAGCACCCGCAGCCCGGGAACACCGAGGAACAGCTTCTCCAGGGTTTGGCTGTGAGTAGGCCCGTAGCCGCGGCGGCCACCCATCGGTGTGCGGATGACCAAGGGTATTTCGAGCGCCCCCCCGTACATCCACCCATACTTGGACAGGCCGTTGATCACCTGGTCAGTGATCAGGGTGACAAAGTCGCCAAACATGATCTCCACCACCGGGCGAAGGCCACTGAGTGCGAGCCCCGTGGCGACACCGACAAAACCAGCCTCGGAAACCGGCGTGGTGATGACACGGTCGGGGTAAGCCGTCGATAAGCCGCGGGTCACCTTGAAAGCGCCCCCATACGGGTCGAGGACGTCTTCGCCAAGAATGTACACACTCTCATTGGCCTCCATGGCGCCATGGAGGCCGGCGTTGAGCGACTCGAGGACGGTGCTCACGCCGCCCCCACTTCGACGTCGGGCTCCGGATCGGCGAGGGCGGCAGCGAAGGCTTGGGACACTTCCTCGGCGACCTCGGCGGCAAGCTCCTCACGCTGATTGGGATCGAGCCGGGAAGCGTGAATCTCGATCGGGCAGGAAGTCGCCCACAGCGCTTCGATCGCTTCCTGGGACCTCGTGTCGTCGCCCTTGGAATGTGGAGCGAAACGATTGGTGTCGATGACCAGTGCCTGAGGAGTACCGCCGTCCCGGACCTCTGCGATCGCCTTGGATGCGGCCAACGAGATCTCGTCGACGTCGGACGAGGCGATGGCGAGGGCCGGTACGCCGAAACCCTCGAAGCGGCCAGGAATAGTTCCGGCCATGGCCAACGCGATCGGCGTGGTCTGTGCGATCCGATTGTTCTCCACCACATAAAGCACCGGCGCCCGCCACAGGGCGGCCATGTTCAACGCCTCGTAGATCACGCCTTCGCCCATGGCGCCATCTCCCATGAAGACCACGACGATGTCGTCATCACCTCGAAGCCGGCCGGCCAACCCCATTCCGGTAGCCACCGGGATGGCGGAACCGAGTACGCCATTTGAGTAGAAGCGGCGCCAATGGATGTGTTGGGAACCGCCACGGCCTCCACAGATTCCCGTGGCCTTCCCCATCAGCTCAGCGAAGAGGCCGCGCATGTCGCCGCCGTACGCAAGGAAATGCCCGTGGCAGCGGTGGTTGGAGAACACCGAATCGCCCTCCCGGATGTGGTCGAGGATCCCAACCGCGTTGGCCTCCTGGCCGATGTAGGTGTGAGTGGTTCCGTGAAACACACCGGTGGGGAATTTGTCGAGGATGGTCTCCTCGAACCGACGAATCCGGAGCATGGCCCGGTATCGGGCGGCGGCGTCACTCACGCTTCCTCCCCGAATTTGGGCATCGTGGCGTGGCCTTCGGCGCTGATGCCTTCCCTGGCCAGCACCTGACCGATCGTCCGGGCCAGAATGCGGAGGTCGAGGCTGATCGAGTGGTTGTCCACGTACCAGATGTCCAACTCGAACTTCTCATCCCATGTCAGGGCGTTGCGCCCATTGACCTGTGCCCATCCGGTCACGCCGGGAGGCACGTCATGTCGTCTCATTTGCTCCGGCGTGTAACGACCGAGGTACTCCATCAGCAAGGGCCGCGGGCCGACCAGGCTCATCTCCCCTCGGACGACGTTGAACAACTCGGGGAGCTCGTCGAGGCTCGTCTGGCGGAGAAACCTTCCGATCGATGAGATGCGCTCGCTGTCGGGGAGCAGATCGCCGTCGGCATCGCGTTTGTCGGACATACTGCGGAATTTGACCAGTTGGAACGGTCTGCCCCGATAGCCGGGTCGGGTTTGACGAAAGAAGACCGGCGGACCTTGCAACAGCCGGACCAGCAACGCGATGACCAACAGAACCGGCACCCAAATAGGCGCGGTCAGCAGGGTCAAAACCGCATCGAAGACGCGCTTGGCCCCCAGTCCAGAAGATCTGCTTCCCACATTCACCCACGGTGATTCTAAACCGCCTTTCCCTCGCTAACCAGAGCGAGGGTCTGGCCCTGCCCGACCCGCCTCAGGACGGCCACCGGGGGCAGAATGAGTGACTGTGAAACTTGTCGTCACCTCGTTCGTCACCCTGGACGGTGTGATCGAAGCCCCCGGCTTCGATGAGCACCGCGATGGCAGAAACGCCTGGGCGCTGCGGGTTCAGAATGAAGACGATGAGGAATACAACCGGAACCAGGCCCTCACCGCTGACGCCTACCTACTTGGTCGGAAGACATATCAGATCTGGGCCGCTTTTTGGCCAACAGCCACCGGTGATGAGGAGCTTGCCGAGCGGGTCAACGGCATCCCCAAATATGTGGTTTCCAACTCTCTGACGAGAGCCGATTGGAGCAATTCGACACTGATCAACGGCGATGTCGTCAGTCAAGTGATCGATCTCAAGAAACAGACGGGTGGTGACCTGGTCGTCTACGGCAGCGCAGACCTCGTGGACCTTTTGCTCGAGCATGACCTCGTCGATGAATACCGGCTTCTCATCTACCCCACGATCCTGGGCTCCGGGAAGCATATGTTCCGTGACGGAATCGACACCCGCTATCTGCGACTCGTCGGTACCCGCACCTTCAGCTCTGGAGTGGTTCTCCTGATTTATCAACCGCAACGGGAGGAGCCGACCAGCCGATTCGTGGCGGATTTCGCCTGGACGCAGGAACAGGTGCGCTCCCTGCAAGCCGCACAGGACGTGGATCGGATTCTGGCCTCGGTGATGTTCACGGACCTGGTCGATTCCACCGGGCGGGCCGCGGAACTCGGCGACCGCACCTGGCGACGGCTCATCGACCGTCACGACGAGGTCGCACGCTCCGAGGTCGACCGTTGGATGGGCAGATTCGTCAAATCCACCGGCGACGGCGTGCTGGCTACCTTCGATGCGCCAACCAGGGCGCTGCGCTGTGCCTTCGGCCTCCGCGACGCCCTGGCTCGATTGGGGCTCGAGATGAGGGCGGCCATCCACACCGGTGAGATCGAAGTACGTGACTCCGACGTCGGCGGCATCGCCATCCACATCGCGGCCCGCGCCCTGGGATCAGCCTCGGCGAATCAGGTCGTGGTGACCCGTACGGTGCTCGATCTCGCCACCGGCACCGATCTCGGTTTCGCTCCCCTGGGGTCGGTGAGCCTCCGCGGAGTTCCCGGCGAATGGGAGCTCTTCGCCGCCTCGCTCGCCTAGACGATCCCATCGCCGAACCACTCCAGTTACGGTCCGACTCGTGACCGGACATTCGCGCCATGACGTGGCCCATCAGGCCGGGGTTGCTACCTCCTATGTCGACCGGTTGGTCGAGCTCGGTATGTTGGCCACCCTGGTCGAAGACACTTTCTCGTCGGGTGACGTGCGCAGGGCGCGTTGGATTCACAATTTCGAGCGGGCCGGCGTGCCGCTCGAGGACATGGCCGAGGCGGTCCGTGACGGCACCCTCTCCTTTTCCTTTCTGGACGAAAGTGCGTTCGATCGGTTCGCCGGGCTCAGCAACACCACCTTCGAGGAGCTGAGCAGTGAGAGGGGCATTCCGCTCGAGCTTCTTGCTGTCGTTCGGGAGGCGTTTGGCCATCCGGAGCCGCGGCCAGAGGACTACGTCCTCGAGGAAGAACTGGCTGTGGTAGCCGCTGTCGAGCTTCAGCTTTCCAGCGGTTTTCGGCCGGTGGTCATTGAGAGGTGGCTGAGGGTCTACGAGGAGAGTCTTCGCCGCATCGCCGAGACCGAGACCGACTGGTACGGGTCGGAGGTCGTATCCCCTCTGCTCGAGGCGGGCATGGTCGAGGCCGAGATGTTGGAAGCTCAGGGCGAGTTCGGATCGAGGATGGCGCCGCTCGTCGAGCAGGCTCTAGTCGCCATCTATCACGGGCAGCAAGAACGGGTGTGGACAAGGAGTGCCGTGGAGCGAACCGAGGACGCCCTGGAGAAAGCCGGTCTGCACAGTCGGCTTCATGGCCCGCCGGCAGTCAGCTTCCTCGACCTCACCGGTTACACCAGACTGACCGAAGAGCAGGGGGATGCGGCCGCCGCCAACCTGGCCGCGGAGCTCAGGGCACTGGTGCGGCGGTCATCGCTCGAACACGGTGGCGAGTCGGTCAAGTGGCTGGGCGACGGCGTGATGTTCTACTTCTCCGACCCGACCAACAGCGTCCTGGCCGCCTTCGACATGGTCGAGGTCGCCGTGGCCCGTGAGCTTCCTCCCGCACGAGTCGGCATCCACGCCGGACCCGTTGTCTTCCAGGAGGGTGACTACTTCGGCCGGACCGTGAACGTCGCGGCAAGGATCGCCGATTACGCACGGCCCGGCGAGGTGCTGGTGAGCCAGGAGGTCGTCGACGCGGCTTCTGGAACGCGGCTGAGGTTTGACGAAATCGGGCCCGTCGAGCTGAAAGGGATCGCAGGCGCCGTTTCGCTCCACACGGCGCGGCGAGCCGATGGCGAGCACTGACGCCCGTTCGGGGTCTGCGATGATCGGAGTCTTCAGAGAGGAGTTGCGTTGACCGACCCGGACTTGCTGGAACTTCTGAACAGGCACACCGAGGCGTGGAACCGCCACGACCTCGATGCAGTGATGGACCTCTTCGTTGACGACTGCGTGTTCGAGGCGTCAGGAGGCGATGAGGTCTGCGGAAAGCGCTACCAGGGCCATGTCGAGGTCAGGCAGGCGTTTGCCGAGGTTTTCGAATCCATGCCTGACGCCAACTGGGGCAACGGGCGCCATTACGGCCTCGCTCCCGATTACGGGGTGTCCGAGTGGACTCTGACGGGCACCATGTCCGACGGTCGCCGCCTAGAGGTCAACGGCTGTGACTTCCTGACGGTGCGCGACGGGAAAATCCTCATCAAGAACGCATTTCGCAAACAGCGACCGCCATTCGACAGTCGTCAATAGGCGTTTAACTCGCAATCCCCGGCCCAGCCGACGTGCCGCTCACACCGGCGCGCCCACCGACGATGAGGAAGTACACGGAGATCATCAGAACCCATGCCGGGAAGACGAGGAACGCCCAGAGGTTGACGTTGATCACGAAGAGAAGGACGAGGGCGAGGAAGTAGGTGGCGATGTTCAGCCACAGAGGCATCGTCCTCGTTCGGGTTCCGATGGTGGCCAAAGACAGCATGAAGACCGCCGCCATCCGCATCGAGTAGATGCTGCTGACCCGATTGGTGAGGTCACGGCCGAAGGTGTAGATCCCGGTGTCGAAGATCTGATCCGGGAACTCGGCGTAGGCGACCAACAGCGAACCCGCCGCCGCAGCTGAAACGAAGACCATCGCCAGAAAGAGAAGACCACTTCCGAAGAACACCGTCGAGAAGAAGCGGTCCTCGTAGTCACCAATGCGGTCTCGAACGACCCCCATGAACCAGAGGAAGGCGATTCCGGCGAACGGGATGAGGCCCAACGCCATCCTCAGAGTGCCTGCGTTCTCGGCGAGCCATTGGCTCTCTCCGGGATCAAGAGGTATCGAGAGACGGATCAGGACGTATGCGGTGCCCAGGAGTAGCGCGAATGCGATACCTGCTACCGCCGCCGCACGGGGTGTTCGCAAACGTCTTCCGGTAAGCGTCATGCCGCCCAGTCTGGTCTCTGGGCGTCTCGCTCTTGCGGCCGGAAATCCTGCGGACGAAATGCTCGGCTGATCAGGATGCGCTGCTTCGGCGCCAGAGGATCATCCCCACCAATGCCGCCAGTATCAACACCGCCGCAGCGGAGATGACGGGCCACGGAACCGATGCCTCGGTCACGTGCGAACCCCCCATAGCGGTGCTGACTTCTGGATGCGCCGGCGGCGCGGCCTCCGCGACCGCTGTTGTCCCCGTGATCTCCGCCCCTGGATCGAGGACCGCCGCCAGGTGATGCATCTCGGAGGGGAGGAGCCGGAGCTCGCCGACCGGGCCACCGTCGATGGGCATGACCTGGAGGTGGGCGCCCATGACGCCAGCGACGTATTCACCTACCCGCAGCATCTGCCAACCAGGAGTGGCGGGGAGATGCGCGATGGTCTCATTGGTGGTATCGATGAAGAGATGGTCCACGACATCGCTGTTCATGTCCGGGTAGGAGTAGGCGGCGAAGCTGTCTTGGTCGACCCACCCGAGGCCATCGGCCGTCGCCATGGTCTCGCTCTGCCAGAGGAGCTCGCCGTCGGTCAGTGCGTAGAGAAAAAAAGTCGAGTTGCCGCCGGTGTCGTCGCGGTAGCGCCACTGGACGAGCATCACCCGGTCGCCAATGGGATCCACCCACGCCGTCACGGATGGCTCGGAATCACCTGGATCCATCGGGACCTCGTGGAGCAGCGTGCGCTCCTCGCTGTTCAGGTCGATACGCCAGGTGCTCTTCGCAGTAGGCCCTTCTCCGCCAACCGCAAATCCGTTCCCGACCTCGAGCCACCCGTACGGCCCTTCGAGGATGGGTCGGTCGAGGTCCGCGGCATCAACAAGCCGGATCTTCGAACCGCCGCTCTCGGTCCAATCGTCGACCGACAGCCACATCGTGTCGCCCGATTCGTCCCGGCACCAGATCCTCGGCACCGCTCGCTCATAGGGGAGATTGTCGAGATCGACCCGGCCGATCTCGGTGAGATCGATGGCCGACCTCACCACAATCTGGTCGTTCATCAGCTCGATGAACCGATCCGTGCCTGGGCACATCGCCAAACCGTTCATGGACTCGCCCTCGGCACCGATAGCGGCCACCAGGCCACCGGAGGCGTCGACCAGCATCAGCCGGGCCGGGCCGTCGTAGCCCGCGATGAGGAAGACCGGTGGCCCGGTGCCATCGATGGCCAGCGGGCTGTCCCCGGCCAATAGGAGGTCCGGGTCGACCATGGCACAAAGGCTGCTGGAGAACTCGCCGTTCTCCTCGGTGACGAAAAGGCCAACTCGGTCGCCGACCGACGCCTCGATCCCGCAGGCCGAGCCTTGATTGGGAGCGTGCACCACCACCTCCGGGCCGAAGTCGCCCTTGACCCATGACTCCACTTCGAAGATGTACGGAGCGTCCTCGACGAAGGTCGTCTCCGAGCCGGGACGATCGATCAGGGTCCCGACGAAGGCGGCATCAGCCTCCTCAAGGGCTACCGCCGGCGTAATAGGGGCGCAGGAACACGCCGATGCCTCACCGGCCCGGGTTACCACCAGCACCGTAGCGACCAGGCCGATGACCAGGAGACGCTTGCCCATCACGCTCGTTGGACGTCTGATCGGGCTGAAGGGTTCCAATGAGCCAGATCATTCCGGCTCCGGCAGCATCGGGTAATCCGGGATCGGATATATACCGACTACGAAGCCGTAGGCGGTGTCCCCCGAACGAGGGAGCCGGTCGAAGTCCTGCACCAACGACATGACCTTCGTCCAGAACTCCGATACAAGCTCGGGCGGGATCCGGGCGTGCCGGATGAACGACCACAACCGGTGGGATTGATATGACGCTTGGGACTCCTGGGCGGCGACATCAAAGTCGTTGAAGTCCAACGGCATCGAATCGGCCCGGCCCTTCCCAACCCCGACATAGAACATCCGGGCCGTTCGCCCGTAATAGCGCTCCTCGATGGCTCGCACCCGACGCGTCCGAACCACGCGGACCAAGCCGGTCTCGTGGAGGACTTCGACGTGATAGGCAACGGTGCTCTTGGGCCGGCCCACGGCGCTCGCGAGCTCGGTCACGGTGGCGGCCCGCTCGTGGAGCAGACCAAGGATCGTCGTTCGGAGCTGATTGCCGATGGCCTGCACCTGGCTGGGATCGGTGAGCTCGAGCGTGTCGACCAATTCGTAATCGGGCACGCCCGGCTTGATGGCCATAACTGTTCAGACTAACGTTCCGGATTGTTCCAGAATTATGGATCAATGGACGAGGAGGAAGATATGGCCGAAATCGTGTTGTACCACCACGTGATGGGTCTGACCCCCGGCGTGACGGCGTTTGCCGACCAACTGCGGGCCGCCGGCCACGTCGTGCACACCCCCGACCTGTTCGACGCGCACACCTTCACCACACTCGAGGCGGGTATTGCTCACGCCAGAACGGTCGGGTTCGATACCATCATCGACCGCGGCGTCACCGTGGCCGAGGTGCTGGGACCGGAGCTGGTCTACGCGGGATTCTCGATGGGCGTGATGCCGGCCCAAAAGCTCGCCCAGACTCGTGAGGGGGCTCGGGGGGCGCTGTTCTTCGACTCCTGCCTCCCTGTCACCGAGTTCGGTGACCGTTGGCCCGACGGAGTGCCGGTTCAGATTCATGGGATGGACGCCGACCCAGAATTCGCGGGTGGTGGCGATCTCGATGCGGCGCAGGCCCTCGTCGACTCCACTGACCAGGCGGAGTTGTTCCTCTACCCCGGTGACGTGCACCTGTTCGCGGACTCCTCTCTGCCTACTTATGACAGGTCCGCGGCCATGCTCATGACCGATCGCGTGCTGGTCTTCTTGTCCGCCCTGACATAACGCCCGCAATTCCCGAGGTCGCTGGAACCCAGGCTCGAGTTGCTTCGTCATACTGACGTGACGATGCGATGGCCCTTGCCTCTGGTTGCGGTTGTTGTTGCTGTGACTTTCGCAGGCTGTTCTGCTGGAGGTGGCAGCCTGGACGACGGTTCGGGCGAGGCGGCATCCATCGAGGGTTTTCGAGCGCACCAATCCGGTCCGAGCGGCGGGATGGAGGCGATCGTGACCGGGATCGTCGAAGTCGACGTCGACGGAGGGTGCATTTGGTTGTCCGATCCGACCGGCGCCCGATATCCAGTGGTGTGGCCGGTCGGCACTGTGGCCCGGGCCGATCCACTCCGCATCGAACTCGCGGACGGACAACTGGTGCAACCAGGCGACCGAGTGGAGGGCGGTGGCGGATACGTCGACGCCGATGCCTCGACGAGCGGCTCAGGGCTCGAGCGGTTTCCCGCAGTTTGTGTGCATGTGGGAGAAGCCGCGGTTTTCAATGCCGATTCGCCGATAGACGTCACCCCGGGAGAAGGACTGCAAATTGCCGACACGCTGGTAGGTCGATTCTCGCCACCGGAGCCGATCGGGCTCGAGCTCATCGCGATCAACTCGAATAGGCGCTCCGTGGCAGTGGTCGATTTCGTGACCGGCACCGTCCACCTGTACGAGCCGGGACAGTACGAAGCAGCACCCGACGCCATAGACGGGGCAAGCGGAGGAGGCGGATTCACCCACCTGTGGGCGAATGGAACCATCTCGACGTATTGGCCGCTCGACGCGAAACCGCTGGTGTACAAGCCGGATCTTCTTCGCGAGGTGCCAGGCATCGCACCCACGCTCGAGGTTCTTCCAGCGCCCGATGGAGACCACACCTGGCTTGTGCAGACAGGCTTTGACGACGAACCCACCCTGATCGAGCTCGTGAACGTCATCGATTTTCAGCTCGCCCGGCAGATGTCGACGGCGACCGAGGGCTCGTGGCATCCGGCTGGGGCCACCATCGAAGGCTTGATCCTGACCAGCGACGATGCGGTGCCCAGAACCACACTGGTCACCACCAAGGGTGATGTCGATCGTGAGATAGAAGGAACCGCCCTTTCGGTGGGATGGAATGGAGTCGTCATCCTTCGCCCAGACGGCTCATTGATCGTCACCGACGGCCACCTCGCAAACCTCATCGAGGTTGATAAACCCGGCGACGGGAAATGGGTCTCAGTTGGTGGGCCGGTCGTGCCGGCCACCTCACCACCAGCCAGAACCGGAGCAGATCGGTACCTCGTGATGCTCGCCAACGAAGCCGACGAGGGCAACGTCAGCTCCGGGGACCTGATCGTCATCGACAGGGGCGGTGTTGCCTCGACCATCTACGAGATCTCTCATGGATCCCACCTGGCGTCCTGGTCTCGTGGCGGTGATTGGGTTGTCGTGCTGGAGGGCTCGGCTGTGACCCTCGTCTCCCTCGATGATGGATCCACAACGGCGCTCGGAGACCTCATCCCGGAGGAGCACTGGGTCCTGACGGTCGGCTGAGGCGCGCGCACAGGTCCTCACGATTCGCGTTACGACAGAGCCACCACGAGGCCGACGAGCCGCCCGACGCTCATGATTCCGCCGGAGGTGGCTCAGGACCGCCCAGGTCCCTGTTGACCTGAAGAAACTCCTCTCGGGTCATCTCAC
>JARDZU010000007.1 GCA_029240695.1 Acidimicrobiia bacterium | reverse complement strand
CCTAGGATAGCTGTGCGCCGTCTCCCGGCTTCCAGAGCCCATTGGCTAGATGCTCGAACCCTCCAGGGTCCCGCTCACCTTTGCGAGGTCGAGGCGGTAGACGAAACAGGCGACGACCCGGTCGCCCATTTCCCACGAATCGGCGGTCGGCACCAGCCATCCGAAGTCGAGAGCAGAGCTCTCGTAGTCGAGGCCCACGAAAGGATCGAAGGCTTCGAAGCAGACCTCGTTCGCCTGGGCCTGGATTGCGTCCTCGCCGGGAAACACCTCTCCGTCGACGGTGACGACGGCATACACCTCGTTTTCGTGCGGCTCGGTGCAGTCGACCAAGGGGACCTCGCCGACCTCCTCGAGCTCGCCCAGAGCCATGTCACCGTCGTCGAAGCAGTCACCAACGGCCAGTTCGAACACGTTGCCGGAGCAGCCGGCAAGCAGCAAACTCATGGCGACTAGACCGGCCAGTGTCCGCAGTCCGCTCCGCATTCGGTCAATCTCGACCGATTCGGCGCGATTCTTTACGATCCTCGCCTGTTCCGGGCCGCTTCCAGAGTGTTGACGAGGAGCATGGCCCGAGTCATGGGGCCCACGCCCCCGGGAACAGGTGTGATCGAGCCGGCCACCTCTCGAACCGATTCGAAGTCCACATCGCCGGCAAGCCCGTCCTCGACACGGCTGATCCCCACATCGATAACCGCAGCGCCGGGCTTTACATACTCGGCATTCACCATTCGGGGGACCCCGATCGCGGCGACGAGGATGTCGGCACGGCGGGACACCTCGACCAGGTCAGGCGTCCTGGAGTGAGCCATCGTGACTGTGGCGTCGACTCCCTTGGTCGCCATCATCAGGGCGAGTGGGCGGCCGACGAGAAACGAGCGCCCGATGACTACGGCGGTCTTTCCCGCAACACCTACTCCGTTGTCCTCGAGCATCCTCATGATCCCGCTCGGAGTGCAGGGTCTGAGACCGGGTCGGCCGAGGAGAAGCAGCCCGAGATTGTGAGGGTGCAGACCGTCGACATCCTTGGCCGGGTCGATCGATGACACGATCCTCTCCGAATCGAGCCCTTCGGGAAGCGGTAGCTGCACGAGGATGCCGTCGACGGCGTTGTCCTCGTTGAGCCCCGCGATGACGTCCTCCAACTCATCCTGCCTGATGTCGGCGGGGTGCTCGTGGTGGAACGAAAGGATCCCCACCTCAGCAGCGTCGCTCCGCTTTCCCCGCACATAGGTGTGCGAGGCGGGATCGTCTCCCACCAGGACCGTCGCCAGCCCGGGTCGGTAGTCGAGGTCGGCGACGGCGGCCGACACCTCGGATTTCACCTTCCGGGCAGATTCCTTACCGTCGAGTATCAGGGCGCTCATCAGTGCTTGAAGTGCCTTCGCCCGGCAAACACGAGGGCGATCCCATGCTCGTTGGCCGCATCGACCAGTTCCTGATCGTTTCGAGATCCTCCCGGCTCCACCACTGCGGTGACACCCGAACGAGCCAGGGCGTCCAGACCGTCGCGAAACGGGAAGAAGGCGTCGGAGGCGGCGACGGCGCCTTCCGACCGCTCACCTGCTCGAGCCACCGCCCGCTCCGCAGCCCCGACCCTCGACTGATCGCCGGCGCCGACACCAACCGCGGCCCGGTCCTTCACCACGACGATGGCGTTCGACTTGGTGTGCATCGCAACCGTCCAGGCAAACTCGAGCTCGGCCCTCTCGATATCGGTCGGCTGGCGCTCGGAGACGACCTCCCACTCCTCGCCTTCGGTCGTGTCACGCGTCTGGATCAAGACGCCGGACTCGACCCGGCGCAAATCGGGATCATCGCCTCCCGGCGCCGCGGCTTCGAGGAGCCGGAGGCTCTCCTTCGACGCCAGCACTTCTCTCGCCTCGTCTTCCACGGCCGAACAGACCACGACCTCGACGAACTTGTCGGCGATGGACTTCGCAGTGGTGGCATCGAGAGTGCCGTTGATCCCGATCACACCGCCGAACGCGGACAGGGGGTCACACGCCCATGCTCGCTCGAACGTGTCGGCCACATCTTCGCCGTAAGCGGCGCCACAAGCGTTCGTGTGCTTGATGATCGCGACAGAGCCTTCTCGGTCTGAGACCAGCCTCCAGGCTGCCTCGGCGTCGATGTAGTTGTTGAACGACATCTCCTTGCCCTGGAGCTGATCTGCCGCCGCCCACCAGGGACGGGCACCGTCCTCGACGTAGATCGAACCGGTCTGATGCGGGTTTTCGCCGTAGCGCAGGTCGGCGAAATGACGCATCGGGAGCACCCGATCCTGGCCGATCCAGCCCACGATCGCGGCGTCGTAAGAAGCCGTGTGGAAGAACGCCTCGGCGGCGAGGGCCCGTCTGAGGTCATGGTCGAGACCTCCGGCCTCGACAGCCTCGGCCACCCTGTCGTACTGACCGGCGGAGGTCACGACGCCGACGTAACGGTGATTCTTCGCCGCGGCGCGGATCATCGTCGGCCCGCCTATATCGATCTTCTCGATGATCTCGGATTCGGCTGCGCCCGGCGTGGCCAGCGTCTCCCGGAACGGGTAGAGGCTCACGACGACCAGCTGGAATGGCTCGATCCCATTCGCCTCGAGGTCGGCCAGGTCGCTCTCGTCATCGGTCCGCGCCAGGATCGCGCCGTGAATCGAAGGGTGGAGGGTCTTGACCCTACCTCCCAGCATCTCGGGGGCCCCAGTGACCTCGGCCACGGTGTCCACCTCGATGCCGGCGACGGTCAACGCAACAGCCGTCCCGCCTGAGGAGACGATTTCGACGCCGGCCGCGGCCAGGCGCTCGGCGAACTGGACCAGACCCGTCTTGTCATAGACACTGATGAGTGCTCGCCGGACCCCGATGCGTCTCAATCCCATCTCACCTTTCTCCCCTCCACCGTGATGTCGCCCCTGGCGAGGGCGGCCACGACTTTCGGGTAGAGATCGTGCTCCTCGACCTGGAGGCGGGCATGCAAGCTGTCCCGATCGTCGTCGGATAGGACCGGGACGGCCCGTTGGGCGATGATCGGCCCGTGGTCGACCTCCTCGTCCACGAAATGAACGGTAACCCCTGTCAGCTTCACCCCATGTTCCAACGCCTGGTCGACGGCGTGGGCTCCGGGAAAGGCGGGCAGCAAGGAGGGATGGATGTTGAGGATCTGGTTGCTGAATGCGCCGACCAGCTCATTTCCGAGGACCCGCATGAACCCGGCGAGCACGACGAGTTCGACATCCCGCTTCTCGACCTCCTCCCTGATTGCAATGGAGAACTTGCTGCGGGAGCCGTAATCGTCCCAGGGCAGCACCTTGGTCGGGATGCCGGCGCTGCGGGCCCGGTCCAGGGCGGTCGCGTCGGCCCGATCGGAGAGAACCAGGCCGATGTCCCCTCCCAGGTCGGGAGCATCGATCAATGCCTGCAGATTGGTGCCGGAGCCCGAGGCGAGGACTGCGATGTTGATGAGGACCTCCACTCGACCTGTCGGCCGCGGCGGGAGTGTAGAGGTCGCCCGCAGAGGCCCGACAAGCCCGGAGAGCGGCTTGAATCTCATCTCCATGATCGAAAACGTGCCGGCGCAGGATTGGGAGACCTGGATCGACTCCACCGGGGGGACGGTCCTCGACATCCGGGAACCGTTCGAATGGGAGCTGGGAGTCCTGCCCGACGCCACACTCATCTCCATGGGTGAGATCCCGGCGCGCATCGGCGAGCTCGACAACGACCAGGCGTTCCTCGTCGTCTGCCGCTCGGGAGGGCGGAGCCAGCAGGTAGCGGCGTATCTGGTCATGAAAGGCTTCGACAAGGTGGCGAACATGACCGGTGGGATGCACGCGTTGGGTCTCCAGGACTGACACCTACGGTCCCAATTCGCGGGGAGGGACCTGCGAGAATCAGCCGCCATGGACGAGGAGCGCAGACTGCCTGGCTGGGTGTTGCCAGTTGTCGGAGTCGTCGCGGTGGTCGCTCTGGTACTCATCGGTCTCAACCGTGAACCACAGCAATTCGACCCCGAATCCCCAGAGGGAGTGGTGCAGTCCTATATAGCGGCGTTGGTCGACGGAGATTTCGAGACCGCGTCGTCATTCTGGGCCGAGGGCGACTGCGTCCCCGCTTCGATCGAGCCGACCGGAGGAGCACCCGACATCTCAGCAACCCTGGTCAGTGTCGACGGGGACGATGAGGACGCAACCGTCGTCATCGCCATCACCGACAACACCACCGACCCCCTCGACGGCATCTACGAGTCCCAGGAGTGGTTCACCCTCGTGAATGAGGCCGATGGTTGGAAGATTCGCCAGCTGTCCTGGCCCTACTACGACCAGATCTGCGAGATGCCGGCTTGAGCATCGCAGTGCTGGCCGTTCTCGTTTTCGTGGTGGTGGCGGGCGCAGTCGTCGCAGTTGTGGTTCGGGCGGTCCGAGGTCGGGAGAAACGAGAGGAAGAGGGTGGTCTCGATCTCATCCCGTATCTCATCCTCGCCCTCGCCGTGGTCGCGGCCGGGTTCGCTTTGGCCGCCCTGGCCAGGGCCAGCCTGACCCCCGATCGCATCATCGGGCGCCCCACCGGTGAGCTCGCCGGCGCTCTGGCCGCACTCGTCGTGGCCGCTCCCATCACCTACCTGCTGTGGCGCCGGCAAGCCCGACGACGGAAGACGTTCCCGGCCACCCCGGGATGGCCGGTCTATCTGGCCATCATCGAGCTCGTCTTCCTGATCGCCTTCCTGACCGCAGTCAGCCAGTTGGCCGACTTCCTCGCCGGAGGGGGCGAGCAGGCTGATTGGACCGATCTGCTGATCTACGGCGCGATCGTCGTCTTCCACTGGTGGGCTGAGCGACGTGAGGTGCCTCGAGGCGACATCGGTGACCTCCCGCGCCTCGTAGGATCCGGAGTGGGGTTGGTTGCCCTGACCATCGGTCTCATCGGCACGCTGGAATGGCTCTTCTCGGTCGCCTACGACGCCTTGTGGGGACTCGGCGACATCCCGGACCCGGCGATCCCAATCGCTCTGGCCGCGGCGGGAGCCGCGATCTGGACCTGGCGCTGGCTTCCGCCCTGGGAGGAGAAGCCGAATGTCCTGCGCAACTTCTATGTCGGATTCGTGACCGCGTTCTCCCTGATCATGGCCATCGGAGCCGGGGTCACCATGATCGCCACACTGTTTACCTTCGTGTTCGGTGAGAGAAGGCCGGCAGTCGACCACTTCGACGCCTTTCCTCTGGCCCTGTCATTCTCCATCGTCGGCTTGGCCCTTTGGTATCACCACGGTCACCGACTCGGCCCGGGCCGCGGGGGGGGCCGGCGTGGTTACGAGTATGCGATGGCGGCCACGGGTCTCGGTTCCCTCGTCGGCTCCACCACCGCCCTGGTCGCTGCCGTGTTCACTCCGACCCTGGCCGGGACCAACAGTGGCTCGACGCTATTGACCATCGCGTGTGCGGTCATCGCAGCCGGGTGGGTCTGGCTCATCTTCTGGCGGAAGGCGCAGGCGGCGCCACGCGCCGAGGAGGCCCGAGCTCTGTCCCGTCGCATCTACCTGATCGGGATGGCCATCATCCTGGGCCTGACGGCCGCCGGGTCTTTGATCGCTGTGCTGGTCGTCGTCTTTCGGGCGCTCCTCGGCGAGATCGAAGCGGACGCCGGCAGCCTGCGTATCCCGGTGACCCTCACGCTGACGGCGGGATTGGCCACGTGGCATCTCTTCGATCAGATTCGCGCCGACGGCGCCGGGGCAAAGACAATCGAGTCGAAGCCGTTCGCCGTCACCGTGATCTGCTCCCATCCGGGCACTCTCGCCACCCTGTTCCCCGAAGAGGCCACCCTCAGGGTTCTCTACCGGGGAGACGACGCAGGGATGATCGACGAGGGGATGGCCTCTGCCATCGTCGCCGCCGTCGATGGGCGATCCTCCCTGGTCTGGGTCGACGAAAGTGGCTTCAGGCTGGCGGCGGCCAGGGAGTCCTGATCACGCTCGAACAGGCACGATCGCGATGACGTGGCTCGCCGAGAATTGGCTCAAATGGCGGGGCTGGCAATTCATCGACGAGATGCCCGACCTGGACAAGTTCGTCCTCATCGGAGCTCCACACACGAGCAACTGGGATTTCATCCTCTATCTGGGGGCAATACGTCATTGGAAGATCTCGCCCCGATTCGTCGGCAAGCACACACTGTTTCGTTGGCCGTTCGGCTATTTCTTCAGGAAATTCGGCGGCATCCCGGTCGACCGTGATCGCCCCGGGGGCATGGTCGGCCAGGTCGTGGAGGAATTCGAGAAGTCTTCCCACATGATCCTCGTGGTCGCCCCTGAAGGCACCCGGAACGCGGCCCCTTATTGGAAATCGGGCTTTGCCCGGATCGCAGCTGCGGCCAAGGTCCCTGTCGTTCCGGTGGTTCTCGATTTCCCAGCAAAGACACTGGCCGTGGGGCATCCGATCCAATATTTCGGAGACGAGAAGGCGCTCATGGACCAGCTTCGGGTCTTCTTCGAGCCCGGAGTGGGCAAGGACGGGGAGGGCAAGGGACCCGTTCGGCTCAAGGAGGAAGACTCAGTCTGAGTGCTCGGCGAGCCGTCGAAACTCCTCAGGAGTGACGCCGCGATCGGGGGCTGAGCCCAGTTTGAGCAAATCTCTCCCGAACCTTTCCCTGATCCCGTCCACCGACGCATCGATGGCCCGTCGCTTGAGGTCCATGCTGCTACCGGCGCGGAGGACATCACCTGGGTCGACATCTAGCTCGAGCTGGAGAAACTCGTCTGTGGTGAGATTGGAGAGCGACATGCCGACGAGGGTCACAGGCTCCTCTTCGCCGTCGATGGCCCGCCGAAGAAGGACCCCGCCGAGCTCGGCCAGGGCGGCCGTCGAGGAGGTCGGCGAGGGGAGGGTGTGACTCCGGGAGACGACGCGAGGCCCGGGGAACCTCACCCGCATCGTCAGGGTCGACCCTGACCGATCCTTCTTCCGAGCGCGTCTCCCGATCCGATCGGCCAACCCGAGCACCACGACGGACAGCTCTTCTGGATCGGTCAAACCTCGACCCAGCGCTTGCTGGCTCCCGACACTGCCAGCCCTTCGTCCCCCGCGAACCATCCTCGGGTCCCGGTTCCAGGCGAGGGCATGGAGACTGCCCGACGCCCATGGGCCCAGCGAGGACGAGAGGGCTCCGCGTGGCAACGCCGCCAGATCCCCGATGGTGAAGATCCCGAAACGATGAAGACGGGCGGCAGTGACGCGCCCCACT
Source organism: Acidimicrobiia bacterium (assembly GCA_029240695.1). GTDB lineage: Bacteria > Actinomycetota > Acidimicrobiia > Spongiisociales > ZC4RG35 > JARDZU01. The sequence continues at coordinate 24,097 of JARDZU010000007.1, read as the reverse complement.
CCCCACATCGCCTCTACCGGAAGGGGGTGAAGGAAGTCGAGCTCCGTGCCCCGAGCCACCACTACTAGACCGTTCGGCTTGGCCCGGGCCGATGCGATCTTGGCCAGGAACTTGGTGGAGGCAACGCCGACCGAGATGGGCAGCCCGACCTCGCCGGCGACACGGGACCGGATCTGACGAGCTATTGCGGATGGTGACCCGAGCAGATGGGTGGTACCCCTGACATCGACGAAGGCCTCGTCGATCGAGATCTGCTCGATGACGGGCGATGCGTCCTCGAGGACCTCCATGACGTGCGCCGAGAGATCGAGATATCTCTCGAAATGCCCGTGGACGACGATGGCATCCGGGCACAGCCGCTTGGCATCGCGAGTCGGCATCGGCGAGCGGACCCCGTAGGCCCGCGCCTCATAAGACGCGGCAAGGACGATCCCTCCCCCGACAAGAACCGGCTTCCCCTTCAGGGAAGGGTCGAGGAGTTGTTCGACCGAGGCGAAGAATGCATCGAGATCGGCGTGGAGAATCGTCGGCTCTCCCATATCGGCCAGTATGCACGGTGCCTGGGACATCTAATTCCGGCCGGCGCCACATACGATGACCCGCCGACTGCAGGGGACGCAATGAGGCGACGATGAGTGGGATGCCGAAATGAAGGTGTTCTTCACCGGGGCTACCGGGGTGGTCGGCCGTGTTGCCGTCCCGCTGCTGGTCAGGGCAGGGCACGAAGTGACCGCCGTGTCCCGTTCCGACGAGGGCCGGGAGTGGCTGCAACATGTCGGCGCCCGCCCAGCCGAGATCGACCTGTTCGATGAGGACGAAGTGGACACGACGACACGCGGCATCGATACCGTGGTCCACTTCGCCACGAAGATCCCTTCGCTGGCACAGATGGTCGAGGTGGAGCCCTGGGCCATGAACGACGATCTGCGGGACCGAGTCACTGGCATGCTCGTCGACGCTGCTCACGCCAACGGAGTCGGGAGGTTCATCCAGCAGTCGATCACCTTCTTCTACGCCGATGGTGGGAGCGAGTGGCTGGACGAATCGGCTCCCCTCGACACTTCGTTCACACCACTGGCCTCGGCGGTCGCGGCTGAAGGGCATGTCGACAGGTTCCGCGAGGGTGGTGGCACGGGAATCTCGCTGCGACTCGCCCGTTTCTACGGCCCCGGCGAGGTGTCCGGGGAGTACATCGAGGCGATGCGGATACGTGAGATCCCGGTTGTGGGCCAGGGCACCAACTACGTGTCGAGCCTCCACATCTATGACGCCGCCACGGCCCTGGCAGCGGCGATGGATGCTCCCGACGGCACGTACAACGTCGGCGACGACGAACCGGTCCCGTCAGTTGTCTACATCGACACCTTGGCTGAGTTGCTCTCCGCCCCCAAGCCGAGACGTATCCCGGGCGCGGCTGTCAGGCTGGCCCTGGGCAAGGCGGCCTCACTGGTCAGGCCATCACAGAGGGTGTCGAACCGAAAGTTCCGGGAGGCCACCGGCTGGGCACCGGTGCACCCGTCGGTGGTCGAGGGTTGGCGCGACGTCTTGACCCTCGTCGACTGAGCCCTGCTCTCATCCCCCCGCAGCGAGACTCTTCAACGCCCTCCGATCGACCTTGCCCAGATGTGTCTGGGGAAGCCGGCCGACGAAATGGATGCGGCGAGGATGCTTGTAGGCCTCTAGATGAGCGAGCGCCCAGTCGGTCAGCTCGGCCTCGGTGACATTGGCCGCCACCACGAAGGCCACCGGCCTGGCCAGACCTGACTCATCGCTGATCGCCACCACGGCGCACTCGTTGACCGCCGGGTGCTCGAGGAGGACCGACTCGACCTCCTGCGGCCGAAACCATCTTCCCTTGACCTTGACGGCGTCGTCCGAGCGCCCCCGATGGGTTACATATCCGTCACGGTCGATAGAGACCAGGTCACCACCGGCGAACCACTCCCCCCGGAACGCCTCGGCCGTGGCCTCGGGGTTCTCGAAGTAACCCAGACCAAGTGAATCTCCCTTCACCCACAGCCTGCCCACCTCGCCCGTGGGCACTTCATTGCCGTCGTCGTCGCACACTTTGATCTCGAAGCCCGGGACGACCCTTCCGAGGGTGCCGGGCCTCACCTCTCCGAGCCGGTTGGAGACGAAAATGTGCCACATCTCCGCCGTCCCGAGACCATCGATCAGTTCGACCCCGAACCGCTCCGTCCACTGGCGATAGAGCGTGTCGGGGAGGGCCTCACCGGCCGATGTCGCGACCCGAAGCGACGACATGTCCCGGTTGGCGAAATCAGGGTGGTGGGCCAGCATCTGGTTGATGGCGGAGGGCACACTGACCAACACAGTGGCCCGGTGTCGCTCGATACGCTCGAAGAGTGCGTCAGGCGTCGATTGATCCTCGAACAGCACCGCCGACGCGCCAGCCGAGAACGGGAAGAAGAGATTGGACCCCATGGCGTACCCGAAATAGAGCTTGGGGACGGCGATGGTGACGTCGTCTGGGGTCAACCCGAGAATTCCCTTGCCGTACAACTCCGTGGTGTTGGCGAAGGAGCGATGGGTCTGCACCACCGCCTTGGGGATACCGGTGGTGCCACCGGAAAAGATCCACAGGGCGGGATCGAGAGCGGTGGTATCGAAAGTGGGGATATCGACGTCGGGGAGATGCAGGTCACTGTCGACCACGACGAGTGCAGGCATGGGGATCCCGGCGGGTTCGACAGCCGCCTCGAGATGTTCGCGATGACTCTCATGGACGACCGCTCCTGTTGCCTTGGCGAGTCCGGCGATCGCTCCCAGGTCACCAGAAGTCAGCCCCGGGTTGAGCAGCAGGCCGACCGCTCCGAGACGGAGCACGCCGAACAGCGCAGCGACGTATTGGAGCCCGTCCGACATGACGAGCAGCACACGGTCGCCGGCTTCGACGCCGTCGTCTCGGAGCAGGGAGGCGAATCCGGAGGCCGCCCGATCCACCTCTGCATACGTCACATCCCGATCGTCGAGACGGAGCGCCACCCGGTCGCCGTGCCCCTCCGCCAATCGCTGCCGCAACAGGTGGTCGTCGATGTTGAGGCGGTCCGGCCAGCGCCTGGTCACATATTGAAGTTACAGGGCGTCAGGAGGATGCCTGCTCTCTCGGATCGAACCGATAGGGCAGCTCCAGACGATGGGCTTTCATCAACAACTCGTCGGTGAGGATCTCGACCGTGGTGTCCCCCGCCACGACCAGCCCTTCGTCCAAGACCACGGCGCGGGGGCACAACTCCAGAGCGAATGGGAGGTCGTGGGTGACCACGAGCTGGGTGATGGGCAGTCGACGGAGCACATCGATGAGCTCGCGACGTGAGGCCGGGTCGAGGTTCGACGTCGGCTCGTCGAGGACCAGGATCTCGGGACGCACCGCCAGCACGGTGGCGATGGCCACCCGCCGCCTCTCCCCGTAGCTGAGGTGATGGGGGGCCCGTTCCCTTGCCCCCAGCATCGAGACCGCTCCCAGGGCTTCTGCCACCCGTGCTTCGAGTTCCTCGCCGTCTAAGCCGAAGTTGGCCGGGCCAAAGGCGACGTCCTGACCCACCGTTGGCATGAACAACTGGTCGTCGGGGTCCTGGAACACCAGACCGACTCTTCGCCTGATCTCGAGGACCGAATCGTCGGAGACGACGAGACCGGCCACGCGCACCTCTCCGGAGGCCGGTCGGAGAATCCCGTTGAGATGGAGAAGAAGAGTGGTCTTGCCTGCCCCGTTCGGTCCGAGAAGAGCCACGCGCTCGCCGTGGTGAACATGCAGATCGACATTGCGGAGAGCCTGACGGCCGTCTGGATAGGCGAAGCTCAGATCGATGATCTCGAGGGACGGCTCGCTCATCCCAGCACCGTCACGGATAGAAGGGCCAGAAGGACAGCCACCAGCGGCACCGCAAGACCGATCCACCATTCCCGAGTGGTGGCAGGTCGATCACCGAACACCGGCATCCTCCCGGCGAATCCCCTCGCCACCATCGCCTGGTGGACACGCTCGCCCCGCTCGAACGATCGGATGAAGAGCGATCCGGCCGACTGAGCCAGAGGCCCGCTCTGCCAGAACCATCGGGGCTCGTATCCCCGGGCGACCATCGCCAACCTTCGCCGGGAGAATTCGCCGGCGACGATGTCCAGGTAGCGCACCATGAATCCAGCGATCGCGGTGATCACCCGGGGCACCCGGATGCGGTCCAGCCCACGGAGCAAGTCGGGGACGGTCGTGGTCGCAGAGACGATGATCGATGCGCCGAGGCCAAGAGTTGCCTTAGCCATGATCGTCCACGCGCCCCACAGGCCCTCGACCGAGAGGGTGAGCCCGAGGACCTCGGTGGTCTCACCCCGCCCAAAGAAAGGGAGCATCAGGGCGAAGATCAGGATTGGGACCTCCACCAGCAGCCTTCGGGCCACGAAGCCCGCAGGAAGCTCGGCGAGGATCATCACCCCGACGAGCAGGCACCCGGCCAAGAAGTAGGCCCAGAACGCCTCGGGCGGGAGCACAACCACAGCCAGGACGAATACCAGAAGCGCCACGACCTTCACCTGTGCCGGCAGTTGGTGAACCGGTGTGGTCCCGTGCCGGTACAGCACGTGATCGTGATGCGTCTCGCTCAGACCCGGGTCGCGCTCTTCCTTCTGATCACCACGAACGCGCCGACGATGGCGGCGCCCACACCAAAGGTGATCAGCACGCCCATCAGACCGGAGAGACGGGTCCCGGTCGCCTCGTCCTCGATTCCCGAGACCTCGTAGTCGGCCAATGGTGAGTCTGCCAACGGGTGATCCTCGGCCGAGTCGATGAATCCCTGGTCGATGGCGACTCGCTCCAGGCCGTCAGGCTCGCTGGAAGCCAGAGGCGCGACGACTAATACCAGGAGAGCGGCTACCACCAGACCGGCCGCGGCAAAGCCCCAGGCCCCGGCGCGGACCGGCTTCTTCTCTTTGTGGAGGAGATCGAGGTCCTCGACACCGGCGATCAACTCGGGCCGAGTGGCGGCCACGGCGCCCACGGTCGCCGCCGAGATGAGGCCCTCACCGACACCGATTAGGAAATGGACACCGGCCATCGCCGCGAGCACCGTCGCAATGTCGACATTGCCCCGGCCCCCTACGGCGTACTCGATGACGAACGCGAGAGAAGAGGCGACAACCGAGGCCAGGGCGGCGGTGAAAGTGGATACCAGGACAGTGGTCCATGACTTGGGGAGAGTCTTCTCCATCACCCGGAAGACAACCCAGCCGACCAACCCGGCCACCAAGGCCATGTTGAGCAGGTTGGCGCCCAGGGCTGATACACCGCCGTCGGCGATCACAAGCGCTTGGATGATCACCACGACACTCATCGCGGTGATGCCCAGCCACGGACCGACCAGGATCACGGCTAGGGCCCCGCCCAGAAGATGCCCCGACGTGCCCGCCGCAACAGGGAAGTTGATCATCTGAAGGGCGAAGATGAAGGCAGCGACCAGGCCGGTCAGGGCGATGCGGCTCTCCTGGAGATACGCACCCGCCCGTTTGATGGAATAACCGAGGCCGCCCGCGGCCATGACCGCGGTGCCCGCCGAAGTGGCGCCATTGAGAAATCCGTCCGGGATGTGCAAGACCTGTTGCCTCTCTTGCGACCTTGTCGCAACAAGAATAGCGGAGTGGCCTAGATCGTGTTCCCGGAGGCGCAGTCGGCGCAGAGCCCGGATAGGGCGAAATGATTCAGGTCGGCGACGAATCCGGTGGCCACTCTGATGGCGGCGGCCAGGTTCTCACTCTCCTCCCGGGGAAGGGTGGTGGTCGTCCCGCAACGGCGACAGATCAAATGCTGATGACCGGCATCTTCGGCCAGGTGATACACAGATGGCCCGTGACCCATGTGCGAGTGAGCGAGCAACCCGGAAGCCTCGAGCGCTTCCAGGGTCCGATACACGGTGGACCGGTCGAGCCGCGTCCCGCTCTTGGCTCGGGCTCGGTCGTAGATGTCGGCCGCGCTCAAATGCTCGTCGTGAGCCGCCGCCACGACTTCGCAGACTGCACGTCGGGCATTGGTGATCCGATAGCCCCGGTCGCTCAGAGTGTCGACCAATTTGTCGGCCGTGATGTGCACCGGGACAGGCTAAGCGCGGCCCGGAGATGGCCCGCGGGCACCGCTAGTGGTCTGTCGCTACCTTGCCCCAATGCCGATCGCACTTGTCACCGGTGCCAATTCGGGGATCGGCCGAGCCACGGCGATCGGGTTGGCCGGTGAGGGTGTGCATGTGATCGTGGCCAGTCGCTCGGCGGAGCGAGCCCAACCGGTCCTGGATGAGATCGCAGCGTTTGGGGGCAGCGCCGAGTACCTCGAACTCGATCTCTCCTCGATGACCTCGGTACGGACCGCTTCGCAGAGCTTCGCCGACACACGTCGGAACCTCGACATCCTGGTCAACAACGCCGGTATCGGAGTCAATCGCCGCGGCCTCACCGAGGATGGCTTCGAGGTCCATTTCGGCATCAACCATCTGGGCCATTTCCTCCTGACCCGCGAGCTGTTTCCCAACCTGGGCTCGGGAAGCCGCGTTGTCGCCCTGGCCAGCGCCATGCACTTCCGGGCAGATGGCATCGATTTCGCCCGGGTTCGCCACCCGACCGCATTCATCGGTCTTGCCGAGTACGCGACATCCAAGCTGGCCAATGTCCTGTTCACCAGAGAGCTCGCCCGCCGCCGCCCCGGGATTCGCGCCTACGCCGTCCACCCCGGCCTGGTTCGCACCCGGCTGATACCGGGTCCGATCCGCGTTCTCTCGGCCCCGAGCATGGTCAGCCCCGAACAGGGCGCAGACACGGTGCTTTGGTGCGCCACCTCGGAGGATGTGGCCTCGGAGAGTGGGCAGTACTACCAACGGCGAACTCGCCTTCCCCCCTCGTCCCAAGCCCAGGACGACGACCTGGCCAGGGAGCTCTGGGAGCGATCGGAGGAGTGGTGCGGATAGGTACACCAGGTAGCGTCGCGCTCATGGAGCCGGATCTCTATTACGGCAGCTACCTGAGACTGGACAAACTCCTCGAGGCCCAGGAGCTGGAGAGCACCAAGGCGGGTGAAACCGTGCACGACGAGATGCTCTTCATCGTGGTCCATCAGGCCTACGAGCTCTGGTTCAAGCAGATCCTCTGGGAGATGGACGAGGTGCGTCGCATCTTCGGCCAGACCATCGTCGACGACGCAGACATGGGCACCGTCATCTCACTGCTGCGACGCATCACCGAGATCCAGAAGCTGCTGGTCCAGCAGGTCTCGGTCCTTGAGACGATGACCCCTCTCGATTTCCTCGATTTCCGCGACTATCTCTTCCCCGCTTCAGGGTTCCAATCGGCCCAGTTCAGATTGGTGGAGAACAAGCTCGGGCTTCGCCCCGAAGACAGAATGAAGCTGGGTGGCGCCCCATACACCTCGCGCTTCAACCCGGACGATATGGGATCGGTGGCGGCCAGCGAGCAGGAGCCTTCGATGTTCGACCTGGTCGAGCGGTGGCTGGAGCGAACCCCGTTCCTCGATCACAAGGACTTCTCGTTCTGGGAGGCCTTCCAGAAAGCCGTGAAGGAGCGGTTGGAGGCCGACCGGGACGTGGTCGAATCCAACCCGAGATTGACCGCCGAGGAGAAGACAGCACAGCTCAAGGATTTCGATACGACGATGGAGCAGTACGAGGCCCTGTTCGATCCGGACAAGCACGCAGAGCAACAGGCCGCCGGAAAGCGCCGTCTCTCCCACCGAGCCTTTCAGGCGGCACTCTTCATCACCCTGTACCGGGACCAGCCCGCTCTGCAAGGAGCATTCCGGCTCCTAGAGCTGCTGATGGACATCGACGAAGGGTTCACCACCTGGCGCTACCGCCATGCGCAGATGGTGTTGCGAATGATCGGACGGCGGATCGGGACCGGTGGCTCTGCCGGAGCGAAGTATCTGGAAAAGTCGGCGGAACGGAGCCGGATCTTCGGCGACCTGTACAACCTCTCCACGTTCCTCATCCCGAGGGCCGACCGACCCCCGCTGCCCGCGGGCATCGTGGAATCGATGCGGTTCAAGTACGAAGGATGAACCTCAAGGCTCACTTCTCCCGATTCCTCGGGGCAGAGCCGGATCGCCTCCACTTCGCGGCGCATTCCCATCACCCTTGGCCCGATGTGTCGTTCGAGGCGCATCAGCGCGCCTGGCTCGATGCATCCGAGATGATGGACGACAAATGGGACCACATATTCGGGGAGGTGATCCCCGACGCTCGCACGCGGGTAGCCGACGTGCTGGGTCTCGCTTACCCGGCGAGCATCACCTTCGGCCCCAACACTCATTCGTTTCTCCTCAGGATCTTCTCATGTCTGGAGCCACCGGTCCGCGTCCTTTCCACCGACGCCGAGTTCCACTCCTTCACCCGCCAATCCCGGCGGTGGGAGGAGGCCGGGTTAGCCATCGTGGACCGGATTCCCACCGAGCCATTCGACACATTCGGCGAGCGTTTCACCCGGGAGGCGAGAGCCGGGGTTCACGACTTGATCTATCTGAGCCAGGTCTTCTACGACTCCGGGTACGCGCTCCCCGACCTCGACCACATCGTCTCTTCGGTGCCGGAGAACCGGACCTTCATCGTCATCGACGGGTACCACGCCTTCATGGCTCGGCCCATGAACTTGGGCGCCATCCAGGACCGGGTGTTCTTCCTTGCCGGCGGCTACAAGTACGCCATGTCCGGCGAGGGTGTCTGCTTTCTCCACTGTCCTCCCGGCTATGGGCCCCGCCCGCTCGATACCGGCTGGTACGCCGGATTTGGCCAGCTCGAATCAGGTGTCAGCCAGACGATCGCCTACGGCGGCGACGGTTCACGGTTCTCCGGCGCCACCTTCGACCCGTCCGGGGTCTATCGAATGCGGGCTGTGCTCGGCTGGCTCGAGTCCGAAGGGGCCACACCGTCCCACATCCACGAACATGTCATCTCGCTTCAGGACAGATTTCTCGCCGGCGCGCCTGCTCTCGGCGACTTGTTCGTCGGCGAGACTGCTCAGCGCGGCAATTTCCTCAGCTTCCGATCCGACCGTGCCGGCGACATCTACCAACAGCTGCACGAGAGGGGAGTTATCACCGATTTCCGGGGCGACCGGCTCCGCGTCGGGTTCGGCGTCTATCAGGACGCGGAAGACGTCGACCGACTGCTGGATGTGATGGCGACCCTTTAGACCACTGCGGTACAGACCAACTCCACCTTGGCCTTTGGGTCGAACAGCTCGGCCACCCCGATCAGGGCCATCGGCGGGAAATGCCTGCCGAACACCTGGCGATAAGCCTCCCCGATCGGGCCCAAGCTCTCGCGGTATCCCGGAACATCGGTGGTGAAGATCGTCATCGAGACCAGATCAGTCGCATCTCCTCCGGCTGCTGTGATGACCATGGCCACCGATTGGCAGGCGCGGGCGAACTGTTCGACGAGGCCGTCATCCAGCGTCATGTCCTCGTGATGACCGGTCTGGCCGGCGATATAGAGGGTTCTGCCTTCGCCCGGCAACGCACCGTGGGAGAAGCCTCGTGCCGGAGCGAGACCCACTGGATTCAAGAACTGATGCCCGCTCATCGACCCGTCCACTCCGGCGGCCGCTTGCCAGTGAAGGCCCGGTAGAACTCGGCATGGTCCTCCGTGGTCATCAGCAATGCTTGCGTGAACGCCTCTAGCTCGATGGCGGAGCCGAGATCCATGTCCAGCTCACGACCGATGAGGACCTTGGTGGCGCCGTAGGCCAGCGCAGGTCCCGATGCGAGGCTCCTGGCCAGATCACCCGCAGACCCCAACAGGGCGGCGTCGGCAACCACCTTGGTCGCCAACCCGATGGCGACTGCTCGCTCGGCGTCGACGCTTTCACCCAGGAGCAACAGCTCGGTGGCGCGCCCCAACCCGACGACACGAGGCAACAGATACGCAGAGCCCATATCAGCTCCGGCCAGACCCACCCTGGTGAAGAGAAAGCTGAATGACGCCGACTCGGCCAGGATTCTGAGATCGGCGGCAAGGGCGATGACTGCCCCGGCGCCGGCCGCAACCCCGTTGACCGCTGCTATCACCGGGATCGGAACCCGGCGGATCCTCTCCACCACGGCACCGGTCATCCGGGTGAACTCGAGAAGGCCCCTGGAATCCGTCTCGAGCAAGGGGGCGATGATCTCGTCCACATCGCCACCGGAGCAGAAGCCTCGCCCGGTGCCGGTGAGGACCAGAACGCGAACGTCCTCGCGATGTTCCATCTCCCCAACCAGGTCCCTCAGATCTGCATAGACGTCGAAGGTGAGCGCATTGAGCTTGTCAGGGCGATCGAACGTGACCGTCCCCACGCCGTCTGTCACCTCGAAACGGAAGTGGTCCCAGCTCTCGGTGAAGCCTGCAGAGGCGCGAAATGGGCTCACAGAGGTGCGCCTAGACGCCAACCTCCTCGGTCACCACCGGCCGGGCCTCCTTGGCGGTGAGATAGGTGTAGATCCCGTAGAGGAGGGAGAGACCGAGGATCGGGGTGAAGATCCGCTTCAACGTCGCGTTCTCGGTGGCCAGGCCGACTGCGAAGCCGAGCACCCCGGTGTTGACCCCCCAGTAGATGAAACGATTGGCCGTTTCGGCCACCACCGAGCCGGTGGCCATCATGGCGAAGATCAGATTGGTCATGACCATGATGAAATTGATGTGGTCGACAGCCAACAACCAGGGCCCGATCTCCTCGAACTCGGCTCCCGACACGAACAGCGATACGACATAGGCGAAAAGAGCTATTCCGAGAATGAGACCGAGCACCGCGGTTCGGGCCATGATGCCGGGGACCGGGCCACGCCACTGGGGCGGGGCCAGATAGGAGCGCAGCCGCCAGACCAGGATGACGAGCCCGATCACCTCCAGGGGCACGTTGGCCTGGAGCATCGCCAAGTTGTCGAGGAGGACGCCCAACATCGCAAAAACGCCGGCCAGAAAGATCAGGCTCATCTGGACCAGGCCCGCCTTCGAGATGGACAGCGAAGGGGTGTCGTCGCGTCGCAACAACCACTCGATCAAGGCAGTGCCGGCCAGGATGATGTAGCCGACCACCATGGCGGCCGGGTGGGCGCCACCTAGCTGTTCGGCATTCTCCGGGGGGACGATCTCCACCTCGGCCAGCTGCAGACCGAGAGCGATCCCGAGCACGGCGCCGATCACGAGGAAGAACAGAGATAGTGCCATCCCGTACTGGGCGACGTTCCACGTCGTCCCGCGATGCGCCCGGAGCACCCAGACGAACATCCAGGCGATGGCGATGAAGGCCAGGACCCCGCCAATAGGTCGTTGAACGCTCGAGGTGGTCAGGTCCACCGACCAGAAAGCGAGGACGTAGAGGCTCAGCGCGACGATGGAGAAATTGGCCACCGCGTTGCTCGATCGATCCTCGGGCGAGCCGAACATCCAGATCGCCCCCCCGAAGATGGAGAGGGTCAACCACCCCAGTGTCCCGGCGTGAACATGGGTGAGCAGGGTGTTACGAGGCGGCTCCCAGACATCCGTCCCGTTGAGGATCCCGATTACGACGGTGATGACGAATATCACCAGTGCGGCACGGAACAAGTTGCGCACACCAGAGGGCATTGCGGCCATGGCTCGTCCCCTTCTCTCGCAGGTCAGATGATTATGTCAGCGGTCCACTCAGGAGGGTGGGCAAATTGGAGCGACAAACGACACACCTGGCAGTGCCAACGCTCATACTGGGCGCATGACCAGGCCCCTCGTCGAGGAATGTGAGCGGCTCGGCCATGCCCTGATCGAAGTGGCCGAGACCGGCGCACCGGGAGCGGTCAACCGCCCGCTGCTCGAGGCCCTGGCCGACCACGGGCTCTTCGACCGACTCTTCTCCGACGAAACGGTCACTGCCACCGATCTCTGCTCCATACGCCAAGGGCTTGCTCGCGTTTCCACGGAAGCCGAGACGGCATTCGCCGTACAGGGTCTCGGGGCAATCCCTATTCATCTCTCCGGAGCCCCGAATCTGAGGGATCAGCTGATGCCGGGCGTTCGGAGCGGCGAGACAGTCGCCGCCTTCGCCTTGACCGAGCCGGGGGCGGGGTCGGACGCCGCGGCGCTTTCCACCATCGCCGAGTCAGACGGGGATGGCTTCCGGATCAGCGGTGAGAAGGCATACATCTCCAACGCACCCGACGCCGACATCTACACGCTGTTCGCCCGGACCACTCTCGGCGCTGGATCCCGCGGGATCACGGCGTTTGTCGTCGGCAGCGAAACGGATGGTGTGAGAGGGGAGAGGATCACGATGCTCTCCCCACATCCCCTGGGGCGGATCCACCTGGACGATGTATATGTGCCGAAATCGAACGTCCTCGGCGAGATCGATCACGGGTTCAGAGTCGCCATGCAGACGCTGGATCTCTTCCGCCCGAGTGTTGGCGCCTTTGCCCTCGGAATGGCGGAGGCGGCGCTGCGCATCGCAACCGGTCATGCCATGACCCGCACTGCGTTCGGTACCCCGATCTCCGATTTCCAGGGGGTCTCGCATCAGCTGGCCGATGTGCGTCTCGACATCGAGGCGGCCGAGTTGCTTGTGTACTCGGCGGCGGCCGCCCACGACGCCGGCGACACCGAGACGCTCACAGGCAAGGCGGCGATGGCCAAACTCCACGCCACGGAGACAGCCCAGCGCGCCGTCGACACTGCGATCCAGGTTCTCGGGGCACGAGGTCTCGAGGCCGACACCACCCTTGCCCATCTCTATTTGGAAGTCCGGGCACCTCGCATCTACGAAGGCACCTCCGAGATCCAGCGCAACATCATCGCTCGAGAGCTGTTCAACGGGCGGATCTGACGCCAGTTGCTACCCCGCTATGGCGGCTCGGACCATGATGCAGGCGTGGGCGAGCCAGTTGAAGGGGCCTGCGTCCAGCTTTCCCATCAACTCCGGGGATTCCGCCCCGGGTTGGAGCCAGATGTTGAGGATGCCCGCCTGCTCGCACTCGTCGACAACGTCGAGCCCGCGACGGGCCGGAATGACGAAATCGGCGATGGTCGGCGTCTCCGGAAGGTCGAGAACAGTCTTCCAACAGGGATCGCCGTCCACCGTCTCCCGATAGGGGTTGACGGCCAGGACACGAATCCCTCGCCGTTTGAGGTCCCGGTAGATGATCCCGCCGTACTTGGTGGGATGGTCCGTGGCCCCGATCACCGCAACCGAGGCGCCTGGCTCGCCCAGGAGGGGGGTGAGGTCAGTCATCATGTGCCCGGCACGGTATCGGCCTCGCCCGTCTTGTCGGGAATCAACCCGGTACCGTCCTCGTCGTGACGGAGGTTGTCGTCGATGGCGGTCCACTCACCCCAAGCCAAGTGGTGGAGGTCGCCCATCGCCGGGCCCGGGCTATACCGGGGCCTGATCTCGCAAACCGAATGGAACCTGCGCGCGCCGTGGTCGACGCAGCGGTCGAGTCGGGAGACGTCGTCTACGGGATCACGACCGGCTTCGGCGCTCTCGCTTCCACCCGCATAGATAGTGACGAGGCAAAGACCCTCCAGTACAACCTGATCCGATCGCACGCCTCCGGGGTCGGGCCGCCTCTGCCCGATGCCCTGGTCCGGGCCATTCTCCTGCTCCGGGCGAGAACCCTGGCGCAGGGTCACTCCGGTGTGCGGCCCGTCGTGGTGGAGCGTCTCCTCGAGATGCTGGACCGGGACATCCTCCCCGTCATCCCCTCGCAAGGGTCGGTAGGGGCGTCGGGGGATCTCGCCCCCTTCGCCCACATGGCACTGCCACTGATCGGCGAGGGGCGGGTCAAGGTCGACGGAGCCATCGTCCATGCGTCGGACGCCGGCATGGCCCCGCTGGCCCTGCAGGCGAAGGAAGGTCTTTCCCTGCTCAACGGGACCGAGGGCATGACGGCCATGGGCGTCCTTTCACTCCACGAGGCACACCAGCTCTTGATCGCAGCGGACGCTGCCTGTGCCATGACCATCGAGGCGATGATGGGAAGTGCCCGGCCCTTCCGAGAGGACGTGCATCTCCTGCGGCCGCATCCCGGCCAGATCGCCTCCGCCCGGCGCATCGCCTCTCTGATCCACGGCAGCCCCATCGGGGCCAGTCACGAACACGATTTCGACCATGCCGTGCAAGACGCCTATTCCCTTCGCTGCGCCCCCCAGGTCCACGGGGCGGTTGCCGACACGCTGGACCACACGGAGGCCGTGCTCTCCCGTGAGATGGAATCAGTCGTCGACAACCCGATTGTCTTCCCGGAGACAGGTGAGGTGGTGTCAGGTGGAAACTTCCATGGGCAGCCGCTCGCCTTCGTGCTCGATTTCGCAGCCATCGCCGTTTCCGAGCTCGCCTCTATCTCGGAGCGGCGCACCGATCGCCTCCTCGACCCGGCGCGATCCCGCGGTCTCCCCGCCTTTCTCGCCAGTAATCCGGGCGTGCAATCTGGGTACATGATCGGCCAATACGTCCAAGCCGCGTTGGTCGCCGAGAACAAGGTCTTGGCTCATCCCGCCTCGGTCGACACAATCCCCACTTCGGGCAACCAGGAGGATCACGTGTCGATGGGGTGGGGAGCGGGCTTGAAGTTGAACCAGATCCTGGGCAATGCGCGAAAAGTGGTGGCCATCGAGATGCTCTGCGCCGCCCAGGGCATCGAATACCGCAGCCCTCTCCTTCCCGCTCCCGGGACGGCAGCCATGGTGGGTCTGGTCCGCGCCCACGTCCCACCCCTGGCCGAGGATCGGTCATTGACCGATGAGATCGAGCTGGTGGCCGCCCTCATTGCCGATGGATCGGTTGCTGCGGCAGCCAACAGGTGAGCGATCTCTTCGTCACCGGGATCGGGCATCTCACGACCAACGAAGGCGAGGCGATGGTCGACGCGGTAGTCAAAGTCGAGGATGGATCGGTCGTCTATGCCGGACCCGGCTCCGACGCCCCAGACCAGGGCCCCTCCCCGAGGGTCGAGTGTGAGGGACGAGCCGTCCTTCCCGGATTCGTCGACAGCCACACTCACCTCGTTTTCGCCGGGGACCGGGCAGGCGAGTTCTCGATGAAGATGGCGGGCGCCAGCTATGCCGACGTGGCGAAAAGCGGTGGAGGAATCCTGTCGACCGTGGCGGCAACCCGCGATGCATCGGAGGACGACCTCTTCGTATCGGCAGCGATCAGAGTCAGGAGGATGATCGCCGCAGGGACAACGACTGTTGAGATCAAGTCCGGATACGGCCTGGACCTCGAAACCGAGCTGCGCCTTCTTCGGGTCGCCACGAGGATCGGAAACGAGCTCCCGATAACCGTCAGGACCACATTTCTGGGGGCTCACTTTGTGCCGCCCGAGTTCCGAGACGACCGGGGGGGCTATGTCGACCTCCTGATCGACGAGATGCTGCCCGCCGCCGCCCCGCTTGCCGACTACTGCGACGTCTTCGTCGAGGAGGGCGCCTTCTCAGTCGACGAGGCAAGACGCATCTTCGTCGCTGCCAAAGGCCACGGCCTGGGAGCGCGTGTTCACGCCGAGCAACTGGCACATTGCG
The DNA here is from genome assembly GCA_029240695.1 of Acidimicrobiia bacterium. Classification (GTDB taxonomy): domain Bacteria; phylum Actinomycetota; class Acidimicrobiia; order Spongiisociales; family ZC4RG35; genus JARDZU01. Next base: position 8,555 of record JARDZU010000007.1, on the reverse strand, counting down.
GCGGAGCAGCGCTGGCGGCCGAGATCGGGGCCGTCAGTGCCGATCATCTCGATCACATCACAGAGGGCGACGCCATCGCCCTCGCCGACGCGGGCGTCGTCGCGGTCCTGGTCCCTGGTGCCTCCTACATGATGCGCTCCCCCCAGGCACCCGGTCCCATGCTGATCCAACACGGCGTGTCAGTCGCCCTGGCCACCGACTGCAACCCGGGGACCTCTTACTTCGAGTCGACGGGCACGGTGATCAGCCTCGCCGTAGTGCAGATGGGGCTCACCACCGAGCAGGCGATCCATGCCGCCACCAGGGGCGGGGCGCTCGCCCTGGGCATGGAAGGGCACGGTGCGATCACGACCGGGTCCGCCGGCGATCTAGTGGTGCTCGACGCCCCCTCTCCGGTGCACATCCCATACCGGCCCGGGACCAACCTGGCGTGGAAGACGATCAAGGCGGGCCGGGTCGTGGCCGGCGATCAGAGTCCCGGGTAGGGTCGAGATCCATGCGAGATGGCCTCTTGTTCCTCCATATCGTGGGAGTGGCCGGCTGGCTCGGGGGCGGCGTGTACGCCTTCTACACGTATTCGGCCTTGGCAACGATGGAGCCAGCGGCAGCAGGACCGGCGCTCCAGCGGCTGAAAAAGATCGAGGACCGGTTCTTCGGGCCGGCAAGCGGTCTCGTCCTGCTCTCCGGAATTGGCCTGGTGCTCACGTCGGAGGCTTTTGGCTGGAGCGATGCCTTCGTCCTCATCGGTCTGGGAGCTTTCCTGATCAGCGCGATCATCGGTGCCACGGTCGGCAAGCGAAACAGCGAGCGCCTGGCGGAGGCGACGAGCACGGGGTCCGACGTGGGAGCAGCGCTCAAGTCGTGGCGTCGGGGGACGGTCTGGGACTTCGTCATCCTCGCAGTCGTCATCTGGGCGATGATCACCAAGCTCGGAGCCTGAGCGCTCGTGGATCGGGCCAGAATCGACGGTTTTCTGGACCATTTCGTCGATCTCGCCTCGGGGGCGACCACCATTGGATTGCTCGCCGTCGCCGACCGTAGTGGTCTGTCCCGGCATCTCGGGGAGGTGGGTGGCGGCACCGCTGAGGATCTGGCAAGGGGCGCAGGTCTCGAGAGACGATACGTGGAAGAGATCCTCTCGGGTCTGGCTGCCGCCGGAGTGGTCGAGTACGACGCGGGCTCTCGCAGATTCGATCTTCCGGCTGAACACGCCCTCTTCATCGCTGACGAGTCGAGCCCCTACTTCATGGGCGGGTTCTTCGACTTGCTCCCCGCCATCCTGAGCCAGGTCGATCAGGTCGCCACTGCCACCAGGCAGGGCGGAGGCGTGCCTTTCGAGGCCTTCGGCGAGATGGCGATCCGGGGCATCGACCGTTCCAACACACCCTCCCAGACGGTCTTCCTCATCAATCGATGGCTCCCAGCGGTTCCCGGCCTGGTCCCGGTCCTGGAGGCGGGCGGCACTCGGGTCGCCGACGTTGGATGCGGCTCTGGCACGGCGGCGATCCTGATGGCACGGGCCTTCCCCAACACCCAAGTGGCAGGGTTCGACGTCTCAACGGATTCTGTGGAGATCGCCCGAAGTCGAGCGAGCGGCCTGTCCAATCTCGAGTTCGCCGACCTCGACGTGAGCGAAATCCCCACCGATCCGCGATTTCGGCTGGTCACCACCTTCGACGTGATCCACGACCTCCCCGATCCGCTGGCCGGTATGCGCCGGATCCGCGAGACGCTGGCCGACGATGGTGTCTACCTGATGATGGAGCCCAACACCGGCTCGAAGCTCGAGGACAACCTCGATGCGAGGAGTGCGATGCTGTACGGCGTTTCCGCCCTGCATTGCATGACCCAGTCACTTGCACAGGGTGGTGCAGGTCTCGGGGCAGCCTGGGGTCGGGAGAGAGCGGAGGCGATGGCCGGAGAGGCGGGCTTCGGGTCCTTTCAGCCGCTGGAGAGCATCTCGAACAAGTTCTCGGCGTTCTATCTGCTCACCCGATAAGGGGCGGTCGTCGCCAATGCTTGCGCCGGGCGTTCCGATCGAGACCGAAGTCGGCGGGCGTCACGCCTTCGGGATGGCGCGCCTTTGGGCCCGTCACGGCGTCGACACATGGCATTCCGCATTCGATCAGGTCCACTCCCACCCATACGAACTCCCAGGGCTCGGGGTTGGGGCCCTGGGCGGTGACGTCGTCGGGGTAGGAAGGGATGAAGCCAAACCTCTTGGCGTTGTAGAAGTTGTCGGCCGCCAGCCAGGCGTAGTCGGGCGTGTCCCTGAACTCCCCGAATGTCCCGTCCGCGTGTCGAAAATCGAGGGCGTACCCGCTGTGGTGCTTCGAGGTCCCGGGGATCGAGTACCAGGTGAGGGCGGCGTCGATTTCCTCGTCGGTGGTGCCCCGCAGCTTCGAGTTGAACTGGGTTCGTTGGCTCTCCGGCGACCGGTATGCGGAGGAGACGACGAATCCGTGGCCTGCCGCTCGTGCCGCCTCTTTCAGCTCGAGCCAGGCTGCCGCCGCTTGCGGTTGCATCGGCACACCGTCGGCGCTGCCTAGGTCCGGACCGGCGACCGGCCGCAGCACGTAGCCACGAGTCGTGGCGATATCCCATATCCGTATGTCCAACGTGGCGTCCCCGGTGATGGGAAGACGAACCGATGGAGGCGCCAGATTGGGCAGGGTCTTGGCCACTGCGTAGTCGTACATCGCCTTGAACTCGTCGCCGGTGTAGGTCGGAAATTCCTCCTCGACGGCGTGCACCGGGAGGCCAGCGGCCATGCCGAGGGCCAATGTGACCAGGGCAAACAGCGATCTCATCCTTGCGAACACGCTAAACCGGATGGACGTTTTGCCGGTCGATCCCCGCTACCAGGCCCCGCCGCCACCTCCGCCGCCGCCACCTCCGCCGCCGCCTCCCCCGCCGGAGAACCCACCGCCGCCACCGCTGGAAGCGGGAGGCGAGAAGGCACCGGTGAGGGCGGAGTTGAGACCGGCGAAGGCGTTCTCGGTGTGGCCACCCGAGTACCCGTAGGTACCGAACCAATAGATCGAGGAGGTCTGTTCCAGTTCCGGCGGCGCATGGAGACGGGCCTGTTGCAGCACCTCCTCTGCCACCCCGAACACGATGGCATAGATGAGGAATCTGTCCCACAGCTCCAGCGAGATCGGCGGTGCCTCCTTCAGCCTCGAGAAATCGGTGAGGTAGCGACGGAAGGCGTCCCATCGCTCTGCCTCCAACGCCCCCTCTTTAGACCGCCGCACCCGGATCCGGCGGAACATGAGGAAGATGTAGAGGGCGAGCGCCCCGAGCACCATCCCTATCACGATGAAGATGGCCATCGTTTGCCCGCCGGGCCGTCGCTCGAGGATGTCGGGTAGGAAGACGATGGCGCCGAATACCGCCAACCCGACTGCGATAGCGACAAACCAGGCGACACCGTTACCCCTCTCGTCGAGGAGACCGGCTCGTTTGATCGCGGACAAGACCTTGCCCCGGAAGCTCTGATAGCTCGAGGCATTCTCGGAGGCGTCCTCGCGGATCGCCTCCCGGAATTCGTGCAGTGGTCGAGGGCCCTCGTCGAGGACCCTTCCGACGACGCTCAGAACCGACTGCTCGTAGTCCCGGTAGCCGGTGTCCTTGTCGGTCAGCTCGAGAACCAGATCGGTGATCGTCTCGTCGCGCAGCCCACCCCAGGTGCTGCGCTCGACCTGGGACGGCGTCGCCTTGATCGCCCCTTGTCGAATCAGGTCGAACATCGTGGCGGTGAACTCCTTCTCGCTCACCGCCCCCTGGGTGAGAAGGGCACCCACCTCGGCGGGCTTCAGATCGGTCGGAGGCTCCTGCTCGTATTCCCGGTCGTAGTCAACGGCCGGCTCCTTGCCGTACCGGAGATAGACCAGGCTGCCCAGACCTGCGGATAGAGCCACCGCGAAAACTGAGCCCCAGATCAGTCCGGTCCTTGCCGCGGTCGTCGCGTCAGAGGCTTCCTCTGCGAATGCCTCCTCCTCGGCGAGGATTGCCTCCAGCCCGTCGCCGGGGACGACCGTGGCCCCGTCGGCGGATGCGAGCAGGGTCCGCGGGAAGACGGTTCGAAGCTCCACCCATTGATAGGCCGGAACGTTGTTCGCCACCAGGGAGGGCGTGACCTCCTCGGGTCCCAAGGACGTCTCCCCGTCCACACCGTATGGATGCCCGAACACGAGGAAATCACCTGGCTCGGCGCCGGCCCGCACGATCGCGCTCGCCTCGAGATGCTCCAAGCCCACCGCCCATTGGTCACCCCAGACCTGCACATTCACATCCACCACGTCGTCGTAGGCGACGGCCACACCCGTCATGACGTAGCTGATCTCAAATGTCCTCTGCTCGTTGGACGACGAGTGGTGCCACACGATGCGTACCAGGTCGCTTTGCTCCTCCACCCCGTAGGTGCCCGGGCTAGAGAAACACCCCAACTCTGTGCAGCCACCAGGCTCATAAGTGACCGACTCGTCACTCACGGTCACGCCAGTGATCGCCTCGCCCGGGCGGAGCGGGATATCCCGGTACGCCCCCGAGAAGTCTCCATCGAAGTCATAGGTCAGGCTCTCGATAATCGAGAGAGAGCCGTCGTCGTTGACGACGATTTCGACATCCGCCTCGCTCATCCAGAACGACTTGGCCAGAGCCGAGGTCGCCGGTGCGACGACAAGCAGGAAGACGAACAGAGCTCGGGTGAGCCGCCCCAACTCAGAAATCGACGGTCGGAGCTTCCACGGCCTCAGGCCCGGCCTCGAAGAACTCCCTGATCTGGAACCCAGTCATGCCGGCCACGATGTTGGTGGGTATCTGCTGCACCTTGTTGTTGTAGGTCAGGACCGTGTCGTTGTAGATCTGACGGGAGACGGCGATCTTGTTCTCGGTCTCCGCGAGCTCGTTCTGCAGGTTCTGGAAGTTCTCCGTCGCCCGCAGCTCGGGATAGGCCTCGGCGACAGCGAACAATTGGCGCAAGGCCTGGGTCAAGAAGCCTTCGGCTTGTGCCTGCTCGGCGGGGCCACTGGCGGACTGAGCGGCGCTCCGCGCCTGGGTCACCCTCTCGAACGTCTCCCGCTCGTGGGATGCATACCCCTTGACCGTCTCCACCAGGTTGGGAATCAGGTCGTAGCGACGCTTGAGCTGGACATCGACCTGCGCCCAGGAATTGTCAACCCGATTCCGCGACTGGACGAGCCCGTTATAGATACCGATGAAGACAAAGATCAGGATCGCCACCACGACGATCACGACGATCCAGATGAGATCCATGGCGGGGCAGTGTAGGGCCAACGGTTTTGCCGCGGAGTTCTGCGCCAGAATGACGGTCTATGACTTCTGAAGGGCGGTTCGGTGCCGTTATCACCTGCATGGACGGGAGGATTCAGACGCGGACCATCGACCAGGTCATGACCCGGTTCGGTGTCCGTTACGTGGACAACATCACCGCAACCGGGGCGGTGAAGAATCTCGACGGAGCCGTCACGCCCACAGGCGAGGGTCTCCTCGAAAGCCTGAATGTGTCGAAGGAAGCACATGGAACCAATCAGGTGGCGCTGGTGGCGCACGCCGGGTGTGCCGGCAACCCGGTCCCCGACAACACCCAGAAGGAACAGCTACGTCGAGCGAAGGCCGTGGTGGCAGAGCGGTTCCCCGAGATGGAGGTGATGGCTCTCTTCTTCGACCCGAGAATCGGGTTCGAGAAGATCCACTAAGTTCGCTCTCAGATCCGATCGAGGAAATGATGAATCAAGCCGCCCTGTCCAATGCCCTGACCGACCTCCTCAGCCTGGAGCATGCCCCCATCGCCATCACGTTCCACGACGAGCTACCCGACGACGGAGTTCCCCGCTTCGACGCCCCGATGTCGGAGCCGACGGATGACGGCCGATCGGGTCGCGCCGCCGCTCCTTGTGTCTTCTGGATGTACGCCCACGAGAGGACCTTCGACACCCTGGCCGAGGATCACGGCAACTGCTCTGTGGGCCGGTTCACCCATGGCTTCGCCGAGCCCGCCGACATCCTGGACAAGACCGACGTAGCCGCACTGCTCGACGTGGGTTGGGTGACGATGGAGGCATTCGCCGGAGTGGCCTCCCTGTCGCGCAGGCCCAAAGGCGTCAGGTATGGCCCCTTGGCCGAAATGGGATCGAGCCCGGACGTCGTGCTTCTGCGTGTGACTCCTCGTCAGATGATGGAGATCAATGACGCAGTGGACGTGGACTGGTCGGGCAAGCCTCAGTGCCAGATCCTGCCTCGGGCAGCGGACAACGGTGTGATCGCGGCCTCGATGGGCTGCGCTCTATCCCGGGCCCGCACCGGGATGGGCGACGACGAGCTGACGGTGGCGGTCCCCGGTCATCGGGTCGAGGAGCTGGTTGCGGCCCTGCGTCCGGTGACCACGGCCGATGGAGCCGTCGTCGGTTACGCGGTGGCCGACCTGGCCCGCTTCTGACCTATCGCTTGGGCGGCGGCTCCAAAGCGTCCACGGCTGCGGACCACTGGGGGGGCAGCTCGACTGGTGATGGCCGGGACATGAGGCGGAGGTAGAGATCGGACGCCGTCCCGCTGGCTGTTTCCTTGCCGGCTCCCGATCCGAAGCTCCAAGACTCGCCCAGGTCGGTGGCCGTGACCTCGAGCACACCTGTGATCTCGCCCATGCGAGGAACCCACATGTCACCGAATTCGTCCAGTGCAGTCCGAGCCACCAATGCGGACAGGGGTGCCGGTTCACCGAAGGCCTGGTCGGCGTCCCAGCGATGCAATCCGGTCTCGATCACCATCCTCTTCTCCCAGAGACCGATCGTCGACTCCGGCCAGAAACCCCACGCCGCGGCGGCCAGGTCCGACTCTTCCAGAGCGATGAGCATCTCGTCGAGATTCGCCTCGTACCATTCGATGATGTCAGCTCCCTGCGGCGGCCGGGGGGCGGACGGGCGCTCGGTGGGAAACTCCCGGCAAATGATCGTGGTACGAGCGTGGTTGCCACCCAGGTGGCTCACGAGGTCACCGATCAGCCAGCCGGGATATTGAGGGACCGGACGCTCCCGATCCAGCCGGCCCAGTTCGAGGACCCGCTCACCGTCGGCGCGAATCGCCGCCAGGTTCTCAACCGAGAGCACGGGCCATCGCCTCCCCCATGTCGCTCGGCGTCTCGGCCATGACGATGCCCGCCCCGGTCATCGCTTCGATCTTGGCGGCGGCTGTGCCTTTCCCGCCCGACACGATGGCGCCGGCGTGCCCCATTCTCTTTCCGGGCGGCGCCGTGGTCCCGGCGATGAACCCGGCCACCGGCTTGGTCATGGAACCGGCGACGAACTCGGCAGCATCTTCCTCGGCGGTACCCCCGATCTCCCCGATCATGATCACACCCTCGGTCTCAGGGTCCTCTTCGAACATGCGGAGCATGTCGACGAAATTGGTCCCGTTGACCGGGTCGCCGCCAATTCCGACAGCGGTCGTCTGGCCCAGTCCGTTCAAGGTCAACTGGTACACCGCCTCGTAAGTCAGGGTCCCCGATCGAGAGATCACACCCACCCGCCCCCGCTCGTGGATATAGCCGGGCATGATCCCGATCTTGCACTCGCCCGGAGTGATAACGCCGGGGCAGTTGGGACCGATGAGACGAGTCGCCTTGTCGGCGAGATAGCGCTTTGCCTCGATCATGTCGGCGACCGGGACACCCTCGGTGATGGCAACGACCAGCTCGAGACCGGCGGCGGCCGCTTCCATGATGGCGTCGGCGGCGAATGGCGGCGGCACGTAGACCACCGATGCGTTGGCCCCGGTGGCGGCCACCGCCTCCTCCACCGTGGCGAACACCGGCAGGTCGACCGAGTAGGTGTCATCTCTGCCCGGCACACCAGATGAGTCGGTCTCGCCCTCGAAGTGGGCGACGCTCCCCTTCCGGGATGGGTGGACGGCCCCCACCATCTGGGTCCCGTAGGCGATCGCCTTCTCGGTGTGGAATTGTCCGGTCTTGCCCAATCCCTGGATCAAGACCCTGGTGTCCTTGCCGACGAGAATGCTCATCGAGCCAATTCCACGATCTTCTCGGCTCCGTCTTTGAGGCTGTCCGCAGCAACCAGGTCGAGCCCGGAGTCATTCAAGATCCGCTTGCCCTCCTCGACGTTCGTCCCCTCCAGCCTGACTACGAGGGGCACATCGAGCCCGACATTCTTCACGGCGGCGACGATGCCGTCAGCGATGACGTCGCACCGCATGATGCCGCCGAAGATGTTGACGAAGATTCCCTTGACCGAGGGGTCCTTGGTGATGATCTGGAACGCGGTCGTGACCTGTTCCTCATCGGCGCCGCCTCCGACGTCGAGGAAGTTGGCCGGCTCACCCCCAACGTGCTTGATCGTGTCCATGGTGGCCATTGCCAGTCCGGCACCGTTGACCAGGCATCCGATCGTCCCGTCGAGCTTGATGTAGCTGAGCCCGGCCTCTTTCGCCGCCAGCTCGGCCGGGTCTTCCTCGGTTTCGTCGCGCATTGCGGCGATGTCGGGGTGACGGAAGAGTGAGTTGTCGTCGAATCCCATTTTGCA
>JARDZU010000084.1 GCA_029240695.1 Acidimicrobiia bacterium | reverse complement strand
AGCCGCCGGATGGGAGATCCTCATCGTCACCGGCGACCGAGACGCATTCCAGCTGATTGAAAAGACCGTGAAAGTGGTCTACACCCGCCGCGGCATCAGCGACATCGTCCTGGCCGACGAGGGGTACGTCGAGGAGAAGTACGGCATCAGGCCCGACCAGTACGTGGAGTACGCCGCGCTCAGGGGCGACACGTCGGACAACCTACCCGGCGTGCCAGGTGTTGGGGAGAAGACCGCATCACGCCTGATCGCCGAGCACGGAGATCTCGACAATCTCTTCCTGTCCGTGACGGACCTGACTCCGAAGCTCAAAGAGAACCTCGCTGCGCATCGGGAGCAAGTGTTCCTCAACAGGGAGCTCATGCGGCTGGTCGATGACATGAACCTGGGGGTGGAGATCGAGGACCTCCGCACGCGGGAATGGGACCGGAATCAGGTCAAGGACCTGTTCGACAGTCTCGAATTCCACTCGATGTGGAGCGACCTGGAGCAGGCCCTCCCATCGGCCGCCACGGTCTCCGAGTTAGTCGAGGTCGAGTCGTCTCTGCTCACCTCTCCCGAACAGGTTGCCGACATGGCGCAGGCGCCTGTCCTGATCGCGGGGTTGGTGATCGATGGTGGAGAGCCCTTCGGGCTTGCGGTTTCCACAGGCCCGGGGGAAGCGGCCATAGTGCCGTTCGACGTGGCCGGCCCCATTCTCGATGCCCTCGAGAGCGGCGAGGCCGCCCTTGCCGGGCACGACGTGAAAGACCTGGTCCGGGTGTTGCTCGATCTGGACCGAGACGTCGATCGGCTGGACATGGACACCGCGCTAGCCGCCTACATCGTGAATCCATCTCAGCGCACCTACGACCTCGAGGAGCTGGCAGACCGTTTGCTCGGTCTGGAGCTGGTCTCGCCGGATGACGACGAGGCGGCTCTGGGGACCTTGCCGTTCGACAGCGGGCCCGACCTCGAGACCGAGGGTCGCCGCATCGAAGGTGTGCGGCGGCTGGTCGAAGTCATGCGGGACGAGCTGTCAGATCGTGAGGAAGGCGAGCTCTTCGAAGAGTTCGAGCTCCCCTTGATACCCGTACTCGCCCGGATGGAGCACACCGGCATCGCTGTCGATCGGGCCTACCTCGAGAATATGGGTGCCGACCTGAGGGAGAAGCTCACTGCGCTCGACGCCCGCATCCAGGAACTGGCCGGGGAGCAGTTCAACGTCAACTCCACCGATCAGTTGCGCTACGTGCTCTTCGAGAAGCTCGCACTCCCGGTCGTCAAGAAGACGTCGACGGGCAAACCGTCCACCGACGCATCAGTGCTGAAGAAGCTCGACCATCCCGTGGTCGAGGCCCTCCTCGAGTACAGGGAGTACGAGAAGCTGAGGGGAACGTACGTCGACGGGTATCTGCCGTTGGTCGACGCCGATGGTCGGATCAGGACCCGGTTCAATCAGATGGCGGCGACAACGGGGCGACTCTCTTCAGATCGACCCAACCTGCAAAACATCCCTATCCGGTCCGAGTCGGGTCGGACCATCCGCCGTGCATTCATCGCCGGGGAAGGAGCGGAGTTCCTCGTCGCGGATTACTCCCAGATCGAGTTGCGTGTGCTGGCTCACATGAGCGGGGACCCTTTCCTTGTCGAGGCGTTCCGCTCCGGCTCAGACATCCATACCGCCACCGCAGCCCGGGTTTGGGGTCTTTCCGAATCGGAGGTGACCCCAAATCAGCGGCGGACAGCGAAAATGATCAACTTCGGCTTGCTCTACGGGATGGAGGCCTTCGGCCTGGCCGACCGCCTAGGGATCTCGCGGGACGAGGCACAACAACACATGGACGCCTACTTCTCCCAGTTCGTCCAGGTGAGGGAGTTCATGTCGGCGGTCGTCACCCAGGCAAGAAACCAGGGCTACACCACCACTCTCTTCGGGCGCCGGCGATACCTGCCCGAGCTGAAGTCGGACAACTTCCGGATCCGACAGATGGGGGAGCGCATGGCCTTGAACGCCCCAGTACAGGGCACGGCTGCCGACATCATCAAGAAGGCGATGATCGATCTCGACGCCAGCCTTCGCTCCGAAGGGTTGGCTTCCACGTTGATCCTCCAGATCCATGACGAGCTGATCCTGGAGAGCCCACTCGATGAGATCGAGGTCGCAGAAAAGCTGGTGGTGGGAACCATGGAGGGAGTGGTGTCCCTCGATGTGCCGCTCGAAGTCGATGTCGCCACCGGGCCCGATCTCGCGAGTGTCAAAGGTTGAAAGGCCGCGCCGCTAGCCAATCCATTGGCGGTTGTGGACAAACCTGCGTAGACTCACCACGCCTGTGGACCCAGCGTTTGCAGAGTTCCCTTCGGAGGTAATCACTCACACATGACCAGCGAGCCGCAAAACGCGCCCGCGAGCGCTCCCGAGACGGAGAGCGTGGAGGCGCCCGAGACCACCGAGGCGGAGACGCAGATCTCCGTCGATGTGGAGGAGCCCACCGAGGCTCCCGAAGAAGTCGAAGTATCCGGCCGAGAGGCCCTCGTCGCCCCTGACCTGAGCGACCTTCCCGATGACATCGCCGATGATTTCGAGCGCGCCATAGAGGCAACGGTTCTCGAGTTCAAGGAGGGTGACATTGTCGAGGGCACCGTCGTCAGCGTCGATGGCGACGGAGCGATGATCGATATCGGATACAAGTCCGAAGGGCTCATACCGACGCGTGAACTCTCTATACGGAACAACGTCGACCCCAACGATGCGGTCAAGGTGGGGGAGCGGGTTGAGGCTGTCGTGCTCAACAAGGAGGACGACGAGGGCCGCCTGATCCTCTCCAAGAAGCGGGCGATGTACGAACGTGCCTGGGGGAGAATCCAGGAAGTCGCCAAAGAAGGGGGCACCGTCGACGGCACGGTCATCGAGGTCGTCAAGGGTGGTCTCATCGTCGACATCGGCCTCCGTGGATTCCTCCCGGCTTCACTGGTCGACATGCGCCGTGTCCGTGACCTGGACCCCTTCATCGGCGAGAGCATCACGGCCAAGGTGATCGAGCTCGACCGGGCCCGAAACAATGTGGTCCTGTCTCGTCGGGCATACCTCGAGGAGGCACAGGCTGAGGAGCGCAATGCCTTCCTCGATGGCCTCGGAGAGGGTGAGGTCCGCGATGGAGTGGTTTCCTCAGTCGTGAACTTCGGAGCCTTCGTCGACCTCGGGGGGATGGATGGCCTCGTCCATGTCTCCGAGCTGTCGTGGCAACACGTCAATCATCCCGGCGAGTTGGTCAAGGTTGGCGACAAGGTGCAGGTCAAGGTTCTCGAAGTCGACCGCGATAGGGAACGGATTTCGCTCTCGATACGCCAGACCAGTGACGATCCCTGGGATGTTTTCGCTCGCGATCATGAAGTGGGCGACGTCATCGACGGCATGGTGACCAAGACAGTTCCATTCGGCGCTTTTGTCTCGGTTGCCGACGGAGTCGAGGGATTGGTTCACGTCTCGGAGATCGCCAGCCATCGAGTCGAATCGCCCGAGTTGGAGCTCTCCATTGGCCAGCAGGTCAAGGTGAAGATCACCGAGAAGGAAGACGAGCGTCGCCGCATCTCTCTGTCCATCAAGCAGGCCTCTCCCGATTGGAAGGAGAGGGAGGCGCAGATGGAGGAGCAGAAGAAGGGTCGGCGCCGCCCCCAGAAGGAGTTCGAGCGCGAGTTCGGGCCTTCGGAGGAGGAGCGGCCGCCGATGCCCGTAGATGCCTCTCTCGAGGCAATCCTGCAGGAGTTGAAAGAGCGCGGCATCGGCCGGACGTGACCCTGTTTCTCCCCCCCGGAGGGGGAGTACCGGCGTAGCCGGGAAGGGGATTTCTTAGACTTCCGATCGTGTCGCATATGGGGCGGCCGAACTATGGAAAGTGTGGGGAAACGCTCAAGACTCTCCTCAAACGGTCCGAATCAGTCCTGTGGAATCGGATTTGAAGCACCGGGATGGCGCCTGTCCGTCGGTAGCATGCCTCGAGGTATGCGCCCGGCCCGGGTCGGCGGCATTCCCCGGGGATATACGAAGGGGACTCAATGGGTAGGAGAGCCATCGTGTTGCTAGTAGCCCTGGTATTGGCCGGGCTAGCAGCCTGGGCGGTCTGGAACTATCTCCAGAACGTCGAGAACGAAATCGTCGAGGGCCAGGAGATCGTCGAGGTCTACCGCGCCGGTGAAGCCATTGCAGAAGGCACGGACGGAGCCATCCTCCTCTCCGACTTCAACAGCGGCGGCACGCTGATCACACAGAGCGAAGACCAGGCCGAAGACGTGCCCGTCGGCGCCATCACGACCGCCGAGCAGCTGAATCAGGTGCTCACCGATCGTGTCGCTGCCGGCCCCATCGCGGCCGGGTCGATCCTGAACGAATCGCAATGGGCCTCGATCACGGTGAATGTGGTGCCGCTCGCGGAGGAGATCCCCTCCGGCAAGCAGGCGATGACCATCTCGACTGACAACATCAGGGGCATCAACGGGTTCGTGGAGCCCGGTGACCGGGTCAACATGATCATCACGCTCGACATCCCCGAGGACCTTCTTCCTGATGAGCTGGCCGGCATCGCCGAGGAGCCGGTTGCGCCGGAGGAAGGCGCTCCCGCCGCGGAGGCGGTGGCAACAGTCACCTATACGCGATTCGTCCTCCAGGGCCTCCCGGTCATGGCCACCGGTCGTGACATCCGGCCCGAAGAAGATGCGCCGGACACGGTCGAGGTCGATCCGGAGACGACCGGTGACACCACTCCCGAGGGAGAGCCGGTCGAGGAAGAGCTCGGCAACGACACGACGTTCACTCTCGAGGTGACACCAGAGCAGGCCGAGCGGATCGCATATGCCACCGAGAACGGCTCTGTTTGGCTGACACTGGTGCCGGGCGACTTCGTCGAAGTCGAGACCACCGGTGTGACGACTCTCAACTTGTTCGGCGGGAATCTGCTGGACGACATCTTCGGAAACTGATAGAGGTCTGACGATGACGATGGCTGAGCACAACTTGTTGGTCGTGGACAAGGACGATGACTTCGTCTCCTCGGCCAAGGAGCTCTTCGAGGGCCGGCTCCCGGTTGCTCGCTCCATAGAGGAGGCGAGTCACACCGCGGAGTCCGGTGAACTGAGGATGCTTCTGCTCGGCCCATCGTTCTCGAACGACGAGTCCCTCGAGCAGATCCGAAGCCTGCACAACCAGGACCCCGCCCTCATCCTGATGATGGTTGCGGAGACGGTCACATCCGACCTCCTCCGAGGTGCGATGCGAGCCGGTGTCTCCGACATCATCGAGGCGCCACTCGACGAGACCAAGATCGAGGCCGCGATCGAGCAGTTTGGCCACGACGTTCTCAAGCGCCGCAGCGCGGCCAAGCCGACAGAGGAGCCGGTCCGCACGGAGAGGGGCGCCATCGTCACGATCACGTCCGCCAAGGGTGGGAGCGGCAAGACGGTGACGGCCACAAATGTGGCCCTCCTCCTCAACAGGATCCCCGACAAGAAGGTGGTCCTGGTCGATGCCGATCTGCAATTCGGGGATGTCTGCCTGTTGTTGCAGCTGGAACCGAGGTTCACGATGGTGAACGCGGCCCACGAGCTCCATCATCTCGATCCCGAGATGCTCGACTCCTTGCTCACCGAGCACCCGAGCGGTCTGAAGGTCCTCGCCGCACCACTCGAGCCAGCCTTCGCCGACGACATAACAACCGCCGGTCTGATGCAGATGCTCGACCTGCTCCAGGAGAGCTACGACTACGTGGTGGTCGACACCGCCTCGATGCTCGACGAGCTGATCCTGTCGCTGATCGAGAAAGCGGACCACGTCCTGATGGTCGTGGACATGGACCTTCCTTCCGTGAAGAACGCCAAGCTCGCCCTGGAGACATTGCGTCTCCTCAAGTTTTCGACCCAGAACGTCCAGTTGGTCCTGAACCGGAACAACTCGAAGGCCAAGTTGGACAACAAGGAAATCGAAAGCGCCCTCAAGATGGAGATCTCGGCCGCCATCCCCTCGGATGCGGCAGTCCCGACTTCAGTCAACGAAGGGCGTCCCATTGTCGAAGCCGATCCCAAGGGCAAGGTCGCCAAAGGTTTCGAGAGTGTCGCCGAATTGATCGCCGGAAAGATCCCCGAGAGCGCGTCCAAGGGCGGGCTCTTCGGTCGGAAATAGTGGAAGGTAGATAGAAGTGCCATCGCTTTCTGAAAGAGTCGCAGCCGCAAGGCAGACAGAGACACAAGACGTCAGCAGCAATCGCTCGGACGCCCTTGGCGAACTGCGCGGTCGTCTCCATTTCAAGGTCGTCGAAGAGCTGGGCCCGACCCTGTACGACCGTCAGATGTCGGACGCCGAGCTGCGTCTTCGCGTCCTCGAGATGCTGGAATGGGCGGTCGACCAGGAGCAAGGGCTCCCGCTCACGTCCGCCGATCGTCGGGCTCTGCTCAACGAGATCGCATCAGATGTCCTCGGGTACGGCCCGATCGACCCGCTTCTCAACGACCCGGACGTGACCGAAGTCATGGCCAATGGTCCGTATGACATCTACTACGAGAAGAGGGGCAAGATCATCCTCTCCGACGTCAAGTTCGTCGACGAGATTCACCTACGCCGCATCATCGACAAGATCGTCGGGCAGATCGGTCGCCGCGTCGACGAAGCAACGCCCATGGTCGATGCCCGTCTCCCCGACGGTTCCCGTGTCAATGCGGTGATCCACCCGCTCGCCATCGGCGGGCCGTTCCTGACGATCCGAAAGTTCGCAGTCGACCCCTACCAGGAGGCCGACTTGATCAACTTCGGGACTATCACGCAACGAGTGGCCGACTTCTCCAGGGCCTGTGTCCGGGGCCGGCTCAATGTCCTGATCTCCGGTGGTACTGGCTCCGGCAAGACCACCACCCTCAACGTGATGTCCTCATACATCCCTGGCGATGAGCGAATCGTCACCGTCGAGGACGCGGCCGAGCTCCAGCTCCATCAGGAGCACGTGCTCACCCTCGAGTCCCGCCCTGCGAACATCGAGGGCAAAGGCGCCGTGCAAATCCGCGACCTGGTCCGGAATACGCTGCGGATGCGTCCCGACCGGATCGTCGTCGGTGAGGTTCGTGGCGCCGAGGCTCTGGACATGCTCCAGGCGATGAACACCGGTCATGACGGTTCCCTGACCACGGTCCACTCGAACAGCCCGAGGGACACCCTCTCCCGTATCGAGACCATGGTCCTCATGGCAGGGTTCGATCTCCCGGTGCGAGCAATCCGTGAGCAGATCGCCGCCGCCGTCGACCTGATCATCCACGTGTCGCGTCTCAAGGACGGAACCAGGCGTGTCACCCATGTCACAGAGGTGGAAGGCATGGAAGGCGAGATCATCACCCTCCAGGACATCTTCCTCTTCGACTTCGGGATGGGCGTCGACGAGGAAGGCATCTTCAAGGGCCGACTCAAGGCAACAGGAATTCGTCCTACCTTCTCCCAGGATCTCGAGAATCAGGGCATCAGGCTTCCCGCCGACCTGTTCGATCCCGAGCCGTTCGCGAGAGGCCGATGATTTGAGACGTCTCTCTGCCCTGGTAGCTGTGCTCGTCCTCGGACTGAGCACCGCCGCCTTCGCCCAAGCCGCAGCCCCCGAGATCGAGATCGTCGACATCAACGGGTCCAGATACGCCGAAGGCGGCCAAACGCAGATGGTGGTCGAGTTCCGCAACCTCCCCGAGGCACCGGATCCGGCTCAGCTCTCGATCACAATCGACGGGGAGCCTGCCTCCGACGTCGAAGTGGCACCGCTCGGCGAGACGAGCGTCCCCGTAGGCGTGGTTCTGGTCATCGACACCTCGGGCTCGATGCTCGGTGAGCCGATGGACGCCGCCAAGTCCGCGGCCAACAGTTTCATCGACCAGAAGCGGCCTGAAGACACGATCGCTATCGTCAGTTTCGCCGATACCGCCGTTGTCCAAACCGGGTTCACGGCCAACGCCGATGTCCTCCACGAAAAGATCAACGGTCTTGTCGCCGATGGCGAGACCGCCTTCAACGATGGAGTGATTCTCGGGATGTCGCTCTTCGATGGCGTTGCCGAGAACCAACTCAACAACATGGTTGTTCTCAGCGATGGCGAAGACACCATCTCGACCGCCACCCCGGAGGAGGCGATCGCAGCCGTCGAGGCCGGCGATGCCCGTGTGTTTGGTGTGGCCCTCGAATCGCCTGATTTCAACCCAGATGCGGTCGCGGCCGTTGCTGCCGCCGGTGGTGGTCTTTTCCTCTCCACTCCCGATCCGGCACAGTTATCCGGGCTCTACAGCCAGATCGGCCGTGAGATCAGCAACACGCTGGTCGCCCGGTTCGTATCACCGGTCGCGGCACCAGGGGAAGCCGAGTTCGCAGTCAGCTATCCGGGCGGCTTGACGTCCACGATCGTGGTCCCGGTCTCCGGCTATGCCACCACCACCACGATCGTCCCCACGACGACCACGGTCCCGGTGCCGATCACTGGCAGCGTCGTCGAGAGCAATTCACCGATGAGCATCACCAACTTGGCGCTCATCGCTGCCGCCGGGATCGGCCTCACCGCCTTCCTCTTCATCGTCATCCTGTTCGGGCGTGACGAAGATCAGGGCGGCGGGCGCTTCGCCAAGCGTCTCCAGGCGTATGGCCGCCGCTCGCGCTCCGGCGAGGAGGAGAAGAAGCCGTTCCTGCAAAGGCTCCCAATCCTCAACCGGTTCAGCCAGGCCGCCGAGGAGGAAGTCCGAAAGCGCGGTTTGCTCTCCGGGGTGAACGCAGCCCTCGAGCAGGCCAACATCCCCATGTCACCCGGTGAGGCCATTCTCGCGATGTTCGGGCTCTCCGCGGTCGGCGGTGTCTTCCTGGCCATCTTCAGCTCGCCGCTGGCCGGGCTGATCACCTTCGGGGTCCTTGTCCTGTTCTTTTACATGCTGATGAAGTACGCCGGCAACCGGGAACGGAAGAAGTTCGAGAAGCAGCTGCCGGACACCCTGACCCTCCTCTCCACGTCATTGCGTGCCGGCTACTCCCTGCTCCAGGCTATCGAGGCGGTGGCCACTGAGGCTCCGGACCCGACTGCGCGTGAGTTCAGCCGAGCAGTCGTCGAGGCTCGGCTGGGACGATCGGTGCCGCAAGCGCTCGAAGGAATTGTCGTCCGGACCGACTCCAAGGACTTCGAATGGGCCACCATGGCGGTCGAGATCCAGCGCGAGGTCGGCGGCAACCTGGCTGAGGTACTGCAGACCGTTGCCGACACCATGATGGCCCGCAACCGGCTCAAGGGTGAGATCAAGGCGCTCACCGCCGAAGGTCGGATCTCGGCCATCGTGCTCGGCTCCCTGCCCTTTGCCCTGGCTGGCTTTCTCTGGTTTAACAACCGCGAGTACCTGCAGCCCTTGCTCGATGCGACTTTGGGAAGAGTCGCCATCGTCGCCGGGCTCATCCTCATGGCCGGTGGAATTTTCTGGCTCCGGAAGATTGTGAACATCGAAGTATGAACATCACAGCACTAGACGGTCAGCTGCTCGCCGTGGTCACGGTTTCGGCGCTGGTCTTTTTCGTCATCGTTTGGGTTGGTCTCGGGGTGACCCGGGCACGCGAGGACATGAACCAAAGACTCGCCCTTTACGGGCGTGCGAGTTCGGGGACAGTGCGCGATGACGAGCTGGCCAAGCCCCTTGCTCAGCGAACCATCGGGCCGATCGTGCTCAAGATCTCGGGCTTTCTCCGCCGCTTCACCCCGGTCGGTTACCTCGAGAAGAAACAGCACAAGATCGTCCTCGCCGGAAATCCGGGCAATCTCGACGCTCCATCGTTCATCGTCATCAAGCTGCTGACGAGCATCGCCGGTCTGTTCGCAGGCTTCTTTCTGATCGATTTCGGTGCCGACAGCATGCAACGAATCGTCCTTTTCGCAATGCCCATCGTCCTCGGCTTTTTCGGGCCAGATGCCTGGCTGCAGCGCAAGGTCGACGACCGAACAAAGAGCATGCTCAAGGCCCTTCCAGACGTTCTCGACCTCCTGGTCATCTCCGTGGAGGCCGGCCTCGGGTTCGATGCGGCGCTGTCGCGGGTGGTGGCGACAGTTCCGGGCCCGCTCTCCGAAGAGTTCTTCCGGATGCTCCAGGAGACGAGGGTCGGCGTCAGTCGTCGCGATGCGATGCGGCACCTCATGGATAGGACCGACCTCGACGAGCTTCGCTCTTTCATCCTGGCCATGATCCAGGCTGAGGCCTTTGGTGTCACCATCGCCCGCGTGCTCAGGGTTCAAGCCGACGAGATGAGGGTCAAGCGGCGTCAGAGGGCACAGGAAAAGGCATTCGCTGCACCGGTGAAGCTTGTGTTCCCCCTGGTGTTCTGCATCTTCCCGGCATTGTTCATCGTGCTTCTTGGTCCAGCCGCGATTTCGATCGCCGGCGCCTTCTCCTCGACCTGATGACCCCGGCGGCGCAGGGGCCGTCTAAACGGCGATACTCCCTGGCCCATCTTGTCCTCCTTGTGCCATTTGTGGCACTGGTCATCGACGCTTGGGCACCGATTCGGGACAACTCGTTCCTGTGGCACATCAGGGCAGGGGAGCTCCAAGCGACAGCAGGCGAGGTCCTCGTCGCCGACCCATTCTCATTCACGATGCTGGGGGAGCGGTGGCTGACGCAGAGCTGGCTCGCCGAGTTGCTCTACAGCTGGGGGGAGTCGAACTGGGGTCTTGGCTTCGTGCCGCCCATGATGCTTTTGCTCAGCTCGATCACCTTTCTCGGCGTCGGCATCGTGTCGTACCGACGATCCAGGAGCGAGTGGTCGACGGCGATCATCGTGGCCCTCACCACGCTGCTGATGATCTCGTTCCTGGTGCCCCGACCGGTGCTGTTCTCGTTGGCCCTGTTCGCACTGGTCGTTGTTGCCTGGGATCGCCCGGAGACAAGGTGGACCCTTCCCTTCTTGTTCTGGATCTGGGCTTCGGTCCACGGGAGCTTTGCCATCGGACTGGCCTACGTCGGCCTCACCATCATCGTCGAGAGCGACTGGAAGGCTCTTCCTACTGCGATCGTGGCCGGCCTGAGCACCTTCCTGACGGCCCATGGCCTTGGAGTCCTCGAATTCCTACTGGACTTCTCGGAGGCCGGGCCGGCGCTTGCGTTGCTCTCGGAATGGAGACGCCCGGAGCTGACCTCAGTCGTCTTCGCTCCGTTTCTGATTGGGGTGGGGCTCATAGTGATCGGGGCCGTCCGGGGGAAGGTGACACCCAAGCATCTGATCATCCTGGTGCCGTTCTTGTTTCTCGCCCTGAGCGCCACCCGAGCCGTCCCGCCGGCCTGGATCGCCCTGGTCCCTCTCATGGGCACGGCGTTGGCCGGTCTCGCGGTCGGGGCGCGGCAGCGCTTCTCCAGGACGGCGGCGGTGGTATTTGGCATCGTGGTTCTGATGGTGCCGTGGTTCATCATCTCGGACGGTTCTATCGACGAGGAGAAGTTCCCCGTCACTGCGAGCAAGGAGCTGGCCGATGTCCCGACATTCCATGACGACAGTGCAGGGGGATACCTGATCTGGGCTGAGGGCGCCGAGCGTCTGGTCTACATCGACGACCGGGCCGAGCTCTACGGGGACAGGATGCTCGAATACGTCGAAGTGAGGGATCTCGAGCGGGACTGGGAGCCGGTTTTCGAACGTGACGGGATCGAGCAGGTGCTGCTCAAGGACGAAGAGGAACTGATCGGCGAGCTGGAGGACGCGGGCTGGTC
>JARDZU010000083.1 GCA_029240695.1 Acidimicrobiia bacterium | reverse complement strand
GCAACCGGTCGAGGTTCTCCCCCGCCCGTCCATCGGGTAACAGATATGCCAGGTCGTCGAGACTCGTCCCGCCATTGTCGATGGCATCGCCCAGAACGCTGCGGGTGGCTTCCAGTAGCCGTGTCAACTCGGCTTCCGACAAGTCACCGCCGGGACGCAACGGATGTATCCCGGCCATGTGCAGCGCCTCATCGGCATAGATGTTGCCCAAGCCGGAGACAATGACCTGGTCGAGCAACAGCGCCTTGACCGGAGCAGTCCTGCTGACGAGAGCGGCTGTCAGGTCTTCGGCCGATGGTGTGGTGTCCCAGGCGTCGGGCCCGACACGGGACAAGCCCGAGCCTTCCATCTCATCACCGGCTACGACAGCTATGAAGCCGAACGTGCGGGGATCGATGAAGCGGACCTCGCGACCGTCGTCCAGGGTCGCGCGGAAATGAGTGTGAGCCGGCTCGACCTCCGTGGGGTCGCCGATGGTGAAGCGACCCGACATCCCCAGGTGGGCCACGAGGGTCTGCCCGTCATCGAGCGGCGCCGCCAGGAACTTCCCCTTTCGACCCACTCCGAGCACAGTCCGGCCTTCGAGCCGCTCGTCGATCTCAGTCTCACCACCCGCGTTGTTCCGGGCGGTCCGGGGATGAGTGGTGCGCACGCTCGTCAGCCGGCGACCTTTCATCGCATCCTCCAGATGGCGCCGGGTGATCTCCACTTCTGGCAACTCGGGCAAGCTCGGCTCCGGGTCGAGGGCTGGTTACCGTACCCGGGCCTATGGAGATAACCCCCAGGCCGTTTGGTGAGATCCTCGCCGAGGGCATGGCGATGCTCGGCCGGGTCTGGAAGCGAATCCTGGCTCCCGCCTTCTGGACATTCGTGATCCTCGGCGCAGCCACCATCGCGGCCTTCGCTCTCACCGGAGCCGATGACATCCTCCAGCTGATCCTGAGCGACCCTCAGGCGCTGGTCGGGATGAACGATACAGAGATCACCGAGGCCGGACTCCTACTTGTCCAGGCAGGCTCGATCGTGCTCGTCTTTCAGCTCCTCGGCACGGGTTTCCTCAACCTGGCCGTGCACCGCATCGTGGCTTCCGAGCTCGCCGGTGAGCAGATGGGCGCAGGGGCCGCATCCTCGAAGGCACTCTCGAGGTTGTTCACACTCATCGTGGCCGGGATCCTCGCCTTCGTTCTGGTCGTCCTGGGACTATTCGCCCTGATCATCCCCGGCCTGTGGCTTGCCGGGGCGTTCAGCATGATTTCCGCCGTCGTCGCCTTGGAGGACGTGGGCCCTGTCGATGCCCTGCGCAGGAGCTTCGCGTTAGTGCGCGGCCGATGGTGGCCAACGGTCGGGTTCCTGCTGCTCGTCGGTCTCTTCGGGTCGCTTGCTGCCCAACTCGTTCAGCTCGTGGCCCTTCCCATCGTCGGTGCCGGGGACGTCGGTCTCGGGGCAGGGCTGGGTTTCGTGGTCCTCGTCGTCGCCCAGGGCTTCGTCGTGGCCGCCATCGCGGTGATGGTGACTCTGTGGTACTTGGATCTCAGGTCCCGGAAGGAGCGTCTCGTCACCGAGAGTCTGCGATGAGTCTCTCCAAGGCCTGCTCCGCTGCGCCCTGCTCCGCTTCCTTCTTGGACCGACCAGACCCCGATCCCAGGGCCATGCCGTCCACTTCGACATTGGCAACGAATGTCCGCTCGTGATCGGGGCCGGAGCCATCCGTTAGGTACTCAGGGCGTTTGCCGTCCCTGGCCAGCACCTCCTGGAGACGGGTCTTGTAGTCCTTGAGCCCGGGACGCTCTGCTCGCTCGCCGATACGGCTGCCCCAGAGACGCAGAACGAGATCGGTTGCGCTCTCGAGCCCGGAATCGAGGTAGACCGCGCCGATCACGGCTTCGAGCGCATCGGCCATGATGGAATCCTTGTCCCGGCCTCCGGTCCGCTCCTCGGCCACCGTCAGCTCGATGTGATCGCTCAGGCCGAAGCTCCGGGCGACGTCGGCCAGCACAGGCCTGCTGACCAGACCAGCCCTGACCTTCGCCAGATTTCCTTCTGGGAGATCGGTGTAGGTGTTGTACAGGTGGCCCGTTATCGCCAATTGCAAGACGGCGTCACCCAGGAACTCGAGACGCTCATTGTCGTGTCTCGTGCCGTCCTCACTGCTGATGGAGCGATGAGTGAGCGACAGTTGAAGCAGCTGAGGGTCGGAGAACGTGTAGCCGAGCTGATCTTCCAGGGTCATGAGGAGGCGAGACGGGCAGCTAGCAGTCCGGGGAGATCGTTCTTGGCGGCCTCGGCTGCCATCACGAGGGCGTTGGCGATGGCCACCCGGTTCGATCTGCCGTGGGCGATCACCACGACTCCTTTGACTCCTAGCAGTTGAGCGCCCCCGTAGGTCTCGTAGTCGAGACGGCGCCTCACTTCGCCGAGGGCAGGCAAAACGGACTCCTGGACGTCGGGATCGAGCTCCGAGATTGCCTCCAACGAGTATCTCACCATCACCTTGGCCGCCCCCTCCATCGTCTTGAGGAAGATGTTGCCGGTGAAGCCATCCGTGACGATGACATCCGACTTGTCCTCGGCGACATCGCGGCCTTCGAGGTTCCCGACGAATCTGATCGGGGCCTGTTCGAGAAGGTGGTACGCCTGCTTTTCGAGGTCGCGGCCCTTTCCCTTCTCCTCACCGATGTTGAGCAGACCGACTCTCGGGTCCTCCGCACCGAGCAGGATCTCGGCGGCAACCGAGCCCATGATGGCGAACTGGACGAGTTGCTCCGGCTTCACGTCGGGGTTTGCCCCCGAGTCGAGGACGATGGTGGGGCTGCCGGGGGTGGGAAAGATCGATGCGATCGAGGGCCTGGCCACACCGCTGATCCGCCCGATATGCACCGCCGCTGCCGCCATGGCGGCTCCTGTGGAGCCGGCGGACACCATGCCGTCGGCGTTGCCTTCATTCACGAGTTTGGCCGCCACGTTGATGGAGGCACCCGGCTTCTCACGGAGGGCGCGAGCCGGATCGTCCCCCATCGCGATCACCTCTGGGGCGTCGACTATGGGAAGACGGGTGTCGTGCTTGGCGAGCTCGGCTTCGAGGAGTCCAGGGTGGCCCACGAGGACCACGTCGACGCCGCGACTGGCCGCATCGACCGCGCCGGCGACCGTCTCGTCAGGGGCGTTGTCGCCCCCCATGGCGTCGAGGGCGATCCGCGCCAAGGCTCAGGAAGCCTCGATCACCTCGCGGCCGCCGTAGGTGCCACACTCACGACAGGCGCGATGGGGAAGCTTGGGCTTGCCGCATTGCTCGCAGGCAACTGAGGTCGGACGGGATACCTTCCACGCCGCTTTTCGCTGCCTGGTCCGCGAACGCGACATTTTCTTCTTGGGCACCGCCATTTGGTGCTCTCCTTGGTCAGGGTTCGAGCAGATCTTTCAGGGTGGCGAAGGGTGAGTCGGAATCATCCCCGTGGCCTCCGCAAGGTTCACTATTCAAGTCGGTTCCACAGGTTGGGCAAAGTCCCAGACAGTCCTGCCTGCACAAGGGTTTCGCCGGCAGCGCCAGCGCCAACTCGTCGCGGGCAGGCCCGGACACGTCGACCTCGTCGTCGACGATGGCGTAGCCGTCTTCGTCCGGCATCGTGCGGAAGTATTGCTTGGCCTCGACCATGACCGGTTCATCCCACTCGATGAGACACCGCGTGCATGTGAAATGGCCCGTCGCGGTCACGTCGAACTCCGCCTCGACGGCGTCGATGAGGCCGACCACCCGCCCAGAGACGCTCATTGGGCCATCGACACGGGAATCGCCGAAATCGAGGCGCGCCGGAGACGTTCCTCCCTTGAACGGCCGCTCCTTCCCAGGCGACCCGATCAGGTCGCCGACCGGGACCACGAGCTCGTGCCTCATCTCAGAGCGGGACGTCGGGGGGCTTGGGACGCGCTTCGTGCAGCTCGTCACGCGCATCCTGGATCTGGTCGAGGATCTGGTTGAGAATCAGCTCGAGACGCTGGAGCTTTCGCTCGATCTCGTCTTCGGTCTCGAGCCGGAGACGGCGCGCCTCCCCTTCGGCTCGTCGCACCAGGATGTTCGCCTCTTCCACCGCCTCGGCCATGATGTTCGAGTCCGAGACCAGACCGTCGGCTTCCTTCCGGGCGCGATCGACGATCTCGCGAGCCTTCTCATTGGTGCGTGCAATGAATGCCTCGCGCTCACGGACCATCCACCTCGCAGCCCGCAGCTCGTCCGGCAGGTCGGCGCGGATCTTCTCCAGCATCCCGAGGAACTGTTCCCTGTCGACCATGGCATTGCCGGACAGGGGAACGTTCTTCGCCTCGTGCAAGTAGACGATCAGGTCGTCGACCGTGTCCTGAAGGTCGCTCAGCTCGGCCCGGCTCTCCGGCTCGACCGACTCGACGGCCTCGGCCAGCGGGGCTTCCTGCTCGTCGGTCATGTCAGACGCTCCTGGAGGGCTTTTTCGACGGCACTTGGTACCAGACCGTCGATCGATCCGCCCAGTTTGGCAACTTCCTTGACCAGGGACGACGAGATGAAGCTCCAATCGGATTTGGTGGCCATGAACACGGTCTCCATCCCGGAGAGGCTTCGGTTCATCTGTGACATCTGCATCTCGTACTCGTAGTCGTCGACGGTCCGCAGGCCCTTCACCACCACGTCGGCGCCCACTTCGGCGGCATATTCGACGAGAAGACCCGAGAACGACCCGATCTCCGCACGCCCACCGAAGAGCTCCTCGAGCAACGAAATACGCTCCTCGATCGAGAACAGCGACTCCTTCGAAGGGTTGTCCACGACCGAAACCACCACCCGCTCAAAGGCAGCGATGGCCCGCTCGATTACATCCACATGCCCGTTGGTCGGTGGATCGAAGCTCCCGGGACAGAGTGCGGTGGTCATACGGCTTCAGCTTCCTTTTCGTACCGGAGGATTCTGGTATCCCCGTAACGCCTATCGGTGGCAACACTCCAGTTTGTCGGCGCCTCCGGGATGGTGTCGGTGTGACGTCTGGAGAGGATCACCTCGGCCCTGGCCGCCAATAGCCGCTCGAGGGCGCTCAGATCGCTGGCCAGAACTGTCGATGCCATGTCCCACGGCGGGTCGATGAACACCAGATCGAACTCGCCGCTGGAGCGTTCGAGGAATTCCCGAACCTTGGAAGTCACCAACGTGCCACCCAGCCCCACCCCTTTGATGTTCTGTCTCAGAGCCTCGAGTGCCCGGTTGCCGCTCTCGACGAAGGTCGCGGCAGCGGCGCCCCGGGACAGGGCCTCGAGCCCGAAAGACCCGGATCCGGCGTAGAGGTCCAGAACTGTGGCCTCCTCGACCCAGCCTCCGATCATCGAGAACACCGCCTCCCTCGCTCGGTCGGTGACTGGCCTCGTGGCCGGCGTATCGGGTGCGACAAGCCGTCTCCCTTTTGCCTTGCCACTGATGATTCGCATTGCTCAGCTCTTGAACAGCCAGTCGACCGATTCTCCGAGCATGGCCCGGACCTCTTCCGCCAGCTCGGGATGTTCGGCGAGTCCTGGATCCCTGTCGACGATGGCAAAGGCATCGTTGCGGGCGGCAGTCAGGAGGTCGAGATCCCGGAGCAAGTCGGCGAGCTTCAGGTCGGCAACGCCGGATTGTCTCGCCCCGAATACGGTCCCTTGACCTCGAATCCTCAGGTCTTCCTGAGCCAGCACGAACCCGTCGGTAGTGGCTGCCATGGCCGCCAGTCGCTCCTCGCCATCCTCGGTGGCGGAATCGGCGATGAGCAGGCACAACCCCCGGTGCCGACCGCGGCCCACCCTGCCCCGCAGCTGATGGAGCTGGCTCAGACCGAACCGATCGGCGTCCTCGATCACCATCACAGTGGCGTTGGGTATGTCGATCCCGACCTCGATGACCGTCGTCGCCACCAGCACATCGATCTCACCAGCCCGGAACGCCGACATGACAGCCTCTTTCTCCACCGGTTTGAGCTGGCCATGGATGAGTCCCACCCGGAGATCCGGCATCAAGGCCGAAAGACGGTGGAACTCGGCCGTTGCCGAGGCGGCTTCGACCTTGGGGCTGTCCTCGACGAGGGGACACACGACGAAGGCTTGACGTCCGTTCGCGACCTCCGCCGTGATCCGCTTCCAAGCCAGCGCCTCCTCCAGCCTGGAAAGGACTTTCGTCCTGACCGGCGTGCGTCCCGGTGGCATCTCGTCGATGATCGAAACGTCGAGATCCCCGTAGAGGGTCATGGACAGGGTCCTGGGGATTGGTGTGGCGGTCATGATCAGCAAGTCGGGGTCGATCTCATCGGCCTTCTCTTTCAGCTTGACCCGCTGAGACACTCCGAACCGGTGCTGTTCGTCCACCACGGCGATACCGAGCCGGTGGAACTGGACTCCTTCCTGAATGAGTGCGTGGGTCCCGACCAGGATGTCGACTTGTCCAGAAGCGACGTCCGCGAGCAGATCTGCACGACTGACATCGGCCCGGTAATTGGCGGCGGCAGTCGAACCGGTGAGGATCCCGATGTGCACGGCCGGCCCCTCAGTGCCGAAGAGGCTGTCCATCCCCAAATCGCTTGGAGCCGCGAACGGCTCCGGAGACAGGCTGGCTTGGGCGAGGAGCCCGGTTACACCAAGGTAATGCTGCACGGCGAGAACCTCGGTCGGCGCCATGATCGCCCCCTGCCAGCCCCCCTCCACCCCGTTGAGAAGGGCGGCCACCGCGACCACGGTCTTGCCCGAGCCGACCTCACCTTGCAGGAGACGATGCATCGGGTGGGGCTCACGGAGATCTTGGCCGATCTCAACCAGCACCCTCACCTGGGCACCGGTGAGCTGATACGGCAATCCTGCGATGAATCGGTCTGCCAATTCGCCACTCGGGGTGTGGGCGAACCCGGTGGCGTCCTCCATCTGACGACGCTTCTGGAGGGCAAGTGACAGCTCGAGCCGGAAGAACTCGTCATACACCAGGCGATTCCGCGCCGGGTCTACTCGTTCTAGCGATTCGGGGAAATGGATGTCGCTGAAGGCCTGGTCGCGGCTGATCAAGCCCTTCCGCTCCAGCATCTCGGCGGGTACCGGGTCGGGAATGGGCCGCGACCGGGTCAAGGCGATGTGCATGGCACGCAGGATCGCCCAGGGCTTCACCGATCCCACCTGTGGATGCACCGGCACGATCCGGCCGGTGACGATCGATTCCTGGTCGTCTCCCAGCAGCTCCACCACCGGGTTCGCCATCTGCAGTGATCCGTTGCGGGACGTCACGGTCCCGGAGAACGCCGCCTCGGTGCCAACCGGGAAACGTTTCTGTAGATAGGGCTGGTTGAACCAGATCACTTTGAGCGTCGCCGTCTCGTCGGCGATGATGGCCTCGGTGATCGATACCTTTTTCGGGCGCCTCGTGTTGATCTTCTTGACCTCGGCGATGATCGTCACCTCGGTGTCGAGGACGACACGATCCAGTCTCGGCTTGTTGCTGCGGTCGATGTACGTCCTGGGAACGTGATGGAGCAGATCGGCCACAGTCCGGATCCCGGCCTTGAACAGGGGCGCGGAGTTCTTCGGCCCCAGCCATTTGATCTCCGACACCGGCACCTCGGCCAGACGTGTCAGCGTGGCCATTTCAACTCGCTCGACGGTGTCATCGCCACCAGGCAAACGGTAACTGCGGACTGTGACTTGGCCCGGATCACAGCTATTCTTTCGTTCGGTCGTGCCGGGCCTCACGCCCGTCTACCCTTCCAGACCACTCCAGGAGTCTTCGAGATGTCTTATCGCTGCGAGATCTGCGGCAAGGAGCCGAGCTACGGGAAGACCGTGAGCTTCTCCCACAAGCGGAACAATCGCCGTTGGCTGCCCAACATCCAGAAGGTGCGGGTCCGTCACGGTTCCAATACCCGCCGCGCCCGGGTGTGCACGTCGTGCATCCGAGCGGGCAAGATCGAGAAGGCCTGAGCGTGCCGCAGGGCGTGGTCAAGACCTACGACCCTGTGACCGGCGCCGGAATCGTCGTCCAGGACGAAGACCGGTCCGAGGTGTTCCTTCGCCCCGGGTCCCTCAAGGGATCGATATTCCGCACTCTGCGACAGGGCCAGCGCCTCGTTTTCGAGACCGTCGAAGAAGACGGAAACATCTTTGTGTCTTCAGTCAGAGTCGGGCAAGAGGGGTACTGAGTAGTAGGTCCTAGGTACTAGGTAACGCCTCCTGGCGTTCGACACTTTCCTTTAGCCTGATCAACTTCCGTCGAAGGCTGTTCACCTCCTCCAACAGGCGGTGACTTCTGTACCACCCACCACCTCTTCAACTAGGGTCACGCCGACCCGAGACCCTAAGGAGGCTCATTTGGTCCAGGCCTATGTCCTGATCCAGACCGAGGTCGGCAAGGCCGCCCTGGTCGCAGAGGAAGTGCGCGAGATCCCCGGTGTCGATTCTGCCGACGACGTGACCGGCCCCTATGACGTCATCGTCAAGGCCACCAGCGACGACGTCGATTCCCTGGGGAAGCTGGTCGTAGCCAAGATCCAGGCAATAGACGGGATCACCCGCACGCTCACCTGCCCGGTGGTGCACCTCTGATCCGGAGAAGAGCCGACTGAGAAAGGACCGGCACACGCCGGTCCTTTCTGGTTAGCCGAGTTTCGAGGCGATGGTGCCAGCGCTTCGCAGTGCCGTCCCATCGCTTCCCGCTACGGAGAACATCCTCACTGGCCCGCTTCGGGCCTCCTCCACCAGATCACGGAACAACTGCTCCCGCCCGATGGGTGGGTCGATCCACAAATACGCGCCCATCGAGCCCGGGATGGTGTTCACCTCGTTGACGACGATCTCGCCGTCGCGCTCCAAGTAGTCGATCCGGGCTATCCCCCGGAGCCCGGCCACCTCTGTCACCCGGACTGAAAGACGACGGATCACCTCTTCGAGCGCAGATTCGAGCACGGCAGGTAACTCCCGACCGGAGCTCACCTCACCACCCCAGGCGAGATACTTCTGGTCGTACGAATAGATCCCATCGGATGCCCTGGCCGGGGCCTCGATCGCAGACAGCTCCCACTCGGGATACGTGCGCACAGCCACCTGGAGGTCCCGGCTCGCCGCCAGGAATGGCTCGACCACCGCCCCCTGGTCGAGGAAGGCCGAACGTCTCTTCAAGGCGAGAACGGTCGGCCAGTCCTCGGCCACCTCGATGCCGATCGATGAGCCGCCAAAACGGGGCTTGACGATGAAGGGCCCTTCGAACGACGGAGCCGGCTCCTCCCCGGTGGCAACCATGGCACGAGGCAGTGTGGGCAGGCCTGCAGCCGCCATCGCCGCCCCAAAAGCCAACTTGTCCATGCCCAGGGCCGAGGCAGCCTGACCCGGGCCGCTGTAACGAAGACCGACGAGGTCGAGAAGGCCTTGCAACGTGCCGTCCTCCCCCGGTCCGCCATGACAGGCGATGATCACCGCATCGATGTCAAACGGCCGCTTCTTGAGAATCAGACCCTGGCCGGGAGTAGCGACGAAAGTCAGCTCCCGCGAGCGTCGAGGAACGCCGTCGGCGAATTCAGCAGCCTCCAGATCGGACTCGACCTCGAACCAGTCCCCCGTCTTCGACCAGTAGATGGCGTGGACATCGCCGAGGGCGCGCGTGACCTGGAGACCGGTGAGTATCGATATGTCGTGCTCGTCGGACGGGCCGCCGAAGATGACCGCCGGTTTAGCCATTCCGCTCCTCACGGGTAGTGGTCAGGAAGATCGTTCTCGTAGAGGACGGCGTCTCCGGGGCCCAGGTTCTGGCGGGCCCAATCGACCGCCTCCTCGCGAGAGTTGACGACGGTAACCGAGGCACCTCCATTGGCGGAACCTTCCAGCAATGCGCCGCGATTGGTTCGGCCGACGATGAGCAGGTCGTCGGCGAGGGCCGCCGATTCGGCGGCGAACCTGAGGTTCTGATCGAACTGATCCGGCCCGAGCTCGACCATGCCCGGGGTCACTACGACCTTTCGCCCACCATCTCCAACCCTCTCGAGGAGGCCGAGGGCAACCCTTGCCCCATCCGGGTTCGAGTTGAAAGTGTCATCTATGACGGTGAACCCTCGTTCCGAGCTGGACAAGGTTTGTCGATGCTCCGGGCGGGGAAGCCCGTCCAGCCGCGACACCATGTCGTCTGGTTCCACGCCGAGGGCGAGCCCGATCCCGAGGGCCACGGCCAGATTCACCGCGAACACCTCCCCAGGGGCGTTCCCGACCTCGGTGCCGTCGATCCGGATGACACCCTCATGCACGGTCACCCGAGCGTCGGCGCCATCCCCCGAAACGGTGATCACCTCCATCGTGTCTCCGCGCTCGGCGGCAAGACCGGCCAGAAGGGGGTGATCAACCGCGATCACGCCGACCCGGGCCCGGTCGAGGATCTCAGACTTGGCAGCGACGATCCGCTCCAGGGTCCGGAAACGCTCGAGGTGGACCGGGCCGACGGCGACCATCGCTGCAACGTCCGGCCGGATCCATCGAGTGAGCTCCTCGATCTCACCTGGGCCGTAGGTCCCCATCTCGGCGACGAAGACCTCGGTGCCGGGCACGAGGTGCTCGTTGATGGCCCGGGCGAGACCCATGCGATTGTTGAACGAGGCCGGGCTGGCCACCGTACGAAAGCTTCCGGCGAGGAGATGCGCCGCGTATTGCTTGGTGGTCGTCTTGCCGTAGGAACCGGTTATTGCCACGACCTTCGCCGCCGAGTAGCCGAGACGAGCGGATGCCTGATCGACCCACCGATTGCCCACCATTCGCTCGATAGGCCCGAGGACGAGGAGCGCGATATCGATCAATGCCGGCAGGAGAAAGAGACCAACAGCGATGAAGAATCCAGACTCGACAGCTGCACCGGCGATGGACACAGCGAGCATCAGGATCCCGGAGACAAAGGCCACCCGACGCAGCCGCGCCGTCCAGGCGAGCGGCGACGTGCGGCCACGGATCGACAACCCGATAGGGCCGACTTGCGCCAACGGCACCAGAAACGCCCACCACACACTCCACCACGCCCCGATGAGCCCGATCACCGCCAACGCCAGGAGAATCACGTTCGCGATTCCGGACGTCCACCAGCGGCCGGCGAAGGTGGTCACGGCACCGGCCAGGTAGTGCTCGCGTTGGGCCACCCGAAGCCAGCGGAGCCCGGCAGGGATCGCGGCCAGGAGACACGCTGCGACAAGCACCCAGATCACGACCGAAGCTCCTCGGCCAGGACCCGGGTGATGGCCTCTGGGGCTTGGGTCGGGACCAAGTGGCCCACCCCGGCCAGCACCTCGAGCTCGGCGGTCCCACCGGCCTGTTTGATGATGCGAAGCGCCTTTTCCGCCACCGCGACCGGCACCTCGTGGTCGTTCTCTCCCCAGAGAAGCAATACCCGGTCCCGCAGCATTTTCAATTGCGGCTCATAGGTCTCGTTGACCACCCGGACGAGGATGTCCCGCATGACCCCGCTCGCCGCCCGGTAGTCGGCCGATCCACGACTGCGGCGGATCTCCTCCATTCGATCGTCCGAGACGACGCGGGCACGATTGAGCAATCGGACCATCCGGTAGCCGGCTGGGGGTTTCTTTGGCGGTCCAAGACGGAGCAGGGGCGACCCGCTGATCACCAGAGAAGCGACTCGGTCCGGATTGGCAGCAGCCAGACAGACGGCGATGCGTCCCCCGAATGAATGGCCGACCACGACCGGTGGCGACTCGAATGTGTCCAGAACGGGGGCAACGAGTGCCGCATAACCCTCGGCCCCGAGAATGTCACTT
>JARDZU010000082.1 GCA_029240695.1 Acidimicrobiia bacterium | reverse complement strand
CGGGGACATGACGCTCGAACACGCCCCAGAGTCACACATTCGCCAAGCAAACACAATGGATGCTGATCAGAGGAACGCCCGGATCTTCGGGTTGCTGTTCATCATCACATTCCTCACGTCGATCCCTGCGGCCCTTCTCTTCGATTCGGTGGTTCTCGACGACCCGGCCGAGTTCATCGCTGGTGGCGGGAATGAGAATCTGATCTACCTGGCAGTCCTGTTGGAGTTTTTTCTCATCATCGCCAACGTGGGAACGGCCGTCGTCCTCTACCCGATCGCAAGACGGCAGAGCAGGGTCTTGGCTCTCGGCTACGTCGCTGCGCGAATTATGGAAAGCGTATTTATTGCCGGCGGGATCATCTTCGTGCTCGGGATAGTGAGCCTTCGCCAGGACGCTCCGAGCGCAGCCGACCTGGCGGTGTCGTTCGGGGCGCTCAAGGATTGGACGTTCCTGTTTGGCCCCGGGTTCGTCGTCCCATTCGGGAATGGCTTGATACTCGGCTACCTGATGTACAAGTCCGGCCTCGTACCGCGACGCATGGCCTGGTTGGGACTGATCGGGGGGCCGATCCTATTTATTTGGAACCTCGGCATCCTTTTTGGCTGGTGGACTGACAGCTCCATTTCAGCCCTCTTCGTGGCTCCGGAGTTCATCTGGGAAGCCTTCCTGGGCATCTATTGCGCGATCTGGGGCTTCCGGCGCGACTCACCCATCCTTCAGGAGAGTGCGCGTTGACTTCGGGCTCTGAACCTCCACGCCCAACTCCATCGACCGACGCCGTCCCGGGACGCATGGTGCGGCTGCTCGCACTGTCTGGCGTCGCGTTCGGAATTCTTCTGCTACTCGGCTGGTTCCTGAGCGCCGGTGATACTCCGGACTACACGGCAGCCAACCAGGACTGGATCGATTGGGCCGAGAGCAACGGGTCAAGGAGCGGGGTCGGCGCATTCGTCATGCTGGTCGCCGGCTTCGTGTTCCTGCACTTCGCGGGAGCGATGCGAGATGTGCTCGGACGTGCAGAAACGACGGTAAGCGGCTCGGTGAAACTGGCGCACACGGCCTTCGCAGGTGCCATCGCGGGCATCGTCGGTCTCACGATGGCGATCGTCATGATTGGGGCCGCGACATCCGTGGGTGCCGATGCTGAACCGATTGTGAGTCGCGCCGTGGGCACGGCGTCGGCTGGGCCGTACCTAGTCGCCACGATGGGCTTCGCCGCTCTGCTTGGCGCTTCGGGTTTGCTGACGCTGCAAACCAGAGTCTTCGCCCGTTGGACCGGGATAGTGGCGCTAATCGGCGCCGCCGCATTTCTCGTTACGTTCTTGACACTGCTCCAAGGGACAGGCGAAGACAGCGTGGCCGGCTACGCCTATCTCCCAGGCATCCTGACGCTGGTTATCTGGTCGATAGCTACCAGCGCTGCCATGTACCGTTCGGATTCTGGCTCGATTCGGTGAGGCTGACTTGAACACTCCGTCCAAGAAGACTTCGACACCCCCACCACGTGTGTTCCTTCGAGCCTTCTGGGCGACCCACAAGGCAATCGTCCGTCTGACTGGCGGCCGTATTGGACTGTGGCGACCTCGTCCAGGCAAGAGGTTCGGAGTGTTGGGTCTGGAAACGATCGGACGACGGTCTGGTCAGCGACGATTGGTTCTCGTCGGATACTTCGAAGACGCCGACAACCTGGCAACCTTGGCGATGAACGGTTGGGCCGATGCCGAGCCGGCATGGTGGATCAATCTCCAAGCAGAACCAGATGCAACGGTCCTGTTACGAACCGGCCGCCGCCCTGTGCGTGCTCACGCTGCCATCGGAGAGGACCGTGAGCGACTATGGGCCAAGGTCGCCGACTACCCAGGATGGGGCAACGACGTAGACGGCCTCGCAGCACAGCGGTCAAAGAACACAGCCGTGGTCCTCTTCGAACCTCGCATCACCAGATAGCGTCCAGAGAGGATCAACCTGCCTCAGAGGAGGCAAGTCGACACTGCGGACTTGGGGCCATCGACTGCGCCGGGTGTCCCTAGTGGTTGGTTTCGATGCCACTGACCAGCCGTACCGGCGATGTCTACTCGAGCAGGAGTACGACCCCCGACACGATGAGCCACACCGACCAGACGATGTAGGCGATAGGGACGATCGTGCCCGCGAGCTTCCAGCCTTGCTCCTCGAAGCGGCCGACGAACTCGAGGGATCCGACGACCAGGAATAGCCCGATGATGATGCCCGGCCAACCGAGCCACGCCTCGAACGTCGACGAATTGAGCATTGCTATTCCGATCAGCACACTCCATGTTCCGGTGAGGAGATAACCAAGGCACTCTCCGATCCCGACCCCGAGGTAACGGTGGAACGAGTCGAAGACCGCCTTTGTCGCCTCCCGTGTGGCCGGGGTGGAAGCGGGATCGGTGTATGTGCGCGCTAGCGCCGGGACGAGGAACGGCCAGCG
The DNA here is from genome assembly GCA_029240695.1 of Acidimicrobiia bacterium. GTDB lineage: Bacteria > Actinomycetota > Acidimicrobiia > Spongiisociales > ZC4RG35 > JARDZU01. Next base: position 9,325 of record JARDZU010000082.1, on the reverse strand, counting down.
GGCAAGCCCGAGGAACTGCACCACCGCGGCGAGGACGCCAACAATGATCGCCGTCGGCATGACGGCAATGTCGTCGCCGGCGAACACCTGTCCCAGGAGCACGGCGAGCGGGGCGAAAAGGACAGCCGTGAGCATGAAGCCGTACCAGACCAGCTTCAATCCGACCCCGGCTGCCTGGAAGCGATTCAGAATGTCCTCGGTTGGGCGTCGCAAGACGTCTGGGTAGTCGAAGCGTCGCCCGAGCAACAGAAAGAACCCGTTGAAGGCGAGCGGCAGCACTATGAGAAAAACGCCCGCGACGGCTTTTACGGTCACGTAGTGGTTGGGACTGGGGTCCGCTCGCCATCAAATGGCGTCTCACGGAAGAGAATTGCGAGGACCAACCAGGTGAGTAGCCCGAAGACGAGGGCTCCGCTTGCACCGAAGATCGGGAATCGTTCGGCGATGTTCCTCGCGATCACGTATGAGGACACGAACCAGCCGAGTGCCCAGCCAGGCGGGTTCGCGATCGCCCACCAGAATGCGCCGGGCACACGTTGGCGTGCGAGCACTAGGGCCTGCGCCACTCCCACACCGAGGCCGGTCACGGCGCCCATGAGGGCAAGGTCCCCCCGGCCGATCCCGTAATCGGTCAGTGCCGCTCCGATCGCGAGGCCGATGGCCATCCCAGCAGTCGTCGCCGGGATCCACAGCCAGGAGACCCATCGACGCAGGGCAAACCACTCTGCCGCTCCGATGATTGCGCCCGCGATGAAACCGGCGGCAAGCGCCGCTCCCACAGATTCGACTCCATCGACGACCAAGTCTGCGACATAACCGCCTATTGGGACACCGACGAGGATGGACAGCGGCCAAAGCCACAGCTGACGCGCGGTGCCCCTCCAATCACCTTGCGCCTCCATCGTTTGCTTCCTGGTTTGAGTTTCCATCCGTTGTTTCCTCTCGGCTCAGCCGGCGTCGGCAACGCCGACGAGATTGGCGCTGACCTGCCACAGTCGCGCGGTGACCTCGCGGTCATATGACGATTGGTTGGACTTCTTTGCCTTGCGGTTCGCGTAGTAGCTGCCGGTGGCGCCCTCGACCGCCGATGAGCTGGCGAGATACACGACGGTCTCCGCCCCCTTCTTCGCGCTTCTCATGAAAGGTCTTACAACAAAGACGATGGGAGCCATCGAACGGGAGGGGTCCTCGGCGCTGAAGGAGGTGTTGGTCATCCCGGGATGGAGCGCGTTTGCGGTTACCCCGGTCCCGTCGAGTCTCCTGGCAAGCTCGTGGGTGAACATCACGTTGGCCAGCTTCGATTGGTTGTAGGCGCGCTGCCCCGAGTACTGCCGCTCGCCCATCAGGTCGTCGAAGTCGATCTTCCCCATCGACTGGGCCCCGGAAGACACGGTTACGACACGAGCCGGTGCCGAGGCCATGAGCCGCTCCTGCAGGAGGCAAGTGAGCAGAAACGGCGCCAGATGGTTGAGGGCGAAGGTGTGCTCCAGCCCATCCGAGGTCATGTGGCGGTGCGCCCAGAACCCACCGACGTTGTTGACCAACACGTCCAGCCGCGGGTAGGCGGAAAGGACCTCATCAGCCATACGCCGGATTTCGCTCTGTGACGACAAGTCGGCGACGAATACGTCGACTGCCGGATTGCCCGACTCGGCCTTGATGTCTTTGGCGGCCCGCTCGGCCCGTGTCCGATCCCGGCCGGTGATGCCCACCCGAGCACCCATCGAGGCGAGGCCAAGCGCTGCGGCCTTGCCGATCCCGCCGGTGCCCCCTGTGATCAAGACGGTCTTGCCGGTCATCGAACGTGGAGCGATCAACTCGTCACGTCCCGTCGCACCAGCACCGTGGCGGAGATCGCAACACTGAGGATGCAATACCCGAGCGCGAGGAGTGCGGCGGCGCCGTAGGCGATGACCGGCGCCGCTCCCCCCATCGTGCCAGCCCCGCCTGCTCCCCCGACTGCGAGAGCGTTGGTGGCTGCGGCCGGGCCCCACTCGGCAAGGCTGTCCCAGAATGTGCCGAGGAGCATCTCACCGAGGATGAACCAGGCAGCGCCGACTGAGATGGCGATCGCTGCCGACCTCGTGATCACTGCGATGGTGGCCGCGATTAGCGCGGGCACGAGTGCCGCTGCAGTGAGGTTCACATAGGCAGAGCCAATGGCGGCCAGCCCGTCGGATGTCCACCAGGCGGCGGTTTCGACACCGGCGCCAGGTGCCAATAGGGCACCCACGCCAACGGTGGCTGCCAGCGTCGCCGCCACCCCGACGGCGACGAACGAGATCAACGCTGCGATCTTCCCCGCCAATAGCTTCAGTCTGTTGGGCTCGGTCACGAACAGCATCCGGATGGTGCCCTTGTTGAACTCACCGGCCAGGTTGGAGGCGAAGAGAGCCAGGGCAATGATGCCGAGGAACCCGCCCACGCTGGTGATAGCGAATACTGAACCCTCCGGAAGCGAGAGCATCGCTGCGTTGACGAAGTCTTCGGACTCCCCTCCGTCCAGGTCTACACTCCCGCCGCCGGCATTGACGAACGCCAGGATCGTAAACAGCACCGCGAAGCCGACCATGGCTCCCCCGAAGCCGAGCAGAGTGTTGCGTCTGCTGAGCTTGACCCATTCCGAGCGGAAGGCACGCATTACTTGCTCCCTGTCTTGTTGTTTCCGGTCATGGCGAAAAATGCCTGTTCCAAGTCAGCCGAGGTGGCCTGCAGCTCTTTGAGGGTGATGCCTGCCTGCCAGGCCAATCGATTGAGATCCGGGGCCCAGACGCTGGGCGCGTCGATTTCGATGGCTCCATTCACCCTGGTTGAGGAGTAGCCGGCGTTGGTGGCCAACTCGATCAGACGGATGGTGTCGATGTCGTTTTCGGCTGCCGCCCGGATCGTGGGCGAGTTTCGGTTGAGCAAGTCGACCATCGTCCCGGCGAAGACGACGCCGCCATGGTCGATCATCACAATCGAATCGCACGCGGCCTCGATCTCGGCCAGGAGGTGACTCGATACAAACACGGTCTTCCCGCCGGCACCGAGATCCATGAGCAGGCTGCGAATCTCGACGATCCCCTGTGGGTCCAACCCGTTGGTTGGCTCGTCGAGCACAAGCAGGTCAGGATCCGGAAGCAGCGCAAGGGCGATACCGAGACGTTGTTTCATCCCCAACGAATAGTTCTTGTATTTGTCCCCGCCACGGTCACCGAGGCCCACGAGGTCGAGCATCTCTGCGATGCGACCTCGGGCAAATCCACCCAGGGCGGCGAACACCCGGAGGTTCTCCTCACCGGTCAGTGACGGATAGAACGCAGGTGCTTCGATCAGCCCCCCGACCCGGTGTAGGTAGGCGGATGGGTTATCGATCGAGTGACCAAGCACCTCGGCTGCGCCGCTGGTGGGCTTGATCAGACCGAGCAACATGCGGATCGTTGTGCTCTTGCCGGACCCGTTGGGGCCGACAAAGCCAGCCACCCCCCCTTGGGGGAGGTCCATGTTGATGCTGTCCACGGCTCTGAGGTCGCCGAAGTCCTTGGTCAAACCGATTGTGCGAATCGATGTCATGTCCTGTTTCTTTCGTTGTGGGGACGGGGGTTCATCGAGGGGGCTCTGCTCACTCGGGTTCGGAGGTCCTCTTGGCTGGAAGGTGGTTGACGCCTCATGCTCTGATGGCAACCTTCCCTCGGGCGTGGTGTCCCAGCATGTGGGCGACCGCGTCGGCAGTGTCGCCGAGCTGGTAGGTCTTGTCGATGGGCACCTTTACCTCGCCGGATCGAAGGAGGGTGGCGAGGGCATCGAGGTACTCGCGGTTCACCTCGCATTTGACGAACTGCACGTTGGTGGATCCTCGTGCCAACAGGGCTGCTCGTGCCCCTCTCAGCAGACCCGCCATGAGCCCACCGGAGTTCCCGATGCTGTTGGGAATCAGCATCCCGGTTGGTGTCAGCACCTTCGACGTGACCGACGGCGGGTGGTTCATCACGTTGTCCAAGATGACGTCGTAACGCGGCTCGCTCAGAGTGAAGTCTTCCGTCGTGTAATCAATGACATGGTCCGCTCCCAGTGAGCGCACGAACTCGAGGTTCTTGGTGCTCGCGACGCCTGTCACCTCGGCGCCGAGAGCCTTCGCGATCTGCACGGCCAGGGTCCCGACGCCGCCCGATGCGCCATTGATCAAAACGTGGCTCCCCGGTCCGACCTTGCCCACGTCGCGCATGGCAATAAGTGCCGTGATGCCCGACATGACCGATGCTGCCGCTTCTTCAAATGTCACGTTCAGTGGCTTAGCGACCAGCTGATTCGCCGGGACGACGGTGAACTCTGCGAACGTACCAGGGGTCGCTTGACTGCCGGCCCACGCGGATCCGAACACCTCGTCGCCGGGTCGGATGTCGGTCACCTTCGTGCCGACGACCTCTACAACTCCGGCGACATCGGTTCCCCGCACCTGGGTCTTTGGTCGCCTCAGCCCAGATTGCAGTCGGAGGATGTAGGGGATCCCCGTCACCGCGATCCAATCCGGCGTGTTCACGCTCGTGGCCCGTACGCGAACCATGACGTTGTCGTCGCCTATCGGAGGTCGGTCGACCTCCTGCATTTTGAGCACCTGGTCCGGTGGCCCATAGCCCACTTGGACGACGGCTTTCATTGTGGATGTCGTGGATTTCGTGATTGTCATGTCTTGTCTGCTCTCTCGCTCGTAAACGGGTGATGGTGTTGTAGGCGAGGTCACGTCGAGCGAGGCTGGATCTCAATGGCGATCTTTCCTCTCGCCTGTCCGGCTTCGAGGTGCCTGATGCCTAGGGGCACCTCACCGAGCGGATAGGTCCGGTCGATGACCGGAACGACCTGGCCGCTCTCGAGGAACGGGCTCAGCGCTTCAAGATCCGTGTGGCGCTCCTTGGAAGCAAGCATGGTCAGGCGTTGGCTCACAAACATCGACACGATCAAGGCGCGGAGCTGGCGGCCGAAACCTCCGGTGAGGCTGCCGCCTTCTTCTCCGCCAACGATGACCAGCGTCCCCTCAGAGGTGAGCGCCCGCCGAAGTCGTGCGAGTCCATTGTTTCCCCCGATGTCGAGGATCAGGTCGTATTTCTCGGAGCCGTCGAGGTAGTCGTCCCTGGTGTAGTCGAGGACATGGTCGGCGCCAATCGAACGGACCATGTCGACCTTGGCAGCGCTGCTGACACCGGTGACCTCGGCCCCGAATGCCCTGGCGAGTTGCACGGCATAGGTGCCAACCCCTCCCGACGCCCCAATGACGAGCACCCTTTGCCCTGCCTCTATGTGACCTGAGTCCCGTAGACCCTGGATGGCGGTCCCCCCGGAGATGGGGACGACCGCCGCCTGCTCGAAACTGAGATTGGCCGGCTTGTGAGCGAGCTTGTCCTCACGAACCGCTGCGTACTCGGCGAACGCCCCTCGGCTTATGCCGAACACGTCGTCGCCGGGTTGGAACCTGGTCACCTCGGAGCCGACAGCAACCACTGTGCCGGCGACGTCGAGACCGGGTACCCGGTTCTTGGGCCGTCGGAATCCGAATCCCATGATGCGCATCAGGTATGGCTCGCCCGCCATGACGTGCCAGGTACCTCGGTCCATCCCAGCCGCTACGACGTCGATGAGCACTTCGTCGGCCGCGATCTCAGGCAGGTCGATCTCCGCGAGACGCAGAACGTTGTTCGAGCCGTATGCGTCCTGGACGATGGCTTGCATCTTCTCGCCCCGCGTTTTGGAGGTTGTCGATGCGGGGTTCTCAACGGGTCTGTCAGATATCGGGGTAACAACTGGGTCCACGGTCATGTCATCTCGGTTCTCGATTGACTCATTGCAGGCTGAACGGTGGGTATCGGTCGGTGATTAGCAAGGTGGTGTAGGCCTGCACTCGCAGGGCCCATCTCCCCACCCCAACCACATAGTCGAACAGCGCTCGTGGGTAACGACCGGTGAAGAGGATGGCGAACCAGGCGATGAGGATGGCGAAGATCGCTCCCACTACGAGCACGACGAGGACGATGTAGTGGGGGATGGCCAGCAGCCATTTCACTAGCGGCATCCAGCGGTTGAGATCCTGTTGCACGTTCGGGTATTCGAGGTCGAGATGCACCGATTGTTCGTTTTCGGTCGACGGATACCTGTCGGTGAGGAGTGCCATATACGCACCGACACGGTTCGTGAACCGGTTGAGGTTGAGTGCGAAGTCGAACCACCAGCGCGGATATCGCTGCCTGAAGACGACCATGAGCATCGTCGCCACGAACAGCCCGCCAGCGATGCCTAAGCCAGTCGTGGTGATCCGGGAAACCACCTCGCCGCTGTCGGTGATCACCGTGACGGTGTCGGTGGCGGTCGCGGTGAGCAAGGAGAGAATGACCAGAATCGGGATCACAAAGATGAGCCGGAAGAAACTGGAGACCCGGTCGAGTTTCTCGGGGTAGTCGATGCTCAGGTGGGCGGGGTATGACTGTGGTTGTGTGGTCACTTCGATGTCTCCGCTCGTTGCAGATCGGGAATGGCTTCATGGTTGTGGTCGTGCGACGTCATGTGGCCATGCCAGCTGTGATCGGTGAGGGCCGGAAGCCTTTGACGACCAGGTAGACGCCTAGCGAGAACTCCCACGCCGCGATGGGGAGTGCCAGGAGGAGGGTCGGTGGCGACGCAGCTTCCCACGCACCGAACATCGTGCCCATGGTGCCGACGAGGAGTAGGGGCGCTCCGATGAGTCCGATCACAGGAAGGACTCGTGGCACTAGACGCGACTTGTAGAGCAGGGTGCCCAGCAACAGGGCGTTCACAGCGGGGATGAGGCTTCCTGAGACGAGGAACGTGCTGTCGTAGAGCCCGACCAAGGCTTGGCCGGTGACCAACCCGGCTGCTCCGACTCCGGCCTGCCGCATGCCAACGACTGTCAGAATGCTGGCGACGCCGGCGAAGAGGAGGGTGCCTTCGAGCACGCGAGAGCCGACGAAGCCCAGCGCGGCTGCTTGGTTCTGCCTCTTCAACACCTTGTACAGGACGACGGCGGTGCCGATGCCGGCGAGACCCACGATCAGTTCCAGGACGCCGCCGACGAGCACGCCCGTGTCCGGTCCAGTACCAGCGATGTAGCCCGCCTCCTTCACCGGGCCGTAAAGGATGAGGGTCGGGATCGAGACAAAGGTGATCAGGTACAGGACGCCCGCCCAGAAGGAGGTCTTCCTCAATGAGTCCATCGGCCCTTGCTTTGGAACTGAGGCTCTGGGCGGTGTTGTGATTGCCATGGGCTGTTTCCTCTCGGTTCGAGACCGGGAGGGTTCGACCCTGGCGATCTAATTCGTGTTCGCACTATACGTACGCGAACGGTATTACGTCAAGCTAGGATAGAAGTCATGACCCGGGTGAATTTCTCCCGCGAAACGGTCGACGGCTGGAACCGTCTCCGACCCGACGATGACCTGCTTGGTCTGGGAGTCGCACATCGGTTGGTTTGGAGCGGGCGTCTCGCCGAGGAAGTATTGGAGAGGACCGCCATCGCCTGCGGGTTGCGGCGACGGGGAGACTACGAGGTCCTGGCCCTGCTGCGACGTGCAGAACCGGAGCTCCTCACCCCTCTCCAGGTCGCTCAGCAGCTTCTGACTTCACAATCGGGCATGACAGGCAAACTCGATCGGCTTGAGCGACAAGGCCTGGTTCAACGGACACCAGACCCTGAAGACCGGAGGGCGATCAGGCTAGGGATCACCGATGCCGGCCGGGCTCTAATCGACCAAGCGTTCACCACGTGCCTCTCGGTGTACCAAGCCATGCTCGACGAGTTCACGCCAACTGAGGTAAAGGACTTTGAGGCGCTGCTGGAAAAGCTTCTAACGCGATTGGATCAACTCTCAGGGCTTAGCCAGCCCTGGACACGACCGGGATGAACAGCCCCGCTGAACGCCATCGTTGCCACATCAATGTGAAGTCCGCGAAGGAACAGAAGCGAGGATACGTCCCAGCCCGCGATCCATTCCTTGAAGAACTTGAGGTCGAATCGCGGATCCTCGAGACGGAGCACGAACCCGTGCTCTAGCGCTGGATCCCTGTGGCGCGGCGCGTCGCGGATCGTGGACAACCAACGACGTTTCGAGCGGCCCAAAATCGCCCTGATCAGGGCATTCAGTGGAGCTGACGGGATTTGAACCCGTGGCCCCCTCGTTGCGAAAGATGCGGTCAAAACGCTCTGACCAGGGAAAACGTGTCCCCAATGCCGGTCTGTGGGGCGGCTGTGGGGCGAGCGGCGCGAGACGTGGTGAGGGGTGAAGCTCTGAGACCCCAGCACTCAAAGGAGATCGCGCCTCCCACGACACGTAGTTCCCGGTGTTCGCCTCCCTCAGTCTTGAGGTTGGATTCCCCAAGGTTGGATTGGGACGACCAGCGATCTCTCGTCGTGGCGGCCGTCGGAGTCGCCCAGGTCCGGCTCAGTCAGCTGCGCCGCCGCCAAATCCACCTCGAGCTCACCATCGGCCTTCATCAACGCCGAGCGGATCATCTCGACGTCGATGGGAACTGTCGCCAAGAACGTAAGGAGATCCCGCACCCACTGCGAAAATAGAATTCACCGTTGTGAAGCAGATACCGGCCGTCGGGCGACCACGTTACCCCGCGTGGGATCAAGCGACATGTGCCATCACCTGTTTCGAGGAAGGAGCGGATGACGACTTCCCCGGCTGTCTCAGCACCGTCTTCTGGACCACTCACCGGAAGCAGGACCATTTCATGGCTCGAAAAACCGCAAGAACCCAAGCATCGTTGGTAGAGGATCCACTCGCCATCGGGTGACCACACCGGTCCAATCCCGTAGTAATCCTCGTACGAGGCAAGGGTGTCCTGCTGCTCGGTTGAGATGTCGATGACTCGTAGCTCGCGACGCGAGTCTCCGGTCGAATAGGCGATACGCTCGCCATCGGGCGACCAGGTCAGATTTGTGGCCCCGAGGGTGGCGTCGATGGACCGCATCGTCCCCGAGCCCGGCGCGTACAGGTAGATCCGGCCGTCGTGGAGCCTGTTGCCTTGGGGGTCGACATCGTCAAAACCGCTGACGATCGCCAACAGTTTGCCATCGGGCGACCATTCGAGGTCCGTAGCCAGTAGGTCCGGGAGAACGGTGACATCCTGTTCTCGGGTATTCTGAACCCTGCTCCTGGTGCGCTCCCTCAGTCCGAGGCTCGGGTTCCCCAGGTCTGGATGGGAACGAATGTCGATCCCTCGCTGTAGCCGTCGTAGGCGAGCATGCCGGGGATCTCAGCCAGCACTACCGCCTCCTGGTCTTGGTCGATCGGAACAGCCGCAAGGCCGGTCCACTCCTGGAAGTCTTCCC
>JARDZU010000255.1 GCA_029240695.1 Acidimicrobiia bacterium | reverse complement strand
GAGTCGAGCAAGACGCGAATCCTCTCGTCATCGTGAACCGTGCCAGAGAGGACAAAGCCGTCGACGGCGCCACGGCGCATCATCTCCCGATAGGAGTCGGCCTCGCTCTGACCCCGATGCGGCGTGAAGAGATGGATGTCCATCTCGACATCCGAGGCGCGCTCGGTGATCTGATGGAGGAAGGTGTCGAGAAAGAACCCGTCACGTCCGGCCGGGATGCAGTATCCGATGGTGAAAGAGCGCCCCTTGGGCAGGATGCGGGCAGCGCGGTTGGGGCGGTAGCCGAGCCGGTCGGCGGCCTCGACCACCTTGAGCCGGGTCTCCTCGGCCACACGCTCGGGAGCGTTGAGTGCATTGGAGACAGTCGAGACGGACACCCCGGTTGCCCGACTCACGTCTTTGATGGTGATTCGAGGGCTCATGGTTCGTTCAGGGCAAAAACGTTTTACAGAGCGTCTAAAACGTTTTTACATCGGAGGGTCGAGTCTGTCAATGGGTGAGGCCTCGACGAGGGTATCGACCCCGGAGATCTGGTCGACATATGGTTTATCATATGGTTGTGGCAAGACGCGAAGTGCTGGTGCAGCTCGACGACGATCTGGTGGAGAAGCTCGACGAGATGGCGAGACGTGTCGAAGTCAGCCGCTCGGAGCTGCTACGCCGCGGGGCCTTGACGGTCCTTCAAGCCGACGAGTGGGCCCGAGCAGACGAGCGACTTGTGGATGGATACACCAAGATGCCGCCCGATCCAGACCTGCTCGCCACGTCTGAACGACTTGCCGCCGAGACCCTTCCCGAGTGGTAGCTCGCAACGACATCTACTGGGCAGACCTCGGCAGTCCCGGCGGGCGGAGACCGGTCTGCGTACTGACCCGCGACGCGGCAATCAGTGTGCTCGACCGCATCACATGCGCTCCGATCACGCGCACCATTCGAGGCATTCCGTCCGAAGTGGAGGTCGGGCTCGCGCATGGGTTACCCGATAGAGCCGTCATCACTTGCGACAACCTGGTCACCGTCGGCAAGAAGCGACTCGATCCCCAACCTGTCGGGCATCTCGATCCGGGAACCCGAGCCGAGCTAGATCGCGCCCTTCGCTACTCGCTCGACATCATCTATTGACTGACTCGTCGCCCGCCTCTTCGGCACCGGCACTGGTTCGCGTCGCGGTTCCTTGGGTCTGGCCGGCGCCTCCTCACGACGAGGCTGTCGATTCGGCTCCGGCTCGATCCGGATCTTGCGCAACGGCTTTCCTATGTTGGCCATGACATCGCCTCCAGGTCTTCGGGTGGGTCACCACAGTGGACGTTGACATCGGGATAGAGCTTCGAGAGCCAGTCGGCGATGATCGGTGATTCCGTCCAGAGGTCCAGGATCCGCGCGTTGGAAGCGCGGTAGCCGCTCTCGTGTTCGATCACGAGGCCGGACAACTCGACCCGACCCACCACGTCGGGCTTGCCCGGGAACATGGCGCCGACCTCGCTGGGCCGGGACACTGCGTAGATCCCGCACGGGTGGTCCCATCCCGGTGGCTCGTCGCAATAGTCACACCAGGCCACGAAGCGCTGGGTGGTCCACTCGCTGACGACACCCCGCAGCACAGAGCCGGTCCATTGCCAGGCGCGCCAGCCCACCACCGCCTCGGGCGACCAGAACTCATCTGTGGGCTCCTCTGTCTCCGGCATCGCATGCCACGGCAGCGGGGCCAGGGTGCGGGAGATGGCGATCGGCGCCAGGTCCTGGGTCGGCATCTGGATACGCCGGACCGCTATGAGCAGACCAGCCGAGAGAAGGCTTGCGCCCAGCATCACCAACAAGGCGCCGACTCTAGGAAAACCCGTGGGAAGAGCCACCCCCTCGCCGGGGGTCGGGCCCATCACCAGGAACGCGCTGGTGCCACCCAGGATCCAGATGACCGGCGTGAAATAGCGCCCGATCCGCTCCGCGGCCACCGTGGAGAACTTGCCCACCACCCATGTCACCAGACCGAGGGGGACGACCAACACCACCCAGAGCGGCCAGAAGCCGATCGTGTAGGCGAACAAGGAGAACATCGCAACGTCGATCCAATAGATGACCGACGACTGCCCACCGGTGAACCACACGACGAGCACGGGCACGCCCACGATCGCGGCCAGGACCAGAACGATCCGGCCGATCCGCTTCGCCCAGCCGCGTCGAAGCCATGATGCGCCGACACGTCCAGCCCCCGGTGCCGGGATACTCATGCTGTTCCCATGCGTCGCCTCCGACTCCCCTAATTATGGACGACGCGGCGACAGGGGTGTGCGGAGTTTCGGCCTAGGTCACAGATCCTGTGCGTATCACCCCAAGGCCCGATTGAGGAAGGCGGCCATCTGGCCACGGATGACGTTGTCGTCGGGACAGAACCGGTCGTTGACCGGCGGATTGCATCCCTGGGTGACCCCGGCTGTCGCCAACTTGTCGACCGCCGATTCGAAGACACTGCCATCGTCGTCGACGAACCGATTGCCACCCCCATCATCGACGTAGCCCATCGCTCGGACCAGGAATGCAGCCATCTCCCCCCTGCTCACGCTGCGCTCGGGACAGAAGCGATCGTTGACCGGCGGGTTGCACCCTTCGGTGACGCCGGCCGCTGCCAGCTTGTCGATCGCCGATTCGAAGACACTGTCATCGTCGTCGACGAACCGATTGCCACCCCCATCGTCGACATACCCCATCGCGCGGACCAGGAATGCAGCCATCTCCCCCCTGCTCACGCTGCGCTCGGGACAGAACAGGTCGTTCACCGGCGGGTTGCACCCCTTCGTGATGCCTTCGAGGGCAAGCCACTCGATGGCAGTTTGGAACACCGAGTCATCGTCATCGACGAACGAGCCCACGAAACCCGAGCAATTGGGGTACTCGCCGTGAAGATCCACGTCGGTCCGGGGCAGACCCAACTCAATAGGAGTTGGGGGGCCGAACCCGTTCGGGTTGAGCCGGTAGGACAGGGCTTCACCTCCCACCAGAACACCCGGGATCAGCTCACCCTGATCATCCAGACCACGGAACAAATCAAGAGTCACCATTTCATCCGGTCGACAGGCGAACCAGGTCGAATGGGCACGACCCCCTGCCGTGCGCATCACTGGATAGCCACCTGCCGCCAACGGAACCGGTGCGAGGGCACAATCCCGGAAAGAGAAGAAGGCAAAGCTGGCGCCGTCGGCATTTCTCTCGACACCAGCCACGATGAGACGCTGGCCGGCCATGTCCACGACCCGGCCCGGCGTGGCCATCGGAAAATTGGAGAACTGCGCCAGATCGTCGATCAGTATCGCCGTGCCCCAACCCGAGGTCAGCTCGACGTGCAAGTAATGGTCGGCCAGCTCAGGGTCGGCACTCCCGGTCCAATAACCGGTGACGACATCCTTGTGCCCATCACCGTCGACATCACCTAGGAACTGCGACGGGCCGAATCCCCCGATGACGGCGTCGGCGGGCACCGGCGTGTCCGGCAGCGCGTCACACGCTGTGGAGACAGCAGCAACCACGCTGGAGCCCGGAGCAGATGAGACGGCGGGGAACAAACCGATCAGGACCGACACAGCAAGCCAGAAGCCACCCATCAATGGCCCCTTCGACAGGAGCTCCGACACTACGCCGATCAGTCG
>JARDZU010000254.1 GCA_029240695.1 Acidimicrobiia bacterium | reverse complement strand
ACCGCCGGTAGATGGCGCTTCAGGGCTTTGCTCAGCACATATCTGGTCTGCGGCATGGGCCCGTCGGCGGCATCGACCAGCAGGAGGATCCCGTCGACCATGGCCAACGCTCGCTCCACCTCGCCACCGAAGTCTGCGTGACCCGGGGTGTCGACCAGGTTGATCTTCGTGTCGCGCCACTGGATCGAGGCTGCCTTGGCCAGGATGGTGATTCCACGTTCCCGTTCCTGGTCGGTCGAGTCCATCACTCGCTCGACCCTTTCCTCATGGGCAGCGAACACGCCGGCCGCAGACAGCATGGAGTCGACGAGGGTCGTCTTGCCGTGGTCGACGTGGGCTACGAGCGCGACATTACGGACCGAGTGGGTGGGCACGGCCTTCGATGGTATCGGCATGGGGACGATCGGGATCGGTTGGAGCAGTAGGCTCCCGCCCCCGACCCGAAAGGACAGCACATGGCCGTGGAGAGCACCGGTCGCGCCCATTGGGAGGGCGATCTCACCAGCGGATCCGGAACTGCGAGCCTCGACACCGGCGCCGTTGGCCCAATGCAGGTGACCTGGAAGGCCCGAAGCGAGGAGCATGCCGGCGTGACCAGCCCAGAAGAGCTCATCGCCGCCGCTCATGCCGCTTGCTTTTCGATGGCTTTCTCTGCTCGTCTGGGCAACGCCGGAGGCACGTCGATCGTCCTCGATACCGAGGCCACCGCCACGTTTGTGCCCGGCGAGGGCATCACCGGGATCGTCTTGTCGGTCAAGGGCTCGGCCGACGGCGTGAGCGAAGCGGATTTCATGAGTATGGCGGAGGACGCAAAGGACAACTGCCCTGTTTCGCAGGCGCTGACCAGGGGTGTGCCGATATCCCTCGACGCCTCGATGTCCTGAGATCCAAGCTCTGAAAAGTGAGAGAGCCGGCTCCAGCCGGCTCTCTCTTCGAACAAGCTCAGTACCTGATCAGAAGATCAATATGAGGATGAGGATCAGCAGGATCAGGCCTCCGATGCTGATATACATGACTCACCTCCGGGTTGACGGATCATCAGTAGATGGCGCTGGTCACCGTCTCGCTTCGTCGACCAGCGCCGCATCGACTTTGCGGTTGTAGGAGTCACCGATGCGCCCGCCGAGATACCCGCCGAGCAAGGTAACCACCACTGCGACCGCCGAAGCGACGATCGCCGCCGTCGTGATCTCTTCGACATCGACCTGTGCCGCCCAGTTGGGCAGGTCGGCCAAGGCGAAGGCGTTGTACTCCTCGCCAACCCAGGCACCGAGTGCGGCGAACACGGTCACCAAGAGAAGGAACCAAAGGGCCGTTCCCATCCCGTTCATTCCCCCGTCGTAGCGTGACATGCGCCCGGCGGCGATGCCCCCCACGAGGAACGAGACGAACAGGACGACTCCCGCGGCGATGGCGCTCACGGTCTCGACCTCACTAAGAGTCCCATCCTGGTTCAGCAGGTTGATTTGTGGCTCAACGTTCGCAGCTCCCGCTGCAAAGAGAGCTGTCAGGAAAACCAGAGTCCCGATGGCGGCAAACATCCCGAGAACGGAAGCCACCAAGTCGGCCTTCCCGTAGCGCTCGCGCACGATGGCCGCCTCGGGCTCGATATCGGGCCTGGTCTCGGTCGAATATTCCCGGGCAGTGTGTGCCTGATGGGTCATGTTCCACCTCCAAACGGAACTGCTGGTTGCTTACCAACATCCTTACTTACCCGACATCGAACCCTCGCAAAACCGGTCAATGGCGGCGGAAGGTCACCAAGGGGATGTAGAACCACGACCACGCCAACACGGCGGCGACGGCAATGGTCGCGGCGACGGCGACGCTATCAGTAAGTGTGAGTGTGGAAATGAGCAAGACCGCCGCCGACAGGGCGACGGCAAAGATGATGGTCCCGGCGATGGTCAGGCTGACCGCGATCTGCAGGTGCCGCTCTGAGCGACGCTCGACACCGGATATCGGAGCGCGCAGACGCTGATGAGCGCTGGGGGCGATGAGCAGGACCGACGCCATCGCTGACCCGAAGAATGCCACGTAGTAGACGATCCGCTCCAGGTCGGTGATCTCGGCGAAGGACGCTTGCAGGGGAAGCACCAAAAGGAACGCGAAGAGGACCTGGACTCCGGGCAATGTGGTCCTCAGACCCTCCATCAACGATCTGAACTGATCGTCTACGTCGTTCTCGGTTCTGTCCATCGTCGACTCCTAGGCCGGATTTCGGTGTAACTGGCACGTTCCCGGGGTATGGCAATGATGAAACACGAGGATACGAGGCAGGTGACGTCAATGGGCAAGGACCATGGGCCCACGATTCAGGACGACGACAGATATGAGGCCTTGCGCAAAGAGGGGATGAGCAAGGAGAAGGCTGCCCGCATCGCGAACACGCCTCCCCGGGAGATCGAGGAAAAGGGCGGACCCGGTTCTTACGAAGATTGGACCAAGGAGCAGCTCTACGACAAAGCAAAAGAAGTGGGAGTCGATGGGCGATCGGGGATGACCAAGAAAGAGTTGATCCACGCCCTGCGGGGATGATTCCTGAGGTGGACCACGATGTGAGCCAGTTGACCGTCGAGGCGCGACCTACTGCTGGCGCAGCTGTTCGTCGCGCCGTCGTCGACTGGATGGACGGCCATCCCCGCCTCGATGATGTGCTGCTCGCCATAACCGAGCTCGTCAACAACGCCGTCATCCATGGTGGGCTCGAGCCTGACGACGGTCTCACAGTCACAGTTGGGCCGGATGGGGGCTTGACCCGGTTCACCGTCGGACACGCCGGGGTACTCTTCGCCGTGGATGACTTGCCACCCTCCTCCCGGGAGCCGGGGGCGAGCCGGGGTCTGGCGATCGTCGATAAGATCGCCGACGTCTGGGGCGTCGATTCCGATGGTGTCGAGGTGACGGCGTGGTTCGAGGTCGGTCCTGGATGACCGGGCTTTCGGGGATTTTGGGTACGACGCTGGATCGAGAAAGGTATACGGCGATGGGGCTAGGCCCGCAGCTTGTTCTCGAGACGACGCGCATCGGCGAACTCGATGTCGTGGTAGCGACAGGAGAGATCGACCTCGCCTCGGCTTCGCGCGTTGAGATCGCCTTGGAGCCCTTCGTCGGCCAGCCAGTCCTGCTCGATTTGCGTCGGGTGGAGTTCATGGATTCGGCAGGGCTGAAAGTGTTGCTACATCAACGTTCCCGGATCCAGGAATCGGGGGGAGATCTGAGGCTGGTCGTCGGCAACGGCGCCGTCGGGCGCCTGCTCGAGCTCACAGGTGTTACCGAAGCGTTTTCCATCAGCGACTCGATCGAATAGTGGGCTTGCGGGCGGGAAAAGGGGAGCGCAGCAGATGGTGCGGGCGATGGTGATTGGGAGCGAAGATTCGAAGGCGACCCTGGTTGCGGAGATTCAGCTACCCGAAGGGCCACGCGCTCCGTTCATCGCTCGAAGAGTCGTGCGAGCGATCATCACCGATGCCCCTGCCAGTAGATCCGTCGATGCGGCGCTGTTGGTAAGCGAGGTCGTCACCCTCATGTACGAGCCGAATGTCACCCTATCGGTGCGGGTGGAGGAGATCGGTCGCAGTGCCCGGGTCACCGCCTCCAGCAGTGCTTCAGCCGACGCGCCAACCGATGAGATAGTGACCAAG
>JARDZU010000253.1 GCA_029240695.1 Acidimicrobiia bacterium | reverse complement strand
AGCCACTCGCCCTACCTCCCGAACAGGATCACGTTAACGGTGACGGCGAGGCTGGCGCACTTCGACCACGAGCCATCATCACCCGCCGATGACGCAGCCACCGCCTACGGATCAGGTCAGGACCATCGACCGCGATGAGCTCTGGGCGAAGATCGGCCGTGGCGATCGATTCCGCCGGGTGATGGCTCTCAACGAGTGGGCGTTCCGGGCGAAGCACATCCCTGGCTCCGAGCATTTCAACACCCCGGAGGAGCTGTTCGCCTCGCTGGAGCCGCAAGACGAGATAGTGGTGTATTGCACCAGCCCGGAATGTCATTCCAGCATCGCCCTCTATTGGGCCCTTCTCGAGGCCGGCTTCGACAACGTGAGGCGGTACTCGGGGGGATTGACCGACTGGGAAGCCGCCGGTCTGCCCCTGGAAGGGGACTGGGTCTCGGCGGCCACTTAGTTCCCCCGATCCACAGCGCTTCTTTCATAACATCTCCGGCGTGGAGGGACAGCCGTTCTTCACGACGATCGCCGGTCTATCGGTGAGCCTGGCCGGATTCGGGGCGGTCATCGCCTGGCTCCGGGACGACCCATCGGGGTGGGACCCGGTCAATCTGTGGCGCGTCAAGACCATTGTCCGTCATGCATTGACCATTGCCTTTCTGTGTCTCGCCTTGGTGCCGATCCATACCTTCACCCAGCACGACATGACCACGATCCGGATCGGTTCGGCACTCGGCGTCCTGTTCGTCATCTCTGACATGTGGCAAGTCCGAGACCCAGACCCGGTGGTGTGGGACCCCATGTCGTTGCGCGTCTACATTGCGATCAACGTTGCCCTCACCCTCGCGGGAGTCGTCAACATCGTGTGGGCCAGCCTCGGGTTGCTCCAAGCGCTGATTCTCTTCTTCTTGACCTCACCTGCCGCGATCTTCTCCAATTTCGTCAGGGAGATGGGTGCCGGCCCCGGGGCGGTCCCGGAGGCGGATCCCGGGGAGTAATCCGACCATCGGCATGACGCTACGCAGGGTCGCCTGCCGGGTGGGCTCTGGGAGGATCATGAGCTCTGATCGTGATTGGAAGGAGAATGATGACCATTCCGTTGGGTCGATTCGGTTTATGGCAGATGCTGAGGAACACGACACCGGAGATGGCCCGAGAAGCGGAGACGCTGGGTTACGGGGCGATCTGGGTCGGCGGCTCCCCGGCCGGAGATCTGATCGAGGTCGAGGCTCTGCTCGATGCCACCGAGCGAATTCCGGTGGTGACCGGGATAGTCAACATGTGGCGAGAGGACGCGGAGACGGTGGCCGAGTCTTATCACCGTGTCACAACCAATCATCCCGACCGATTCCTGCTCGGAGTCGGGATCGGGCACCGGGAGGCCACTCAGGAGTACCGGAACCCGTTGGCCAAGATCGGCGACTACCTGGACCGTCTCGATTCGGCTGGGGTGCCTAGTGGCCGGCTGGTCCTGGCCGCGCTCGGCCCCAAGGCACTTCGGATCGCCGCCGAGCGGACCGCCGGGGCCCATCCCTATCTGACCACCCCGGCTCACACCGCCTTTGCACGTGAAGTGATGGGGGAGGGAGTGCTCCTGGCTCCTGAGCACAAGGTCGTGCTCGACGAGGATCCGAACGGAGCCCGAGCTATCGGGCGGAAGATGGTTTCCAACTACCTGGGGCGGATCAACTACCGGAACAATCTCCGTCGCAGCGGTTGGGTCGAAGCGGACCTGGCCAACGGTGGCAGCGATGCACTGGTCGACGCCCTGGTCCTTCACGGCACGCCCGATGACGTGTCCTCCGGGCTGGAAGCTCATCTCGACGCCGGCGCCGACCATGTGGGGGTCCACGTGCTCGGTGATGACCCGATGCCCGCCTATCGACGCTTGGCCGAGGTGCTGACGTTTTAACAGGTGAAGGCGTCAGTGTGGCGCGACCTGGAAACGGCCTAGTTGGCGATTACGTGTGTGGCTCAGGCACGGTCGAGTACCTAGGTTCGCCGGCCATCGAGTCGAACTTCACCTGATCGGGGAGTGTGAACCCCCGCTAGAGGCGGGCTCCTTCCATGCCCTACCGCACCGGGTGCCAGGAGACTCCGGTGAATGCCCCGGATGGGCCCGGCTGTACGTCGGTGATACGGCGCTCGTCGCTGCCATCGGCATTCATCACCGAGACCTCGTGGTAGCCGGATCCGTATTCCACGCCTGCAATCTGGCTCCCGTCGGGTGACCATGCGGCTGCCACGAAGTAGCCGTTGGAAATCGATCGGGTTCCGGATCCTTCGATCGGTACCAGGTAGATGTCGGTCTCGACCGGTGTTGCCAACGGGTTGGACAGGGGGAGGACGGTCGGGAACTGATAGTCGCCTGCGATCACGAGCAGCTCCAAGCCGTCCGGAGACCATGCCATGTTGCGGATGTGCCCGAACCCGTCGGCCACGAGATGACGGATGATTCCGTTTTCGATATCCCACAATTGGATGATGGGGACGAGCAGTTCGCCGTCGACGCGGTCGACGACGAAGGCGACCTGAGACCCGTCCGGGGACCATGTCGCCATGTAGGGCTGACCTCCCTGCACGTCTCTGAGCTCGGAGTCGGCGAGCTCGATGGACGGGCCGGCGACCAGGCTCAACAGGTCGAGGATTCTCAATTCGAATTCGGCTGCCGACACCGCCGAGGTCCCGTCGGGCGACAGCCAGTTGGGCCCTGCGAACATGCAACATCCTCGTGGCACTTCGATGGTTTCCCAGGGGACCCTCATGACCCCTCCGCTGCTGTTCATCAGGTAGCTCTCCCCGTTGAACTCGTCTTCGAGGGCGAGCAGTGTTCCGTCATGTGACCAGCCGACTGGTACAGCCTCACCCGCGTCTGCTCCGATGTCACCGTCCGCCGCTGGGGGCACCTCCATGGTGAAACCGATGCGCGGGTCCGCTGGGTCGATGGCGTACAGAGCACCATCGACCACATAGACCACCCGGCCTCGCATCGGCTCGAACACACCGAGGTCGGCCGGGGGGACCGTGTCTTCGGGGCTCCCGCCTCGATCCGACAGCAGGATCTGGATCGAGCCCCCCAGAACCACCGCCAGGAAGGCCACCGCACCGATCACCCACGGCCGGGCCCACGGACCCCCGGGACCACTTCGGCCTCGAGGTCCGACCGTCGGCCGATCACCACGCCAGATTACGTCCTCGAGTTCGAGCTGTTCTCTGTCCTCGCGGAGTTGGCTCCCGTAGCGGGCCAACTGTGAGCTGAGATCGAGGTTCACGCCTCCACCCCGAGATCCCTGCGGAGCCGTCTCATCGCCCTTCTCTCGTGGAGCTGAACAGTCCCTTTGGAGACACCCATCATCTCCGCCACCTCCTTGAACGACCACTGGAAGCAATGGATCAGCATCACGACGACTCGCTGCTTCTCCGAAAGCCGCTCCAGCGCGGCCGGTAAACCCGGCTCCACCCACGGAGCACTTTGCGAGTCCACCGGATCGAGCAACAGGAAACGCCGACCCCGGGCCCGACGCACCCGACCCCGGGCCGTGACGTACAGGTACCCGACCGGGTTGGCCATTTCGCGGACCCGGTCCCAGTGCTCCCAGCAATAGGACATAGCGTCGGCCGCCGCCTCGCGGCCAACTGTCGGCCCGAACAATGCGGTCAAC